>DKKJ01000198.1:269-25430 GCA_002455175.1 Opitutaceae bacterium UBA6669
ACCGAACTGCGGTGCATTCCTCGTCCACCTGGCTGAAAGAGCATGGATGGTCGGTCATCACCGCAGAAATTGGTTACGTCGCAAAATCCTACCCCGAATTAGACGACGCCAGTCGCGCGGAGGTGGGCGAATTCCTCCAGGCTCTCGAAGATCACGATGATGTTCAGCGCGTGTGGGCAGCTTTTAAGTAGTCGCTGAATCGTGACTTAAAAGGGGAACCCGATAGAGAAGTGTAGGGTTCCCCCGGGGTCACCGACGCGCGGGTTAAGATTCCGACCATACTCCAACCGGACCGGTCCCACTAGCGTCTGATAGCGTACGCCAATTCCTAACGCGTAAAGCTCCTCATTCAAAGGATAGTCGGAGAGCTCCACCGCAGTCCCTAGGGCGTCAAAGAAAAGGACTCCTGACCAGTTCCCGGTCAGTCCTTGCTCGAGCTCCAAATTGAAGGTCACCTGACTCTGCGCACCGATGAAGCGTCCATCCGCGCCGCGAGGAGATGCCTCACCCCGCTGATAGCCCCGCATACTGGTCTCACCTCCGGGAAAGAAGCGTTTGTTCACGGGGAGATCACGATCGTTGTCAGCGCCAAAGGTGGTGATGGCACCGTGGCTGAGTCCGACGTGAATCCAGCGGCTGCTCCCCCACGACGTGTGGTAGGAGACGCCCACTTCGTAGACTTGAAAGTCAACTTCCCCACCAAGCGTCTTGCTCGCGGCCTCAACCTGACCGACCCACCGAATACCCCGACGGGGGCGAAGCGGGTTATCGCGACGATCTGAGGTCAAACCGACGTCGACGCTTCCCACCTTGACCAAGCGATCGTCGATTTCCCGTGTGGTCAATTCGTTNNCGTCCCTCCAGTCGGCGGGCGAGCCGGCGGCGCAACGATACATTCGTCCCGTACTCCTCGCGCACGAAAGAAGGTTCTTCCCGTCTCAATCCGAAGACGCGTACTGAACCGTCCAAAGATTCTCCAAACAGCTCTGGCACCGAATAAAGGTAATCAGCCCGCGTGCTCTTTAATGACTGCACCAGTAGCAACCGACTTTGGTGGGCACGTCCAAAAAGGTTCGATTGTCGCCACTCGATTCCTCCGCGCACGCGTTCATAGCTCCCGTATCCAAAGAGGAGATTCGTCTCCCAACGCGGTAGTTCCTCCAACGCATAGATCACATCCCTGATTTCCCCCGTGGTGGGACTGAATTCCGTGCGCACCGTAGAGAAAACACCCAATCGCGCCAGCCGAGCCCGTGCTCGTTCGACTTGGAGGACGTCAAGCTCATCCCCGGTTTCGAACGGCACGCGGCGTCGCAGGATTTTCTCCTGGGTATGCTCGTTACCCACAAAGCGAACCTCGCCGACTTGAACCTTAACACCTGGTTGGACGATTGCCTCGATCGAAAGGGGCTGCTCCGTGCTTTCGGCGGTCAGTAATCGACGCTGAAACGCAATACGTACGTCCGGATATCCCTGGGTCACACATTCGCGGCGCAGGGCCTCCGCGAGATCCTGCTGCCACAGCGGAGTCCAAGAACGCCCAGTCCAATTCTCGAGTGCAAACTTCGCTCCCGTAGGCTCCAACCCAACGACGTCAAGTTTCCTGACCACGGAGCGAAGTCCTTCCGTGACTTCGACGGAAACGGCGACCTTACCCGTTTCAAAATTCTGATCCAACACGCTGGCTGCTACCGTGGCATTCGCGTAGCCCAGGAGTCGGAGCTCATCTTGAAGGTTATCAGCAGCCCGTCGCAACCGCGCGGGGGAGTAGGCGCGACTGGCAGCACTCTGCCATAACGTGTCCGTCGGTTTGAAAAATCGCATGGCATCCTGATCTTCAATCAACGTCAGCCCTTTGAAGGTGACGTCGTCGACGGTGAACCTCACCTGCTCTTTCACCAAGAACTCCACGCGTTTGGCTTCGAGCGGCCGAGGTATAAGCGTACTCAGGCTATGATCAAAGGTGAAATGGACCGGTTCACCTCCTTGTATTGGAAACGCGGTGACCTCGATTTCGGGTCGCAAAAAGCCTTTTTCCGTCAGGCCGGAAAGAAGCAGAAAGGTCGCGTCCTCAATAGCGTTCGCATCCATCACTGCGCCGCGCTCCGTTCCAAGCAACCGCACCAACGAGATCCGCTCTTCGCGATTTTTCCAAAGTCCCAAGCCTTTTACCACCACCTCAGCGGGCGACGCCTCTTTTTCAGACGCGCTTAGCACCGATAACGGCGCCAACCCCGACCCGCACACTAACGCCATCCAAACGGTCGCAATCCTGTAGTAGCGAGCGCTCATGGCTTTGGCTCCTGGCCTTTTTCGGGACGGTTTTCAGTCGTGGGATCCGCCTTCGCTGAGGTGTCTGAGGGCTCTTTACTCTTTTGAGAGCGATCCTGCCACACGCGCCACTTCACTCCCACATTGTAGTCATCAAACTCATCGTATTCACCCATCAATGACCAGCGCTCATCCAGCGGAACTTCGAGCACGTACGTTTCTTTGCCATCCCGCGAAACACGCTCTCCGGTGGTCAGGGAAAATCGCTCTGCTTTACCCGGGTCTGATCCTAGCTGACCGGCCAACGATTGCCCCAAATAAGTACCCAACCGCATGGCGCGNNCCAGCCATGACCAAGCGGAGGACTTGCTCGGAGTCGAGCGGCGGGCTCGACGTGAACGTGAGATTAGGATCACTCGCCGTTCCCGACAGCTCCATTCGCAGATCATAACCGAGCCGACGACTCACCGCCACGAGGGAAATGCGTGGCTCAAACGGATCAAGTTCCGTCAAACTGACAGCGCCTTGCTGCACCTGCAGACTAGCAAAGGGAAAAAGGACCTGTCCTTCATGCACGATGGCTTCCCCAATAGCGACGGGCTCGGCCAATGTGCCCTGGAGGCGAAAACGCGCTGAGGCCAAACCAGCAAAAACGGGTGTTCTTAAACGTAAGAAACGGTTCCCTTCTACCTCCACACCGAGTTGCCAACGAGCGAANNCTCGGGGGATAAAATTGCGAATATCAGCCAGAAAAAGGCTGTCGCGTAAAAGCGCTTTGCCAGTCACGCGGGTCAAAGTGGGTGACTCGGTTTTCACTTTCAAATCGACATCTCCGCGCACCAGAAACCCGGTCTGCCGCAAGAACGGCAGTTGATTCCCTTTCAAGGCCAAATCCAAAATCCAACCCTCGGTTTTGTGGTACTCGGCCGATCCCGATAGCGTGACCGGCTGCCCACCCGCTTTGGCTTCTACACGGTTCACTCTGAGGGTACGGCCGCTCACCGCCAGATCAGCTTGGATGCTTTGGAGGACGCCTAAGGGACCCAGGGGACGTGTCGCTGCATCCGTAACCGGCAAGGATCCTTCCCACTCTAAACCGGGATCGAGCTTAAGATCTACGTTCAACTTCCCAGTGGGCGCGATCCAAGCCTGAGCAAAGGGAGCGACGGCAGCCAGCTCAGCATCCTTGAGTTGTAGCTGCGCCTCTGCGTGAGCGATCATCCAGGCTCGCAACTCGTCCGCACTCAATCGCGTCACGTCCGCCGGCAACGGCAGGCGGGCCGAAGCTCTCACGGGTTGTCCCGCCACGCTCGCCGAAAACGTCTCCAGGGTGATCGATTTTCCATCACCCAGCAGAGTGGCTTNNAACATCCTTTCCATCCTTTTGCGGCCAACCCATTTTCTCCACGTCGATCCGGGCATTCCCCGCCGGTGCCTGCCAGGTCCCTGATAGATTCACCTGCACCACGGGATCAACGAGCATGAGCCCAGTCATTCGACCAATACGCGACCAGAATTGGGCCTCTTTCTCAGTCGCGAGATTGAGAACCAAAGGTTGTGTCCGTTCGATTCGCAATCCCCATTTCGGCGCGCTTTCGATATAAACCGGAAGCTGGCCTGTGGCCGCCACCACGGGTCGGCCAGAGATGCCCACGTTAAGCTGCGTGATCGTCACGCCCTGTTCGGTTCCGGTCGCATTGATGTCAACACCTGCCGTGCGTTCATCCTCTAACCCCACCTGTCCTTTGCCCCGAAGAGCAAAACGCAAAGGTCCCCGCGCCCAATCCCCCGTCAGCTCCCCCGTTTCGATCGCCCAAGGCGGTCCCTGCATGGCGTAAAAATCGCGCCAAAGATCAGAGCGGATTTGGCGCGCAGTGATCGCCACACGGCCGGACACTCCCGCCTGAATCTCGGCTGTCAGCGCGCGGCCTTCACCTTCTAGTGCCATGCCGGCAATGCTCAGCTCTGGTTTCCATTTGACTACGAAAGGACGCGATGAGCGTAAAACTTCCTCATTGGCCTTGGTCCACTCCAAGCGGCTGACATTAGCTGAATTTGCCTGCAACGCAGCTGTGAGTGCGACCTCACTTCCTTGGGACTGCAGGCTTGCCGTCACGTCAGCNNCGCGACGCCTTCACCTGCCCGCCCGCGGGTTCAGCCACAGATAATTCTCCGCGATGGGTCAAAGCCGTCAACGGACCCTCTGCGTGTGCTGAAATCGAAACGCGTTCAAACGCGACACTCTCCGGTATCCACCGAGCCACTGCCGCCCGAGTAATCTCTCCGTTCACCTTGGAAGATTGGAGAATTTTTTCTCGAAAATTATAACCTCCCTCGATGCTGAGTGTTTCTCCTTGAGCGACCGTAACGCGCAACCCCGGCACTGTTAGCCGCGGCCACTCGAGAAGAGCATCGCCCTCAACACGCGAAAACGCCCACTGATCGCCTTGCAGATCCTGTCCCGTCAATTTGGCCCGCAACGAGACTGCACCTTCACGTTGAGGTTCGATACGAACAGTTCCCTCCACGATCCCTTTCGCCTGAAACCACGGCATCTGTGCGAGGTCAACCCGCGCATCGAACTGAGTTTCCGGAGTCTTTAAACCGACAGTGCGTTCAATTTCCACCGGCTGCGCCAGCGTGGCCTGCAACCCTGGACCCGACAGCGAAAGCGCATCGACTCGCAACCGGTTGAAATCACCTTCGCCTTGGGCCACGACTTTCAGTGGCGGAGCCCCTTTCTCTTCCATGGGTTCAGCATCCGCTTGCAGCGAGACACGGAGACGAGCGTCCTTCCAAACCAAGGAAAACGCACCCGCCACGGACCGGTAGACCGGTGCCAGACGGGCATCCTCTCCCGAGAGTTTCCAGTCGGTCGCGGCCACTGTCGCCTCAATCGGCAGCCAACCGATATCGCCAAACTCTGCCTCCAGTTTCGCCGGCTGTCCGCGCAAGCTGAGGTCAGCAGTAAGAGAGGCCTCGTTGGGGCTTTGAGCCGCCAAGGACCATGCTTGGTCCTTAGACTCAACACTCACTGACAACGCTTCCTTCTCGGGCCAAAGGACAGCTCCAGACGCCTGGATGTCTCGAAAGCCTAGTAAGTCAAAATGCAGGCGACGGTGATCCCACTGAACCACGTCCGCCGAAATCACGCCCTGCGGCGAAATCACTTTCCCCTGATGAGCAGAGAGCGGCGGCAGAACCTCATCGAGTTTACGTACGATTCCCTCCAGTCGACCGCGTAGATCCTTCCAACCTTTAACCGAAGTTGAGGTCGGAGCGGGATCCGTAGGCACGAGAGTGACTTTCCAGTCATCGACTCGCCAAGGACCCGACCTGGTTTTCTCCAACACCCAGCGCAAAGGTGTCGCGACTTCAATGCGTCTCGCCTCAACGGTGAAGCCCGGTCTCTGCCAACGTACACCGTGGAGCGCAAATCGGTTGTAGCCCAACCGTTCATAACGTTCATAGGTAACCCCGGCCCGCTTGCCTAAAACGGAGAGCGGAGCGCCCAGCCAGAACGGCAGAAGCGCCACTGCGCAAACGATGAAGGCGACAAAGCCAAGGAGAACAAGTAACGCACGGCGCATGAGGGATTCACCTGCAAGCCGTCCGCAGCAGGGCGGTCACAGCCTAGGCTGCCACCAACCCGCTACGAGTCAAAAGCGCAGACAGGTCAGGATCTCGACCCATGAACGCGCGGTACAGTTCCGCCGGATCAGCGGAATTTCCCCGACTGAGAATGTGTTCTACGAATGCTGCGCCCGTCGCCGGATTGAAGACCCCTTCGCGCTGGAAACGAGTGAAGGCATCGGCATCGAGGACTTCCGCCCATTTGTACGAATAGTAGCCCGCGGCATAGCCGATCGGATCACTAAAGAGGTGGTTGAACCGGAACAGAATGGTTCGCTGCGGCGGCTCCGTCGGAATCATGCAATCAGCGACGACCGCGCGTGCCTTCGCTTCAATATCGCCGTCCAAAAACTCCGGCGTGCGCACGTGCAACATGAGATCCATTTTGGCGAACTGGATCTGACGCATCACCGCCGCCGCAGCGCGAAAACGGCGGGCGGCCACCATCTTTTTGAAAAGGTCATCTTGAATCGTCTGCCCTGTCTCAAAATGCCGCGCGAAGAGATCGAGGCCTTCACGCTCCCAGGTCCAGTTCTCCATGATCTGCGAGGGCAGTTCGACGAAGTCCCAGGCAACATTCACTCCATTGAGCGACTTGATTTCTACTTCGCCCAGGAGGTGATGGAGGAGATGCCCAAACTCGTGGAAAACAGTTTCGACTTCGCGATGCGTGAGCAGGGCAGTCTTCCCACCAATTGGGGGCGTCATGTTTCCGCAGATGTATCCCAAATGGGGTTCACGTTTGCCCCCCGCCGTTCCTCCAGTTAGCAGATATCCCATCCACGCGCCCCCGCGTTTGGACTCACGGGGATACCAATCCGCATAGAACGAGCCGAGGTGGCGCTGCTTGCGATCAAAGAGGTCGTAGTATTTGACTTCCGGATGCCAGGTTTCGACTGCTCCCGCGGGACGCTCGACTACCTTAAGGCCCATCACGCGATCGACGATCTCGAAAAGACCGGCAATGACTCGGTCCATAGGGAAGTAGGGACGTAGCGCTTCTTCATCAAAATCATACCGCTCTTTCCGAAGTCGCTCCGACCAAAAAACCACCTCCCACGCCTTCAGCGGCCCCGCGTCGGTTTTGGTCTGGCGCGCCTTAAAATCCTCTAGCTCGCGGGATTCACTAGCGAAGGCTTTTTCCGCCCGCGATTTGAGATCCTCAATGAAGGACAACGCTTTTTCGCCTGTCTTGGCCATACGCCGTTCGAGGACGAGATCAGCGAAATGCGGCTTTCCGAGCAGCGCAGCCTTCTCAGCCCGCAACGTCAAAATCCGCCGCACCAACTCGGCGTTGTCATGGGGAGCGGTCGCTCCCACGGAGACCATCGCAGTCCAGACTTGGCGACGGAGATCTTCATTTTCCGCATAGGTCATCACCGGCTCAGTCGAGGGTGAGTGAAGGGTAAACCGCCACACCGGTTTTTCCGGACTGCCGAGTCCCTTTCGCTCAGCATTGGCACGGGCTGCATCCTTGGCGTGAGCCGGCAAACCCGCTAACTCGGCTTCGTTTTCGACCAGCAGCTGCCACGCATTGGTCGCATCCAACACATTCTCAGAATACTTTTGCGTCAGTTGCGCTAACTCGCTCTGCAAGGCCTCCAGCCGCTCGCGCTGCGCCACCGGAAGATCCGCACCGGCGAGGCGAAAGGACGATTCGGTCTCTTCGATCAAACGCGCATGAATACCTTGTAACGACTTCGCCGCCGGGGAGGCACTAAACGCCTTGAGCCTCTCCCAGAGCGCAGCATTGAGAGGTATCTTCGCAAAGAAGGCTGAGACCTTGGGAAGCATCGCATTGTGCGCCTCACGCAATGCCGGCGAGTCCGACACCGACTGTAGATGGGTGACCTTCCCCCAGGCAAAATTCAACTCTTCTGTCGCGCGTTCCAAGGCGAGATAAGTAGAGTCGTACGTCAACCCGTCCAAGGGAGCCGCCGCTATCGTCGCAATTGCGGCTTCAGCCCGCGCAAGCGCCACCTCCATGTCAGGAACAATATGCTCCGCCGTATGCTGTGACCAACGAACCTCGAACGCGGGGTCGATAAAGGGTTGTGAACTCATTGCCGCCCAAGCAACCGCGCGTCCGTCAGAGGTCAAGATCGGCGGCACCTCTTACCCCAGTCCCACTCCAGGTCCATGAGTGCCAACCCCGAAAGATCTGCGCGCAAGCCACTATCAAGTAGATACTAACATAAATTCAGTCCGCCGCGACCCGAGGCCAAGTCGTCATGAGTGCGACTCCTCGTTCAGAATCCCTTCTCCGAACGCATGCGGACAAAAATCTCCGTCAGGGGCTCACGCTGGGCGCCGCCGCTGGCTGCTCGCGCGTTCGCTCACGATGAATGGCCACCGCCAGCGCTCCAATCTTGGCGTGATCCTTGATTCCCGGCGCCAATTCGACTCCGCTGTTAACATCGACGCATCGTGCGGCGCTGGCCCGCAGGGCTTCGCCGACGTTATCAGGAGAAAGTCCTCCTGCCAGGATCCACTTGGTCTGAGTATGGCTCGCTTGGTGGCGCTGAAACTTTTCCCAATCGCCGGTCATACCCGAACCACCAAAACCTGAAGCGTGGAACGTATCCAGGAGCACGGTACCTGCGAGCGGGAGCCATTTGGGATCCACGTCTATTTCCGGTGGAAGCCTCGGTGCCAGCCATAGCTTTTTACTGCTGAGCAACCGACTCCAGAGCTGAATGCGCTCATACGGATGGTCATGCCGAAAATGAATTTGATACGCGTCGAAACCTGACTCCTGAGCTGCCGCCAACTCGGCATCGGTGGGTTCAACCATCACCGCCACTGTCCGCCGACCGGTGGGGAGTCGTTCGAACATGGCTCGGTATTGCGCCAAGGNNCGACTTCGGATAAAGAATGAAACCCAAGTAATCCGCACCCGCGCGATCGGCAAACTCCGCGTCAACGAGCGAAGTGAGCCCACATACTTTGAAACGGATGCCGTCGATCATAGTAGTCCTACGTTAACTGGACGGCAAACGGACGCAATCGAAGATCAAGGCCAAAGCTAATCAACCACGGCGAGGTCGGTTCGTGCCGCACACTCCAGCTGAGCGAGTCCACGTTGCACGTCCTCGTCGCGCGCGGCCTCCACGAGCAGTCGGAGTTTAGGCTCCGTTCCCGAGTAACGAACCAGGACGCGACCTTCCCCGGCCATCGCTTTCTCCACCGCATCTATGNNGCTTGCGAAAGAATGACGCACGTCTCGAGCGGCTTTTTCTCCTTCACTTTTAGGTTTCGGGTACCCTGAGGAAAGCTCTTCAAGATCTGCCGCAGTTCCGAAAGCGGTTTTCCCGTCTCGCGCATGACTTCAATCACACGCAGAGCTGCCACGAGTCCATCTCCCGTAGGCGAAACATCAGCGCAAACCACGTGACCGCTCGACTCTCCTCCTAGATTGGCTCCGTCGGCCTGCATGCGCATAAGTACATAACGATCACCCACCGCAGTCCTTACCACCCGTCCCCCAGCTGCGCGGACAGCCGCATCCACCCCCAGATTGCTCTGCACCGTGATGACCAACTCATTTTGGGCGAGACGCCCGGTGCGCAGAGCGTGCACAGCCAAAACCGTGAGCAGTTCGTCCCCGCTGAGGACGCTTCCCTCGCCATCGCAGACCACACAGCGGTCACCGTCACCGTCATGCGCGATCCCTAGCCGAGCGCCCGCCCGACGCACAGCGGCACACAGTAGCTCGGGGTGCTCGCTGCCGACACCCGCGTTGATATTGGCCCCGTCCGGTTGGTTTCCCAATCCCACCACCTCCGCGCCCAATTGTCGCAGTGCAGTAGGACTGGTCTGCACGGTGGAGCCATTCGCTGTATCCAAAACAATCGTCCNNGCAAGGCCTCTCGCGGCAGCACGCTCACTGCAGCCGCAATATAGTCCGCGGTTCCCTCACAAACCACCAGCGTCCCGCTTGCCTTGAAAACGGTACCATCTGCCGGCAATAAATGTTCGATCGCGGCTTCGTCGTCATCCGCTAACTTAACGCCCCCACGGGCGAAAAATTTGATCCCATTATCCGCAGCGGGGTTGTGCGAAGCCGTGATCATCACCCCTAAAACTGCAGACTCCTGCCTGACGCGACGAGCCACCGCGGGTGTCGGCACGATGCCTAGCGAAATCACTTCAAGGCCCGCCGCCTGTAAACCGCGCACTACGGCTTCTAACAGCACAGGGCTGGACGCCCGCGTGTCTCGTCCGATAAATGCCGTGCCCTTCTCCCCAGACCAACGGCCCGCCGCGAATCCGAGACGAGCCGCGAATGACTCGTTGATGATCGGCCCCCCGTAAACACCGCGCACGCCGTCCGTGCCAAAATAAACTCGCTTCATACTGCGGCAAAAAAATCCCGGGTAGCGTTAATCTTGGACTGGACCGCTCCGCCCAACAAAAGCTCGCGTGCTAATGTTGCCCCCTCTTGGATCGACCCGGTCCGACCGACAATCCAAAGCCCAGTGGCGGCGTTGAAGACAATCGTGTCGACCAAGACTTCCGGTCCACGCCCAGCGAGGACCGCCTCGATAATTCCTAGATTTTCAGTCACGTCACCTCCACGCAGGCAGTCGAAAGGCAGCGTGCGAAACCCATGGGTTTCGGGCTGCCACCAGCCGTCCACGGAACGCAAGGCCCCGATTCCTTTGACGCGATTCGGAGTCGCGGTGGTCAACTCGTCGATCCCACGTCCATTCCCCAGGCTGCCAAAGCCAGCCACGCCGGCCTGCACGCCTAACCGCTCGAGGACCTCTGCCAGTTTGTCGACCCAGGCTTCGGAAAACACTCCCATGAGCATATGGGCTGGACGCCCCGGATTAATCAATGGTCCTAGAATGTTGAATACACTGCGCTGACCACGAGCCGCGAGTACCTTGCGCACCGGAGCGACATGCTTAAAGGAGGGATGGAAAGCTGGCGCGAAAAAGAAAACGTAACCAAGTTGGTCCAGTGCTTTCCGCAGTACCTCAGGCGACGCATCCAATTTTACCCCCAACGCCGAAAGAAGATCCGCACTTCCGCATTTGGAGGTGATGCCACGGTTTCCGTGCTTCATCACGGGCACACCTGCGCTGGNNAGGCCGCCACTTCCGCAGCGGTTTCTCCTTTGAGAGAGAGCTCGGTCAAGAATCCCGCTTTGGCGTCATCTGAGACCGCAGGGTCCGTCAAAAGATCGGCGGCCGTGGCCACATCTTGGGGTGAGAGTTCCTCACGGGCAACGAGTTTGCGGGTAAGAGCGGAAAGCGGCATGAGCAGCGAGACAGGCGCGGAGGCTCGGCGGCGGCAAATAAATTTGCGCCGACTGGCCAAAGCTGAAAGCAAAACGCGTGCGCCGTCTTTTTATCATCTTACTCGTTCTCGGACTTTGCGGTTGGTCACGCGGCCAGGAGACTGCGCCCTCAGCGGGGGAATCGCCCTCACCCGTCGTAGCAGTCCCCACCACCGTGTCATCTCCGGCGCCTGCCGCGGAACTCGGTATAAAAGAAGCGATCGTGCTCGGACTGGTCGAAGGAATCACCGAATTCCTGCCTATTTCATCCACAGGACACCTTATCATTGCGACGCACGCATTGGAATTGGAAGGCACCGAACCTCTCCGTGACGCACAGGGTAATATCATGTGGTATAAGCCGCCATCCGCAGAGCATCCCGAGGGCGTGCCGCTCACGGAAAAACTCGCGGCAGATACGTACATTGTCGTCATTCAAGCGGGTGCCATCGCCGCGGTCGCTTTTCTGTACTGGGGGCAGCTGATGGGAATGTTGCGAGGTGTACTGGGACAGAACGCGGCCGGCGTTCGGCTTCTGCGCAATGTCATCCTCGCGTTCTTCCCGGTCGCCGGTGTCGGCTTGCTTCTCAATAAGTGGATCGACGAACACCTCTTTTCTATCGGGGCAGTCGTCGCCGCACTGATCAGCGGTGCCGTTTTGATGATGGGCGCGGAGCGCTGGCGTAAGAACTCACTTTCAGCAAATCAAATGCGGAAGGAGCCGCACGACCTCACGGCAAAGCAGGCTCTGGGGATCGGCTTCATGCAATGCTTGGCCCTCTGGCCGGGTACCAGTCGATCCATGGTCACCATGGTAGGAGGTTATTTCTGCGGTCTGAGCCCAGCGGCAGCCGCTGAATTCAGTTTCCTGGTCGGACTGCCCACGCTTGGTGGAGCTGCGTTGTACAAGGGCGCGAAAGCAGGGCCTGCGATGATTGCAGTCTTCGGCTGGCCGCATGTTCTCTTAGGCACCGCTGTGGCCGCGATCTCCGCCGCCATCGCCGTTCGCTTTCTCGTAAAATACCTGACGCGACATGGTCTGGGGCTTTTCGCAGTTTACCGCTTGATCCTCGCGGCCTTGCTAGTGGCCTGGTTTCTGATCTGAACCTGCGCCCCCTCACAGCGGTTGCATTCGTTGAAATCATGGTGAGGGTTTCGCCCTCATCATGGCGTGGGATGTAAAATATCGAAACGGGATTTGGCTTCCGCAGATCGACTGGTGGCTAGACGCGCACTTTCCGGTCGATCGCTCCTTCGTTTCGCACGCTCACTTTGATCACCTCGCGCCCCACGCGGAGGTGCTCACGTCGGAAGGCACCGCCCGGCTGATGCGCAGTCGCATGCCCGCTGAACGACGTGAGCATATCCTCCCGTTTGGCCATACGGAGGCACTCACTCCGGACGCAAGCATCACGCTGTATCCGGCGGGGCATATTTTCGGGTCCGCTCAGTGCCTTATCGAGCACCGCGACCACGGACGGCTTCTTTACACAGGGGATTTCAAACTACGTCAGGGCCGTTCCGCCGAGACTTGTGCCACCCCTCGGGCGGATGTCCTGATCATGGAGACGACGTATGGGAGGCCTCACTACGTCTTTCCCTCTACCGAAGAGGTTCTGGCCGCGATCGCCACCTTTTGCGCACAAGCGTTAGAAGACGACGAGACGCCTGTGCTCTTTGGGTACAGCCTAGGCAAAAGCCAAGAACTCCTCTCTGGCCTTAGCGAGGCGCGTCTCCCTGTGATGCTGCACCCGGCCACCCACCGCTTGACGCGCGTTTATGAAGAGATGGGGATCACCTTCCCGCCGTACCGGGAATTCAATGCCCAAGAGCTCGCTGGCCACGTCGTGATCTGCCCACCACAGGCAGCACACTCGTCTTTCCTGAAAAAAATCCCCAAGCGTAAAACCGCCACCATCACTGGCTGGGCTCTCGATCCAGGCACCCTTTTCCGCGCTCAGTGCGACGCAGCGTTTCCCCTCTCCGATCACGCTGATTTTCCCGACTTGATCCGTTTCGTCGAACAGGTGAAGCCACAACGCGTCCTCACCCTGCACGGCTTTGCCAGCGACTTCGCTCGTACCCTGCGCGAACGGGGAATCGAGGCCTGGGCCATCAATCAGGACAATCAGCTCGAAATGGCCTTGGGCACCGACAATGCCGTGACAACGATCGCGCCCGCCTCCGTTTCCCTCCCTGTTCCTCTCACACCCGCTCCTGCTCTCGAAGAACACGCTTTCTTGCGGTTCACACACACCGCGGAAGCACTCAAATCGACGACCAAGAAGAGCGAGAAAGTTCGTCTCCTCGCCACCTATTTTGAGTCGCTGTCCACGGACGATGCCGCCCTCGCCGCTCTCTACTTCACGGGACGTCCCTTTCCCCAGAACGACGGACGCACCCTCAACCTGGGTTGGTCGGTGATACGGCGAGCCCTCCTCGAAGTGACGGGACTCACCCGCGACGACTTTCGCCGAACCTACCTCCGTTACAGCGATAGCGGTGAAACCGCGGAAGCGCTTTTGAATGGCCGCACGCAGAGTCAGAGCCACTCCCTCGCACAGATCGGGGAGCAGATCAGCGCATTGGCTTCGTTACGCGGCCCGCTCCAAAAGCTCGAGCTCCTGCAGTCGCTTTTCCGTACACTCTCCCCAGTCGAAGCCAAATACCTGACTAAGATCATCACGGGCGATCTCCGCATTGGTTTGAAAGAAGGGCTGGTCGAAGAAGCGCTTGCGATGTCGACGCAACAGCCCGTCGAAATCATCCGGGAGGCCAACATGCTTTCCGGTGATCTGTCGGAAACCGTCCGCCACGCCCGCGCGGGTACTCTACATCAGATGTCGCTGCGCGTATTCAATCCCGTTCAATTCATGCTCGCCAGTCCCGAACCAACCGCGGACGCCATTCTTGAGCGTTTAGCACCCCCGGTTTGGATCGAGGAAAAATACGATGGGATTCGGTGCCAATTGCACAAGCAGGGTACCCGAGTGGAGCTGTTTTCCCGCGACCTTCATCGAATCACGCATCAGTTCCCCGACTTGGCGGCTGGCGCCGCACACCAGTTGAAAAGCGACGCCGTCATCGACGGAGAACTCCTGGCTTGGCGCGACGGACGAGCTCTGCCTTTCGCCGAACTGCAGAAGAGGCTTGGTAGAAAAGGTGACGACTTCTTCCTGGGCGCCGAAATTCCCGTGAGCCTTTCTTGCTACGACCTATTATGGCTCAATGGTCGCTCGCTCCTGAAAACATCGCTCAACGAACGCCGCGCCGCTCTGGAATCTCTGTTAACGTCACCGCCCATCGAAACGACGGTCCCGCTCCTGCTCGCTCCCCTGCAGAAGGTGACCACGGCCCAAGAAATCGAAGGCGCCTTCCTCGCCGCACGCGCTCGGGGTAACGAAGGTCTGATGGCCAAGGATCCAAATAGCATCTACACGCCGGGACGGCGGGGACTAGCGTGGTTAAAACTAAAAAAAGCGTATGCCACCTTGGATGTCGTCGTGGTGGGTGTTGAATACGGGCATGGAAAACGACGTGGAGTGCTCAGCGACTACACCTTCGCGATTCGCGACGATGAAAGTGGCCAGCTACTCACGGTCGGCAAAGCCTATTCAGGTCTAACCGACGCGGAAATCGCTCAGTACACCCAGCATTTTCTGGATCACACCCTGGAGGTGAAAGGGCACTATCGTACTGTCGTTCCTGATACGGTCCTCGAGGTGGCGTTTGATGCGATCCAACTCAGCAATCGGCATCAGAGTGGATACGCGCTGCGCTTTCCCCGAATCGCTCGAATTCGCACGGACAAGTCGGTCGCCGAGATTGATACTCTGGACACCTGCCGTCGTCTCGCCACGGCTCCGTCGTTTGCTCCGACTTCAGAAACACCGCCAGTTCCGAGGTGAAGCCCGCCCCTCTCTACTCTTCCTCCGTGGACGCCGACTCGACCACGCTGATCCAACGCGTGACCGCTCCCGCTCTCGATGAGCCGGAGCTGTACACCGCACTCCATCCTGAACTCGCCAGCTGGTTTAAGCGGCGATTCCACTCTTTCTCTCCCGCACAACGCTTCGCCGTCCCTGAAATTCTGGCTGGCCGGTCCACCCTTCTCTCCTCCCCCACCGGAAGCGGAAAAACCCTCGCCGCTTTCCTAGTGGTATGGGACCACTTGCGTAAACTCCACGAACAAGACGGCGCCCCCAACGGCATCTTCGCCGTGTACGTATCGCCCCTACGGGCACTGGCCTACGATCTACAAAAGAATCTGCAAACGCCTTTGAACGAGTTGGGCTGGTCATGGCTGAAAGTGGGCGCGCGCACCGGGGATACCTCTGCCAAGGACCGCGCAGCAATGAAGCGTCGTCCGCCTCACATCTTGGTGACGACACCAGAGAGTCTCACCCTGCTCTTGAGCCAACCTGATTGGATCCCCGCGCTCGCACGTGTGCGATTCCTCATCGTGGATGAGTTGCACGCATTGGCAGAGAATAAACGAGGCGCGCTTCTCATGGCGGCGGCGGAACGATTGGAGGATCTCGGCCAGGCACGATGGTTTCCCCGCTCGGCCGACTCGGCCGATTCGCTCTCTCCGCCGGTTCTTCCTCCCATCAAGCCACCCCTCGTGCGCATCGGGCTCTCCGCGACCGTTTCGCCTCTTACCGACGTGGCTCAATTTCTGGTAGGACCGCGACGTCCCTGCCGCGTGATTGAGGTCAACCAGAGAAAACCCGCGCTCATCGAGGTCTTTTCTCCGCTGCGTAAGGCTCCTTATCCCCCAGCAGGGTACACCGCCACTCGCGTCCTGAAAGAGCTGGGTCAAATTCTCGCCAAAAAACGCACGACGCTGATTTTCACCAATACCCGCAGTGGAGCCGAAAGCATAGGCCTCCGGTTGAAACAACTGCTTCCCAAACTGGCACCCTCCATCGAGGTGCATCATGCCTCGCTTGATCGCGCGGTACGCCTCGATGTCGAAGATCGACTCAAGCGAGGCGAGTTGCGGGCGGTGGTTTGTTCAACCTCGCTTGAGATGGGCATCGATATCGGAACGATCGTTACCGTGGTCATGGTTTCGGCACCGAAAGGCGTCGCTCGCGCCCTTCAGCGGATTGGTCGTTCCGGACATTCCATGGGAGAGACCAGTCACGGCTTACTGGTGGCGACCAACATCAATGATCTGGCAGAGTGCACCGTGACCGCCCGTCGGATGGAAATNNAGGAGTTAGAGCCGGTACGATTTGCCCGTAATCCGCGCGACGTGCTCGCGCAACACCTCGTGGGTCTCGCCATCTTCGGAAGCGTCACTGCAGACGAAGCCTACGCCCTATTCCGGCGGAGCCAGCCCTTTCACGACTTGGATCGCGAAACCTTTGACCGAGTAGTCCGCTATCTGGAGGGAGGCGGTGCCAGCCTGGAGAAAAACTACCGAGCCGTATTCGGCAAAATCAGGCTTGATGACGAAGGACGACTTCTCCTGGCCACCCCTCGGGTGGCGCGTGATTTTTATCAGAATATCGGAACGATTTCGACGGAGAGTATGATCACGGTGCAGCTAGGCCGGAAAACTCTCGGTCAAGTTGAAGAGTCGTTCATGAAAGGAATGCGTCCCGGCGATGTTTTCGTCCTCAATGCACGCACGGTTCGTTTGGTCGAGACGCGTCTCCTCACTGCGAAAGTGGCCGCCGCGACGAGCAGCCTGCCTACCGTTCCACGATGGAACGCCAACAAGATGCCTCTCGCTAGCGGATTGGCGGACGCGGTGGTGGACCTCCGTACTGAGTGCGCCCGCCGGCTTGCTCTCAACCCTCCACCACATTCCGCAGGACCGACAGAACCTCACCTCTTCTCTAGCGAAGAACAAACGACACCCGCTTTGGAATCCGTGGTCGAGCACCTATGTGGAGACTATGGCCTCAGTCGGGACAACGCCTTGGCCTTGGGTCGCCACTTCCTGCTGCAGCATCGCATCTCCGCCCTTCCCACTCGCGACTTTTTCCTCGTCGAGTCGTACCGGGAGCAAGAGGTTCATCACTACTTTTTTCATTCCCTGATCGGTCGCTCAGCCAACGACGCCCTCTCTCGAATCGTGGCCCAGCGCGTCCAAACGACACGCGGAGGAAATGCTCTGGTGACGATCGATGACTACGGGTTCTTGCTTTCCCTTAGGGATTTTCAGGCGACAGAGGACATAGCCGCTTGGAAACCCCTGTTCACGCCAGACAGAGCGGAGGATGATCTCAGGCTAGCTCTCGCTGAAAGCTCGCTCGTGAAATGGCAATTCCGAGGAACGGCCCAGACCGGCTTGATGGTTCCGCGCCGAGTCCAAGGCAAGGAACGCGGCAGCCGNNATTCGGAAATCATTTTTGATGTGTTACGTCGACATGAGCCCGACCATCCGCTCCTGGTCGAAGCGTATGAAGAAGCGACGTTGCGTTTTCTTGATCTCCCTCGAGCACTGGCCTTCCTCGAGAAAGCCAGTGCCCTACCGTGGAAACTCATCTCGCTCGATCGCGTGAGCCCCTTTTCTTTTGGAATTTACGTGAGCAAGATCAAAGAAACCATGATGCTTGAAGATCCGGAGACCACCATTGAACGTCTCTACTACGAAATGTATGGCCGCGACACCCCCACTTCCTCGGAGTGAAATTCTTCCCGGCGTGTGGCTAGATGTTCGCCTCGGCGTTTTTTTCGAACACTTGCGGCTTTTAGTCGTGGCAGATTTGCACTGGGGCTACGTCGAAAGTCACCGCTCGCGCGGCCACCTGTTACCGTTTTGGGGCGACGACGAAATCGAACAGCGATTGAATGGTTTGATTAACGACTACGCGCCGCAGGAGATGCTCTGGCTGGGCGACTCGCTGCACACACTCGCTGGTCGGAGCAGAGCGGAACAATTCCTCGCTCGGACTTCGCTCCCCACGATCGTCCTGGCCGGTAATCACGATGCCCGTTGGCCAGCAGTCAAAGGTCGCATCCTGCACCGCGAGAGGTTTTGTTTTCATCACGGGGATCAGCCCGTCACCGAAACGCTCCCTCCATCCACTGTTGAAGTCGTAGGCCATCATCATCCTGCGGTGCGTTTTCGAGACGGAGCCGGCATGCGCTTAAAACTACCGGCGCTCGTCGCGAGCCCTCGTCGCTTGGTCCTTCCCGCGTTTTCCCCTTGGGCTGCGGGGACGCCTTGGATGATCACGGAGAAAGATGAAAGTCTCTGGGCAATCTCGCCCCGTCGTTTATTCAAAATCCCCTCAGCCTCGCCGTTCACTCCCAACGCCATGGCGTCATGACCGCACTGCGTTTGATTCTTTTCATCGGTGGTCTCGCTCTCCTCAGCACTCAGGCGTGGGCCGTGACCGCCTTCGCCGGGCTCAAGGATGGGGAACGGCTGCGTTATCAAATTGGGTGGGGAGTTTTTTCTCACGCGGGAGAAGTGGTTATCGAAGCCCGTCGTGGAACGCTGGAATCCAAGCCAGTTTCCCACGTCTCCATCGTGATCGCTTCGCGCGGGATGATTCGGAGTTTGTTCAAATTTGAAAGTCGCACCCACCTCGTCGTCGATGCAGCGACGGGAGCGATTCTCAGGGCCCACGACACCGGCATTAGCGGTTCTGACCGCCTCGATGCTCGCACTGATTTCGACTACCTCACACGCCGGGCCTTTCATCGTGACCTGGAACGACCAGAACGGAACCGCGACTTTCCGATTCCCGAAGGTGTGCCCATGGACTTGATCTCCGCTTTGATCGAAACGCGAGAATGGAGGCCTAAAGTCGGTGATCATCGCGACGCACTTGTTTATTTTGGACGTGATCTTTACTCCGTTGTTTTGCGTGCGGAAGCGTACGAATCGCTCAAAACGCCTTTGGGTACGTTCGACACGGTATGCCTTGTTCCACGAATGGAGAATGAACCCCCGCGCGGCGTGTTTAAACGAGGAGGAGAAATCAAAGTGTGGGTCTCACGAGATGCAACGCCCCAGCCCATCCGTATGCGGCTCAATCTAAGCTTTGGCACCGCTCGCTTGACTCTGGTGGAGCGCTCCGTCGCTTCTTCAACGTCTCCAGTGCCATGAAGCAGATCCTCGTGCTACGAGGAGGCGCGCTCGGCGACTTTTTGGTCACGCTTCCTTTCTTGCGCGCTCTGCGCCACGCGTGGCCGACCGCTCGCATTGAACTCGTGGGGAACGCTCGCGGAGGTGGCCTCGCAGTCCTCGAAGGAACGATCGACGCCGTCTACGCTCAGAGTGATTCTCAGTGGTCATCTCTGTACGCCGAGCAGCCTCTCCCTGAGATTCTGCGAAACGAGTTGGAGAGGTTCGATCTGGTCGTGAGTTTTTGGCCGGACCCCGACCACGAGTTGTCCCGACATTTCCCGCTGCGAGAAAGCCAACGTTTCGTCACGGGTTCCTCTCAGGTGAGCACACGACCGGCAGCCGGCCATTTCTTTCGAGCACTCCCCGAGCTTGCCTTTCAGGCTGAATTCCTTCTGCGCCCCCTTGCCCTCCCGCTGGCCGTACAGAAGGAGAGCCAACAGCGGCTTCCGCCTACGAGCACTCCTTACATCGCCCTCCATCCCGGCAGCGGAGGAGCNNCGTTGGTGTGCACTCACAGAAAAACTCCTGCCAACTCCTCTGCTGGTGATCCTGGGGGAAGCTGACCTCGCTCTGAAAAGCAGTTTTCAGAGATACGCGTCGACTCCTCTTCGCTTCGCGGAGAATTGGCCTCTTCCCCTGCTAGCGGCAACCCTCGCACGGTGCCGGTATTTCATTGGCCATGACACCGGGGTCAGTCATCTCGCCGCCGCTGTGGGGACACCTTCGCTCCTTCTCTTTGGGCCTACCGATCCCTCGATCTGGGCGCCACCTGGACCGCACGTCCGCGTGCTCAAGATCGGCGAGCAGATGGCGACGTTGACGCTCGAACACGTGCTCGCGGCCCTCCCGACAAGCTAGGTGCTACCGCTGCTGGAGAAACCCAAAGAAACCGCCACGGTTTCGCTGCCCATAAAGGACCAGCATAATCGACTCCAATCCGAGGTGTGCGCAGAATTTCCTTAGATGACGGACGGACGCCATCATCCTCGATCCACAATCCGGATACCGGATCCATCATCGTTCGATTCAAGGAGCGGTTGATCGACCAGGCACGCGTCAAGCGGCCGGTTCCAGACGTACCCTCAACGCCACGAATGAGCACCGCAGCCGGCCAATCCTCGGGCCCAGCGACCAAGTTGAGCATCTCGTGGATGCCATAGCAGAGGTACACATACCAAGTTCCGGCGCGGGAATAGAGCACGTCCGTGCGAGGCGTACGCCCACGAGCCGCGTGACAAGCGAGATCACGTTCGCCGTCGTAAGCCTCCGTTTCGATGATGCGAGCGCGATGCTCCACCCCGGACGGTAACCGCCGCACCAGGTGTTTCCCCAACAGCCAACTGGCCAAAGCAACCGTTTTTTGCGCTTCGATTTCTTTTGCTTCAACGACACGCGACATCTGTGCAGGGTAACAGGCTCTTACGACGTGCACGCAATCTCCAGCCGCGAAACCATCGCCGCGCGCAAAACCTTTTTCCGACGCGCCCTGTTCCTCTGCACGGCAGACGGTCTGGTCGCCATGCCGATCGTAACCATGTCGCTGCCGGTAAACGTCTTTCTCGCGGCACTCTTTACGAAGTCTTTGCACCTACCGAAGTCGATGATCGGCTTCATAGCGGCACTGCCATTCATCTGCAACTTCCTTCAGATTTTCGTTTCCCCACTTCTAGCCAAGCGTATCTCTTCGAAGGCACAGGCATTTTTTCCGGCGACGGTTCACATGGTCCTCTGGGCTATCCTCGCGGTGATGTTGGAGTTCATTCCTCGCGATGACCCGCAGCGCGCGGGGATCTGGCTCGCGACCTGGTTTTTTGTTTCCAGTTTTGCCTCGGCACTCGCGGGCGTGGGTTGGAACTCATGGATCCAGGAGTGGGTGCCCGCTCGGTTACGAGGGAAATACTTTGGACAACGTAATCGATTGCTCGCGCTTTCCACCGTCACGTTCCTCCTCGTCACCGGCTGGGCACTCCAGTACGGAGACTACTCCTTACGCTCCTTCCAAGCCGTAATCGTTGGAGCCGTTTTTCTCCGACTTTTTTCCCTCAAATGGATCTGGGACACTCCATCCTCGCACTTGGAGTCCGCCAAAAGTAAACAGACCCTTAGCTTAGGCGAACAATTCAAGCAGGTATTGGCCGCGAAATCACTTCTGGCCTTCATCGGCTTTGGAGCCATCTGGTCTTTCGCAGCGAACGCCTTCGGTGCCTTCTACCACGTGTTCATGTTTGAGCAGTTGAGCATGTCTGCTTTCGACGTGGGAATGTTCTCGACCGTGAGCGCTCTGGGTGGAGCGCTCTCCCTTGGCGCCTGGGGCCAATTGCTTGATCGTTACGGAAACAAGGCCGTAATGACCTTTTCCCTGATCCTTTGGCAGTTAGGCAATTTGGTGTGGTGTTTGTTAACGCCTGAGAACCGCAACCTTCTTTACCCTCTCTGGGCATGGGGAGGAATGACCAGTGCCGGCTTCATCCTTGGTCAATTTACACTGCTGCTTAAGCTCATCCCGATTCCTGCCAAATCGCTAGCGATCGGCGCCAACCTCGCCGTGACGTCGCTGGTTGCGGCTATCGCTCCCATACTCGGCGGTTTTGTTCTAACCTGGGCTCTGGAGCGCTGGCCCGATGCCCTTACGGTCTACCACCTTTGCTTCCTCGTCCAGCCGGTGGTCGCCCTGCTCGGAGCAACTTTCCTTCTTCGCGTGCATGAACCGTCGGCCAGCACGTTGACGAGTGTGGTGGGAGCAATGCGTAACATCCGGACCCTAAGCGGTATTTTCGGACTGAGCTTTTTCTCCAACTATGTGTTCTATCGGCAGCCGTCATTGCCTTTCAAACGCCGGAAAAAAGGCCGGTCCTCTACTAATGTGTAGTGGATACTGCCTGACTTAAGAGCCCTCAACGCATAGGATTATATTTTAGCTGCATCAAATTGGCTCAAAGGACATAAAGACTGAACAATCCTTTGCTTATCGGGTCGTACGGAGGTCACTTACCTCAACCCCCACTCCTACGATGAACAAACCTGTCGCCTTTTCCCTGATTGCTCTCTTAGCCGTGGTTGCCGGATTTTTCGGTTATCGTGCTTACCAGACTGGTGTCGCTCGCGACGTCGCAGCCCGAACCGCCGCTGCCGAGAAAGCGGCCGCGGACGAAGCTGCAGCCGACGCTTCTCGCAAAGCCAAAGCAGAAGCGGAGGCCCACCGGCTGGCTGCCCTCAAAGCCGAGCAAGACGCAGAGGTGGCTGCCCGCGAAGTCGCTCGACTCCGAAACGCGCAAGCCGCCGCAGAAGCCGCGCGCGTGGCTGCCGAAGCTGCAGCGCGCGAAGCCCGAGAAACGCGGGAACGACTCTCGAGGGAAAAGCTGGCCGCTGAGGGCGAGGCACGTCGCTTAGCGGAACTCCGCGAAAGGGAAGCGGAAGCAGCTGAACGCGATCGGTTGGCCGCCCTGGAAAAACTGAAAGATGCCGAGCGCTTGAATCGGGAACAAGCTGAACGCGAAGCTGCTCGACTTGCAGCACTTAAGAGTCAGCAGGAGCTTGAGCTGGAAGCAGAACGCTCACTGCTCACACGCGGGATATTGCCAGCCGACTACAAACGCCGCCAGCACTATTACCAGATGGTACAAATGCAAAATGCTGCAATTTCGGCCGAGAATGCTGCGTTGAGGGACAGGCAGGGTCAGAAGTAAAACCCCATTTATGGGTCCTCGGTTATCGCAAATTAGAGGGTTGAGTGACGCGGAGGGTGAGACTGCAAATAGGCAAAATATCTCCTTGCTAGCCTCGTTCAAAACCCGCTTATTCCGCGGTTTCATTTTATGAAAGCCACCATCAAAACCCAAGGCCAGCAGTTCGTCGTCACCGAGGGCGACGTCCTGACCGTGAATCGTTTCCCTAACACGGAAAAGGGTAACACCGTCACGATCACGGATGTGCTGACCACCGGAGAGGGCGACTCTTTCAAGATCGGCACCCCGACGCTCGCAGGCGCGTCCGTCACGGCAAAAATCCTCGAAAACAAACGCGGCAAGAAAGTCGTCGTTTTCAAGAAGAACAAGCGCAAGGGCTACGAGCGCAAGCAGGGCCACCGCCAGGAGCTCTCGGTCATCAAGATCGAATCCATCACCCTTTAATAACTAAGGAACCCTCGTCATGGCACACAAAAAAGGTCAGGGAACATCCAGCAACGGCCGCGATAGTCATTCGCAGCGTCTGGGCGTGAAGAAGTTCGGCGGACAGTCGGTCATCGCTGGCAACATTCTCGTTCGTCAATGCGGCTCGAAGCTGCATGCAGGCACGAACGTCGGTGTCGGTCGCGATTGGACCTTGTTCGCGTTGAAGGATGGCGTGGTCTCCTTCGATAAAGCTCACCGTTTGGTGAACGTGGTCTAAGGAAACTCCTTCGATTCAGTCTTTCGAACGCAACCCTCCTAGGGTTGCGTTTTTTTTTGCGTCCTTTGCCCTGCTATTGTCGGCTCCGGAACCGGACCGATGCCTGACATCAGGGTTTCTGCCAAGGGTGGGCACCTGAACTTTTTCGCGAACCGGTCCGCCCCCTATGGGTCTACGTCGAGAACCTCCGAGGTTCCTATCGACGCATGATTCAAACGGTATTGGAGAAAGATGCCGCGCTTTCTACGCTGGCACACGTTTGCAGGCGCATCTGCGTGCTGCGCGCTCGGGGTCGCTCGGTCGAGGCTAACCAACTGCAGTCGTCCGAATTCGCCCGCGCACTCATCGATCTCAAAGCCCAACACGGTGCAGACGCGTTTCGCGATGACGAGGTGCGTGCCCTATTCCAAAAGGAGCAAGAACGTGTAGCCGACGCGATGGTCCTGGCCGAGTTGCTTACACATTGGATGCCACCTCACGCGTCTCCCGCTATGCGCGCGAGCACGTCGGAAGAAAGTGCCACTCGGCCTCCTCCGGCAGAGGTCAAGCCCCGCGTCGATTCGCCTCTGAGCCCCGTTTCGCCAACTCAAATCCGTTACGACGAAACTGCCTCGCCTCAGGCAGCGCCAAATCCTGCTGTTAAAGCGCCTGCTGTCTCCTCCCCGACGTCTCCACCTGCGATCGCCGATCTCTTGGACGACATGCTCAATCAGGACGCCGCGCGCCAACGTCGGACGCGCGGTCGCTAGGCGACGTCCCAACTCTTTAGCGCCCCCGCGCGTCTCCCCTCACCGACCCACACTTTATGCCTACAGCCACACCCGATCGTCCGCTCACTGCGGCCCCCTCCCCCACGTCTGCCCAACCCACCTCCACTTCGCCCTCACTCGGAAAACCTTCCGAGCGTAAAGTTGTTCTGCTGGGCTTCGACCTTGGAACCAACAAGTCGTGCGTGCTCGCGGGTACCTCCGGTTCCACCGACATCACGGTCAGCAAGGTTATCCCCAGCGTCGTCGGCTATGTGAAGGAAGGTATTGTCGACGGGATCATCGCGGGCAACTCGCGCATCCTGTTCGGTGAGCAAGCTCTACAAAACGCGTTGCATGCACACCTCGTTCCTCCGCTCGCCGAAGGGGTGATCGCGAAACTCGATGCCGCTCGTGACTTTCTCCGCCATGTCCGCTCTGTAGCCGATCCCTCCGGCCAAGCCGAAATCCGCGCAGTTATCGGAGTCCCCGCCAACGCGGACGAATCCGCACGCGAACAAATCCGTCAGGCGGCTCNNCCGAATTCTTCTCATCCCCGAGCCGTTTCTGTCCGCATTGGGATACCGTGACGATGCCCGCGTGGGACAACCGGGCTACGTGGACCCTGTGACCAACTCCCTATTTATCGACATCGGTGGGGGCACCTCCGATCTCTGCTTGGTTCAAGGCTATTTCCCCACGGCCGATGACCAGATCTCCATTCCCGTTGCCGGTGACGCTAT
>DKKJ01000045.1 GCA_002455175.1 Opitutaceae bacterium UBA6669
TTTATTCATCGCGCGTCCCCCGGACTCCCTGAGGAGACGCGGAAATTTAGAAAAGCGGAAACAACGAAATTTCAGAGCTTTTCTCCCGCACGAATTTCAGCTGTCAGCTTTCAGTTTTCCGCTTTCAGCTTTTCCCCATTTCCTAATTTCCGCTTTTCGTCAGATATCTCCCGATGGTTTCTCGAACCTGCTTTTCAGCATCGGTGCGATCGAAGGCGGTACCGGTCATTAGCTTTTCGGCGTAGTCGAAAAACAAAGCAAAGAGCGGTTCACCGTCTTTCGCGCTTAACAACTGAAAACGATCATGTGTGGCCAAGGCCGCGGCCCAGCCTTGCCGGACCACTTCCCAGTACGGCCCCGTTTTGGCCCAATACTCGTCCGCGGCCACCAACGAGGGAGCTGTGATGCGCTCGTAGCGGTCGAGTCCGTATTCTTGGGCTACATACACCGGCGGTCCGCTATTCTCTTCGCCCGCCACGCGCTTCCAGTTCTGCTGCTCGTGGAGCCAACCGGTCGGCGTCAGCACGATACGGTGCACTCCTTCCATCACACCATAATCCTTTCGTACCGTCGATTCCCGACGCGGCAGGGGCCTCCAGGCGCGCTCTGACGTCCAGACGGAAAGATTCCCGCGATGCTCCCAGCGACCCAACCCTTCATAACGCGGCGAATCATCGACTTGATACACCGCCTGCGACCACGCTCCTTTGACCTCGTCTGCCGTAGGACGAACCCGACCCCAGATGCGAGCTCCGCGATAACTGTGAAGGTCGCGGTCCTCATAGGTCCAGTCTTGTCGCCAGTGCTTCATTACCGCCGGCGGTGAGACTTTCCCGTTTTCCTCTGCAAAAAACATGACCAGCGTGTGCTGCAAGCTGATGAAATCAGGACGATCCTCGAGCACGCGCACCTGTTCCGTGGCCCAGGAGTGATAAGGACGCGTCGGCTTGTAGTCGGTGGTCAAACCCACCGATTCCATGAAATGAAAGCTCACCCGGTAATTTCCCGCCAACGCCAGAATCGCCGCACGATCTTTTGCCTTGTCGTCGGCGCCCAGTTGCTCCGTAGGCAACGGCTGAGGAGGTGCTAGCGTTACACCCGCTCCCTTAGATGTGCCTCCACGCGGTCGCGCCAAGGCTACTGGGAGATCTCCCCACCCGAACACATACGTCGTCACAGGCTCCGCTATGGTGGGAGAGGATGCGCCGACCGGAGGTATCGCCGGAGCGGTTACGGTCGAGGAAGCCGGCTCGGTGTGCTGACATCCTGCCAGCATCCACACCGTTAGAAACCCTAGGAAAAGCGCGCGAAAGGAACAGGTCATCATAGGAACAAAATGAAAGACTGCAGGAGGCGTGAGTTTGACAGGAAACATCGGGATTCGCAACGGCGGCTCCGTCTGGCCGGAGCAACCTTTAGCCCGCCGCCCACTCCACCGATGTATAGTCTCGTCAAGGTAACGCTCACCCAAGGAAGGCCCGGTCCTCACCGCATGCAACCAAAATTGAGACAAAATCTCAACTACCTAGACGCTACTGCCCGTCGTATCACCTCTCGCTTCAGATGTTTCCATTAAGCACTATCAAATAATTAGATATGTAATATTCAGCTAGAAGGCCTAACACGACGCCTGAGACCAAACCCTCGAGATACCGTCTGCTCGAACGCTCCTGCCCACGGGCCACGCGAGCAATCTTGTGCTGTTGCGAATCCTGGCCTTTGTGTGCAGCGATGACTGCATTCTCTTCCGCTTGGACCGAATGGGCTCCGTTGCTGCCGGGACTGTGCATGGATGCGGAGACGTTGGCAGAAACGCTGGATGGCGGGCAGTCGTTCCGTTGGCACCGGGCCAACCCTGATTCACCTTGGCGAGGGATCTGGTCGGATCACTTNNACGAGAGCGGAGGACTCGCTTGGCGAACTCCCGTCTTACGAGGAAAGCCGTTGTGCCCTCCTCCCGCCATCCACCGCTACTTGGGTGGAGAAAGCGATTGGGAGTCGCTGGCAGATGCTCTGCCCTGGCGCAGCGATGCCCATCTCGCGCGCTGCTTCCAAGAGTTTAAGGGCCTTCGTCTTCTCCGTCAGCCCTTTGGCGAAACCCTTCTAGGATTTCTCTGCAGCGCCACCAAACAAATCGTGCAGATCAAGCAAATGATGGGCCTGCTTGCCGAACGGCATGGGAGTGAAATCCTGCCCGGTATTTATCGGCTCCCTACGTGGGAAGAGCTCGCTTCCGTACCCGAGTCCGAACTACGAAGCNNACTGGGATTTCGTGCGCGATTCATCCATGGGACCGCTCGCTTCCTCTCCGAAAACCCCGGATGGCTCGAAGAGACGGAACGCGCACCCTATCCCCTCGCCAAGTTGCGTCTCTGCAGCCTGCCCGGCGTCGGCGAAAAGGTGGCGGATTGCGTTCTCCTTTTCGGGGCCGGTCAATTGGAAGCGTTTCCCGTCGATGTATGGATCCTGCGCGCACTCAGCGAACGTTACGGACTGGACGGATGGAAACCCGCCGCGGTCGCACATTTTGGTCGTATCCACTATGGTGCCTACGCTGGCCTCGCTCAGCAGTACCTATTCGCAT
>DKKJ01000073.1:0-4804 GCA_002455175.1 Opitutaceae bacterium UBA6669
CTCAGCTTTCCGGTTTCAGCTTTTGACCGTCGCAGTACCGACGGCACATCCTCACCGCCTCTACTCCGAATTTCAGTTTTTCCGCTTTTCGACCTTTCCCCATTTCTCCCCCGTCCCCTGGAGAAAGCGGAAATCTGAAAGCGGACGAGACACGTCTTGCATTTTCAACTAAACCCCACCTTTAGTCGCTTTGTCGTGAGCATTCCCCCATCCGACTACGCCCGCTGGTTTGCCGAAGAGGTGCAGCCTCACGACTCAACCTTACGGAGCTGGCTACGCGGTCGCTTTCCATCGCTACTGGACCCAGATGACGTCATGCAGGAGTGCTACGTGCGCCTCCTGCGGGCGCGCGAAAGCGGACCGATCGCCAATCCTAAGGCATTCCTTTTTGTCACGGCGAGGAACCTGGCTCTCAATCGTTTGCGCCATCAGAAGCACGAACATCCCGAAGCTTTAGCGGAAATTGACCCCTCGGGTGTCTCAGACGTTACCGCCAGTGTATCCGACGCCCTCTCTCGCTCCGAAGACCTCCAGATCTTGTCTCAAGCCATCCAATCTCTCCCCGATCGCTGTCGTCAGATTCTGACGTTGCGCAAGATTTACGGCCTGTCCCAAAAAGAAACTGCCGCTCGTCTAGGAATTTCCGAACACACCGTCGAAGCGCAGGGGAGCATCGGGTTGCGTAAGTGCATCGAATACTTTCGGAGTCGAGGCTACGGTCCATTCTCCCGCGAGTCATGAGCGTGGATTCAAAAACTCCGTGGGAGCAGTCATCGATTGATGCCCAAGCGGCGGATTGGGTGTTGCGTCAGGATCGAGGCCTGAGTGCCGATGAACAGGATACGCTCTCAGTATGGCTGGCTGCTGACCTCCGGCATCGCGAAGCCCTTCGAGCCTGTCGCTGGGGTTGGGAAGAGCTGGATCGTCTTGCAGGTCTTCAATCCACCGTGCCGGGTGTACCCAATCCCGACCTGCTCGACTGCAAATCTGCTCCCACACCACGTGGGGCACGCTGGCGGAAATACGTTCTTCCCTTTGCAGCTGCGTTGACCTTGGTTGGCCTCAGCGCCTGGGCCACCTTTCGCTTTCAAACTACTCCCTCTACGCCAGTCTCCCGTGCGCTCGCTTCGCTCCCTGCGGAGCTCGCACCATTATGTGAGCAACGGGTTTTGGATGATGGCTCCGTGGTTGAACTCAATCGGACCGCGGCCATTGAAGTCGATTTCACGGCTGCTTTTCGACGNNAGGCGAGGCTCACTTCACCGTAGCCAAAAATCCGGATCGTCCGTTCATCGTCACCGCGGGTGCCGTGGAAACTCGGGCGGTGGGTACGGCTTTTAATGTCAAACTGGACACCGAAGACATCAAAGTTCTGGTCACGGAAGGAAAGGTACGGGTCGGCCCTGTAACCCCGATTGAAGCAACCATTCCGCAAGCCCCCGCCGTCGAAACCACTCCTTTGATCGTTGCAGGTCAGCAAGCGGTGGTGACACGTGACGCCAGCAACGGGCAAGTCTCCGCCACGGTGGTCACGCTCACAGAGGAGCAGATGGCCACCCAGCTTGCCTGGCAGCCACGACTGCTTGATTTCAGCGAGAGCAACTTATCCGAAATTGTTGAGGCTTTCAATCGCCACAACTCACTCCAACTCGTGCTGGCCGATCCCAAGCTTAAGTCACTGAAACTAAGCGCCACGTTTCGGTCCGACAACGTCGCCGGCTTCATCCGGCTCATGGAAGCTGACTTCGGCATCCGTATCGAACGGCAGACCCCTTCGGAAGTGCTGCTGCGACGCTCCCGTTGAATCGATGGCACTCTCCCCGTAGGGAGAGAAGGGCACGTAGGCCAGATCTCCCGTGTGACAGAAAAGCTCGTAACCTACTGGAACTACGAGGGCACAGATTCTTTCGCGTTTTATCTTAGCGGAAATCGCGGAGTGAGGGTTCTTCTTCTGCACAACCCTCTCTCTTACCCCCCTTATGCCATCGTCCGCTACCCCGGTCCGTGTCGCGCTGCTTCTCCGCTGTCTCCTTCTTCTTCCCCCTGCCGTGGGACTTGCCGCAAGTACGGCGATCTCCGCCGAAGACGCTCGCAAACAAAGCTTTGATATTCCCGCCGGACGAGCCAGCGAAACCCTTAAACGCTTTGCCAGCCAAGCAGGTCGCGAAATCGTCTTTTCTCCTGACACCGTAGCCGAGATTCGCACCCGCGCAGTGTTAGGTACGCATACGGCCCGTGAGGCCCTCGACCTGATGTTGCTGGATACCGGGTTGGTCGCACGCCAAGATACCGCCACCGGCGCGTTCTCCGTTCGCAAAGAAGGAAATCAATCGGCCAAGGCCTTGGCGGGCGCGATCGCAGCAGGTGCCGCCGAAGCTGAGAAACAGGAGACTCCCCTCTCGTCGTCCGAAACCAGTCTGCGGACCACCCAAATAGACGGAGTCACCACCCTCTCCCCCTTCGAGGTCAATACCGACCGAGATGTCGGCTACACCGCGAGCAACTCGCTCGCGGGCGGACGGCTCAACACCGACTTGCGCGACACTGCTGCAGCCATCTCGGTTTTCACCAAGGAATTTCTCGACGACATCGGCGTCACCACCGTCAACGAAGCCATCGAATACGGCCTGAACACGGCGACGGAGTTCGACGCCACCGGTAACAATCACCTCGGCAATAACTTTAACTACCGGATCCGCGGAATCAGTGGAGCCCAGCGTTCTCGAAACCTCTTTCGAACCCAGCTCAACCTCGATTCCTACAACACGGAACGCCTTGATTTCTCCCGAGGGCCCAATGCGATTCTTTTCGGCGAAGGCTCGCCGGCGGGGCTGATTAACACGTCGACGAAAGCAGCGCGCACCAACGAGAATTTCGGCCGCGCCAGCGCTCGATTTGGCAGTTTCGAAGAAAAGCGCTTCACTTTCGATATCAACCGCAAGATCGGCGACAAGGTTGCCGTGCGGGCCAACGTCCTTTGGCAAAACGCTGAGGGGTATCGAGAATTTGAATTCGATAAACGTCGCGCGGGTGCTCTCGCCGGAATCTGGCGGCCCTTCCGTAAAACCGCGATCAAAGCCGAGATCGAACAGGGTGAATTCAACGCCAACCGCGCTCGCCCGTGGACTCCAGTTGACCGCTACACCCTCTGGGAAGCCGCCGGCCGGCCAGGATCCGGATCGCCCACGACCTGGGGTGTAGCTACCCCAAACACCAACGGTTTTTTTAGTCAGCAGGTTTTCTACTTCCAACAAGGAGTCCTCGGCGGACAAACCGTGTGGATTCCAGGTGGCCAACAATTGCGCGCTTCCTCCGGCCCTCCCACCGTCCCGGGAATCAATACCAGCGTGAACGTACTCGACGAGTCCGTCGTGCCACGCAACGCGAACCCAACGGGCGNNCACCGTGGGTGGAGTATCGCTGGAGCAGCAAATTGGTGAGGACCTCTTTATCGAGCTCGCCATGAATGGTGAGTACGAGAAGCGCCTCTGGGCCAATCCAGTCGGCTTTGCCGATATCGGCTACCGTCTCGACGCCAACCTCTACATGCCGACGTTCAACTCCCTGGGGCAATTCTCCGGCACGACGTTGAATCCCTATTTCGGAAAACCGTTTATCTACGGACAAGTCTTCAACCGCTACAATCGCTTCTATCGCGAGCAGTCCCGGGCTACCGCCTCGTACTCGTTAGACTTCAAGAAGCTGATTCCGGAGAAGGAGCGCCTCGCTTGGCTTCTCGGTCGGCACCGCTTTGCGGCGATNNCGAAACCCGCGATCAAAGGGAAGTCAATGTATCGCCTAATCGAGTACAGACCGACATGCTCAACACGCAGAACGCTATCCTCCGGATCAGCTACATTGATTTTTTTAGCCCCAATCCCCTCGAACGCGGCCACCGTGATCCGGCTAATTTTCCTATCCAGCCCCAAGTTTTGGCCAACAACACTACCCGCTCTGTCGAGGCCGGTTTAGTCAACACGGCGTGGGTTTGGACGAAGACAGAACTGGATACACAGATGTTCGCGATGCAGAATTTCCTCCTGAACGAACGCCTGGTCACGACCTTTGGTTGGCGTAAGGACGAGTTAAAAGTATTCTCCTCCGACCAGGTACGAGGCGGTGGAAACCAAATCACGGGCTTTCGCCGACGCGGTGCGGCGGATCGAGTGATTCCGGGTGATACCTTTACCCGAGGGGCTGTCGCCCATGTTCTGTCCTGGGCCTCGGTCTACTACAACGAATCTGATAACTTCACATCGCAGGACGCAGTCCAGCAGTTCGGAGTTCTCGGGGGTGAAGACATCATCGGAAACCGCACGGGCGTTGGCAAAGACGCTGGTTTCAAATTCTTTCTTCTCGGAGGCAAACTGAATGCCCAGCTCGGATGGTATCAGACCTCCGACCAAGACCAAGTGGCTTCAGTCAACGGTGTCTTCAGTACCTTCACCCGAGCCATTTGGGATGCGCTTGGTCAGCCCAAAGAAATCACTGGGAATGATACGCGCTCACTTGAAAGTGAAGCATATGAGCTAGAGCTCACCGCCAACCCTACTCGCCGTATTCGCTTTTCTCTGAGTANNTCAGCCAGCTCGAGCGCTCCAATTAACACGTCGGTCTACACCACCGCACGTCCTACCGTAGGTGAGGTGATCGGGCAAATTGATCAGCAACTCGTGATCGAACGCGCCCCCGAAGGGCAAGCCCCGTATCAAGACCGGGAAATCATGGGCAACTTCTTCGGCACCTATCGTTTCGATAGCGGCCCGTTCAATGGACTCATGTTCGGCGGGGGCGTGCAGTACCG
>DKKJ01000073.1:4821-9792 GCA_002455175.1 Opitutaceae bacterium UBA6669
AACCCACGACGATTCCGACCAAGGATGGTATCGCCTATCTGGTTTCCCTGCCGGTTCCTCGACGCTACGCGATCACCTTTTCTCTCGGTTTCTAACGTTTTCATCATGTCCTAATTTCGTTCCTCTCCCCAGACTCTCTCCACGCAACCCGGATGTCCGCGTGTTGGAGGGAAGTTTATCGCGAAAGGCACCTCACTTCATTTCNNGCCTTACCCTCCTCGCTCCTTCGTTCGTACGTCGGTCTTCTTTTGTTAGTGGCGGGGGGCCTGCTTGGCGCTCACCGCATCGTGGGTGCCACCGCAGGAGGAACACAAACGTCTGCCAAGCGGCCCAACTTCCTGTTCATCTACACCGATGATCAGCGCTACGACGCGATGAGCTTCGTGCAGCGCCAGCAGGGGGAGAAAGGACGTTATCCTTGGTTCAAGACCCCGCACATGGATCGCCTGGCCCAGGAAGGCGCCTGGTTCCGCAATGCTTTCGTCACGCTCTCTCTGTGCGCTCCCAGCCGCGCCACGTACCTGACGGGTCAATACAATCACCAGAACGGCGTAACCAACAATTTCACGCCTTTTCCCGAGAGCAGCATCACCTACGCGAGCCAGCTTCGCGACGCCGGCTACGCCACCGCTTACATCGGCAAATGGCACATGGGCAATCAAAGCGGACAACGTCCGGGCTTCACCTATTCCGCGAGTTACGTAGGCCAGGGCAAATACGAGGACTGTCCTTTTGAAATCAACGGCCAGAGCACCCCGACCCAAGGCTGGGTTGACGATGTCAGCACCGACTACGCAGTCGAGTTCCTAAAGCAGAACCGCGACAAGCCCTTTGCCATGGTGGTCGGCTTCAAGACCCCACACGTGCCTTTGATTCCACCCGAGCGCGCGAAGAACCGTTTCGAAGGTGAAAAGTGGCGGCCGGTTCCGAACATGCAGGTGCGCGCAATCTACCGCGGCCCGCCCGGTCCCAAGGACGTGCCTCCCACCGACCGCCCGACGAACCTGAATTATTTCCGCTGTATCTCGGCGATCGACGACAACGTGGGGCGAATGCTCGCCGCGCTGGACGAACTGGGTCTGGCCCAAGACACCGTAGTGGTCTACGCGAGCGACAATGGATACTACCAAGGGGAACATCACTTGGGTGACAAACGCTCGGCCTACGATGAATCCCTGCGCATTCCACTCTTGCTGCGTTATCCACGAGGCGTCCCTGCCGGCACCGTCATCAACCAGATGGTGCTCAATCTCGACCTTGCCCCGACCTTCCTCGACATGGCTGGCCTCAAACCACACGCAGGAATGCAGGGCAAGAGCTGGTTGCCGCTTCTACAGGGAAAGAAAACCGATTGGCGCTCATCCTTCCTCTACGAGTATTTCCTGGAACCGGAATACCCAACGACGCCCGACGTCCTCGCACTACGCACGGATAAAGCAAAACTCATCAAGTATCCGGGACGCGATGACTGGACCGAAGTTTTCGATCTGGAACACGATCCGTACGAGATGGTGAATCTGGCTAATAACCCTGCTCACGCAGCGCTGCGGTCCCGGTTAGAGAAAGAATTCGAAAAGCAGAAAAACGCCGTCGGTTTTCGCACTCCTCCGGCTCGCTCGGCTCCACCGTCACCACCAGACGCGAAACCCGCGAGCCCGGCGACGTCCTCCACCGCGACGCCACCTCTCAAGATCGCGAGCCCCGCGCAGATGACCGCCTTCATCGATCAGCATTGCGCGAGCTGTCACGATGACATCGAGAAAAAAGGTGGCCTCGATCTGACGNNGTCGCTCGCCTTTGACCCAGGAAATCCCAAGAATTTCACGAAATGGCTGACGGTTCACGATCGCGTTCAACAGGGAGAGATGCCGCCCAAGGAAAAGAAGCGTCCCGCAGGTACAGATATGACCACCTTCCTGAGCGATCTTTCCGGCGCTCTGAAAACGGCGGAAGCTGGTTTCCTCCAGGAAGGTCGCGCGACGCAGCGTCGACTCAACCGCTACGAATACGAAAACGCCGTGCGCGATCTTCTCGGCGCGCCTTGGCTGCAGGTGAAGGCAGGCCTTCCCGAGGATGGGGAAAAATTCCGGTTCAATAAAATCGGCGACACGCTGGACATCTCGCACGTCAACATGGCTCGATACCTGGTGGTGGCAGAGAACGCGNNCCCGCTCCCCAGCCCACCATCACGCGCTACTACGCTCGCGATCAGCGCTCTTTCGCCGGCCGCATGACGTTCAGTGTCTTCAATCGTCGCCCTGAACGTGCGACGTTTCCCGTACTAGGAACGGAAGCCCAGCCCGACGTCCGGTCCACCAAGGCGCCCATCACCGTAGGCCCAGCAGATCCCCTCACACGGGAACGCGAAGCGATGGGCGTCGTCGCCAGTTCGTATGAGCCCATCGAATTGCGCTTCGAAAAGTTCAAGGCGCCCGTCTCGGGCCGCTATAAGATTCGCATAAGCGCCTACTCCGTCTGGGTCGGTCCCGGCAAACCGGTGGAGGGAAAAACCCATCAGTGGTGGATCCCGGACTTCGACGAAGTTTTCCCAGGTCGTCGTCCGGAGCCGATTACGTTTTNNATTGGGTGCTTTCGACTTCGGTACGGAGCCGACCACGCACGAACTGGATGTCTATCTCCTCGCCGGAGAAATGATCCGGCCCGACTGCGTGCGCTTCTTCCGGTCGCGTCCGTCAAACTGGCAAAACCCTCTCGCGACCAAAGAAGGACAGCCCGGGGTCGCGTTTCGTTGGATGGAAGTGGAAGGTCCGCTGCAAGAGCAATGGCCCAGCAAGGGTCATCGTCTGATGTTCGGGGATTTGCCTCTGCAAAAAGCGGCCACCGGCTCAGGCATTGAAGTCGTATCCAGTGATCCAGACAAAGACGCCGTCCGCCTGCTCCGCTCGTTCATGGATGCTGCGTATCGTCGACCTGTGAGACAGGAGGACGTGCAGCAACTCCTTCCCGTGATTCAAGGCGCGCTCGTCGCAGGAAGTTCCTTCACCGACGCGATGATCGCCGGCTACACCGCGGTGCTTTGCTCACCCGGTTTTCTCTTCCTGGACGAAAAGCCGGGCCGTCTGGAAGACCATGCACTCGCAGCTCGTCTCGCCTTCTTCCTCTGGAACACCGCCCCCGACGCCGAACTCCGCCGACTCGCGGACCAGGGAAAACTGCGGGAACCTGCCGTCCTCCGTGCGCAAACGGAACGCCTGCTCTCCGACTCACGCTCTCGAAACTTTATCGATGCCTTCTTGGATTACTGGCTGGACCTGAGAAAGCTGCAGGCCACCTCACCCGACTCTGCGCTCTACAACGACTACTACCTGGATGACGCCTTGGTAGAAGCCGCACAGGAAGAGACGCAGCTCTTTTTCGCAGAGCTGCTCGCGAAAGATCTTCCCGCTCGGAGTCTGATCTCCACGGACTTTGCTTTTGTGAACGAACGCCTGTCGGACCACTATGCGCTGCCTCATGTCGAGGGCATCGGTCTCCGCAAAATGAAACTCCCCGCGGATTCACCGCGAGGTGGGCTGCTCACGCAGGCCAGTGTGCTCAAGGTGACCGCAAACGGTACCAGCACATCACCGGTACTTCGCGGCACGTGGATCATGGAGCGCATTCTCGGCATGCCACCTCCCCCTCCCCCCCCGAATCTTCCTGCTGTCGAACCGGATATCCGTGGAGCCCATACAATTCGTCAACAACTCGATCTGCATCGCAATGAAGCCTCTTGCGCGGCCTGTCATGCCAAGATCGATCCCCCGGGGTTTGCGCTAGAAAACTTCGACGTGATGGGCGGATGGCGGAATCAGTATCGCGCGATCGATGAAAAGGTCGCCCCTGTTGCTGGCATCGGCAAAGGTGGACTGAAATTTACCTTCCACTACGGCCTGCCGGTGGACGCATCTGGCGAGCTCTGGGATGGCCAGGCATTTCATGACATCAAGGAGTTCAAGGCGCTTTTGCTCAAAGATGAACGGCTCATTGCCCGCAATCTTCTCCGTCAATTCGCTCTCTATGCCACGGGCTCACCCACACGCTTCACCGACCGTGACACCATCGAGTCAATTCTCAGCCAAACTCAAGGGACTCATTATGGCGTGCGTGATCTGATCCACGGTCTTGTGCAAAGTGAACTTTTCCTGAATAAATAGGCACGGCCTACCGAACCTTCCTCGCCCAGCGGTAATCTCAACCCGGCTCCNNTCCCCGCGTTCCCTCACCTTTCCACCCACCGGGCGTTGTCGCGGCGTACCTTCCTACGCGGCGCGGGGATCCTGCTCTCGCTCCCCTTCCTCGAGTCGATGCTCCCGACGTTTGTCAGCGCCGCGACTCCGGGAAAAGCACCCAAGCCCGCTCCGCGCCGCATGCTGGCGGTCTGTAATAATCTAGGCCTACTTCCCGAACACTTTTTCCCCACGCAGGCCGGACGCGGATACGAACTGTCCCCCTACCTCAAGCTGCTCGAGGCCCATCGGAATGACTTCACCGTTTTCAGCGGCGTCTCACATCCGGACGTGGATGGAGGTCACCCGGCGGACATCTGTTTCCTCACCGCCGCGCCTCATCCAGGCAGTGGAGGTTTCCGCAATACCATCTCTCTGGATCAGTACATCGCCGAACGCATCGGGCATGAAACGCGTTTCCCCTCCCTGACCCTGGGCGTGAACGTCCAACAAGGGACGCGTAGCCTTTCCTGGACCGCCTCAGGTGTGCTGATCCCCTGTGAGGAAAAAGCCTCGGATGTTTTCAAACGTCTCTTCGTCCAAGTAACACCCGCCGAAGTGGACGCGCAACTGCGCCGCCTCGCGCAAGGTCAGAGTATCCTCGACGCCGTCGGCGGGCAGGCGCGATCGCTCCAACGCAGTGTCGGGGGTCGGGATCGTGATCGCCTCGACCAGTATTTTACGAGCGTTCGTGAGCTGGAACGCCGGATGGAAATGTCGAAGGAATGGGAAAAACGTCCCA
>DKKJ01000333.1:0-4398 GCA_002455175.1 Opitutaceae bacterium UBA6669
GAGGTAGAGAGTAGATCGGAAACAGACTTGCCTCGCCATTCGATGGCCAGCACCTCGGGCTTGAAGCGCCGTCCTTCGCAAACCGGGCAGGGAACGAAGACGTCAGAGAGGAACTGCATCTCTACGCGCTCGTAGCCCAAACCCTGACAGTGATCGCACCGACCGTCACCGCTGTTGAAGGAAAAGCTGGAGGGACCAAATCCGTGCTCTTGCGCAGCGGGCACTTTGGCGAAGAGTTCGCGTATGAGCTCCCAAGCCTCCGTGTAAAGGGCGGGATTCGAACGCGGCGTGCGCGAGAGTGGCGATTGGTCCACCAAGACCACCTCGGAAAACTCCGCTTCACAGATGATTTCGTTGATCTGCGCGGGGTCATCCGTGAGCTGATGGCTCCGATTGAGCAGGCCTTGGTAGATCACCTTGTCGAGCAAGGTCGACTTTCCGGAGCCGGAGACTCCACTGAGGCATACGAACCGCTGCAGCGGTACATCGAGATTAATGCCTTGCAAATTGTGCTTGGTAACTTGGCGGAAGCGAAGATGCGGTTGCGACGCCTTCACTGCGCGACGTTGAGATGGTGCCGAGATTTCACGACGACCGGAGAGGTAAGCTCCCGTGATGCTGTTGGGCGAGGAGAGCAGGTTCGGCAGACTGCCTTCGTAGACAACATGTCCGCCGCGCGCTCCGGGTTCGGGCCCAATTTCAATCACATGGTCCGCCGCGCGAATCATGGCCTCGTCGTGCTCCACCACCACGACCGTATTACCCGCATCTGTAAGGGTGCGGACGATACCGATTAACCGATCGATGTCGCGAGGGTGTAAACCCACGCTCGGTTCATCCAGAACGAAAAGCGTATCCACCAACGAGGTACCTAGGCAGGAGGTGAGATTGACGCGCTGTACCTCTCCACCGGAGAGCGTCTTGGAAGAACGATCCAATGTCAGGTAACCGAGGCCCACCTGGCGAAGATAGCGGAGCCGGGTGACGATCGATTCATAAGCGATCGCTGCACTGTGCGCCGCGCTTTCGGTTGAGTCCGTGGACAGGCGAGCGGACTCGAGTTGCTCGGCGAGGTCCGCTACTGGCAAGGTGTAAAGTTCAGGCAGCGTATGTCCGCGCCATTTCCAGCAGAGTGATTCCGGTTGAAGACGCGTCCCTCCACACGCCGGACACGGATTGTACGCGCGAAAGCGAGAGAGAAACACCCGTACGTGCATCTTGTAGGTGTTTTTTTCCAACCAGTGAAAAAAGCCTTTCACCCCATACCACGCTTTGGGCCATTCCACCCCGTTTTCACCATAGCCCGGTTCCCCATCGATGATAAAGGCGCGTTGCTCTTCGGAGAGGGCGGCGAACGGACGATCGATGGGAATTTTCTTCTTTTTGGCGATGGAGATCAGGTCTTCCTTGGACGCTCCATAGACTTCTCCCTCCCAGCATTTGATCGCCCCCTGCTGAATCGATAAGCTGCCATCAGGAATGGCTAGACGGTAGTCGATTTCGATTACGCGTCCGAATCCGCGACACTGCGGACAAGCCCCAAGCGGAGAATTGAAGGAAAACAGCGCCGGCGTCGCCGCCCGGAACGTGCGACCAGTCGNNTGAATGCAGCCCGCGCGAATAGCGACCAACATCGGCCAGCCGAGTCGCATCGATCAGCTGCACTTGTCCCTGACCGAAATGGAAAGCCGTTTCCACTGCCTCAAGAAAACGGTTTTTCTGATCGTTCGTGAGCGTGATGCGATCCTGGGCGACGTAAAGGAAGTCGGCAGCGTCCAACGGCGCAGGGTTGGCCAAAAGCTCGTCGATCCGATGCACGGCGCGGCTGGGCTCAGTGGCTTTCGCTTCGACGACCACACGCACGTAGGCCTGACCTTTCAGATTCGTGAGGATTTCCTTCCAGGTCAGATTGGCGGGTTTCTTTACCGTGAAAGCAACGATCACGTTTTTACCGGGCAATGNNTGGTGTCGTCTTCGACTTTCTCTCCCGTTTCGGGGTCGAAACACTCGGCGACGTGACTGAACCAAACTTTGAAGAAATCCGTCAGCTCCGTCATCGTTCCTACTGTGGAACGTGACGTCTTGACGGTGTTGGTCTGCTCGATGGCGATCGACGGACGAACATTCTCGATGGAGTCGACTTTGGGTTTGTCCAACAGGTCGAGAAACTGACGCGTGTAAGCGCTGAACGTCTCCACATAACGCCGTTGTCCCTCCGCATGAAGGGTGTCGAACACCAGCGACGACTNNGTTCTGACGGACGCCCCGCAAGCGGATGCAATCAGGCTTGGCAGAGCGGGATGACGCGTCGGAGGCGCGGGTGGACGAAGGCGACGAAACCACGCGCTCACAGAGTCGACGTAGGGCAAAAACTCAACCATCAGGTTCGGTTCATTTTTAAACAATTAATTATCAGTAAGATGAGGTATAAACTTTATCGGAACTTCATCGCTGAAAGCGTTCATCTGAACCGGGGTTAGGCGTGGCCCTAGAAAGGGCCAAGGAACGGTTGCCCCGGCAAGGGGATGATGGAAGCGCCGCTATTGGACATGTGTTTCCTCCTCTTCTCCGATCGGTTACGCGACGCTACCTCTGGCCCAAGGTCTATCCAATTCGGGATCAAGAGAGGTATTTTNNTTTCTCGCATTTGGGCGGAGGGCGAGAGAGCCGAACCGAAAGCCGCCCACTCGCAAGAAAACGGGTTGCGACGAGAGCATTTTTGATGACACTCAAGCGAGTCAGTTGCGCGGCGAAAACGGACGGCGTTTTTCTTTTCCTCAAAGGGAACGTTACCGGGAGAATTTGCCGAGGTCTGTCGATCCCCCATCGCCTTTTCCCCCAGAACGTTTCTATGCCGCCATCGCATCACACACCGCGCTTGCAAGATCACTTCCTTACCCGACGTGACTTCTTAAACCGGTGTGGAATTGGTTTTGGNNCGCTGGCACCACGCCTGCCTCCTCTACCGGCCAAGGCTAAGCGAGTGATCCATATTTTTGCGAACGGCGGTCCTTCACAGGTGGATACCTTTGATCCGAAACCTGTCCTGAACCGTTACCATGGTAAATCGTTGCCGGTATCCCTTGCGACGGAACGCAAGACAGGCGCGGCGTTGGGGTCTCCTTTCACGTTTAAAAAATACGGCCAAAGCGGCATCGAGGTGAGCGAACTTTTCCCTCACGTCGCTGAAAGTATCGATGACATCGCGGTGATTCGCTCGATGTACGCCGATGTTCCCAATCATGAGCCCTCGCTGTTGCTCATGAATTGTGGCGAAGCGCGTTTGCCGCGACCGANNAGAATCCCAGAATTGGCAGAGTGGATTCATCCCCGGTATCTACCAGGGCAACTACATCAACACGGAGCATCCGACGGTCGACCGCCTGATCGAGCACATCCGTAACCAGCAGGTCTCACGACAGGAGCAGCGGCGGCAGCTTGATCTTCTCCACGAGATTAATGCGCGTCATGCCGCTCGGCGTCAGCAAGAGGCGGCATTGGAGGCGCGTATTCAATCCTATGAGCTGGCCTACCGCATGCAGATGGAGGCGAGTGACGCGTTCGACATTGCTCGGGAACCTGAGTCCACCCGTAGTCTTTATGGCGATACGCCTCAGGGAAGGCAGCTCTTGATGGCGCGCCGATTGGCCGAGCGTGGGGTGAGGTTTATCCAGGTCTGGCATGGGCATGGGCAACCGTGGGATAACCATGATGACCTCGAGAAGCTTCATCGCAAACTCTCGCTGGAAAGCGATCAGGCGATCGGAGCCCTCCTCAAAGATCTTAAGCAACGCGGAATGCTCGAGGACACGCTGGTNNTTCACCATGTGGATGGCGGGAGGGGGTGTGCGCGGTGGATACGTCCACGGAGCCACCGATGAATTCGGTTTCAAGGCCGTGGAGAAGCGGATGCACGTGCACGATTTACATGCCACCATTTTAGCTCTGCTGGGTTTCGATCACGAAAAATTGACCTATCGCCATGCCGGCCGCGATTTTCGCCTGACCGATGTTCATGGTCAGGTAGCGCGCGAATTGATTGCCTGATGTCTTCGTTTCGCTTCCTCGCTCTTGCCGCCATTAGCTTCTTCTGTGCGGGGACTTTTGTCCAGGCGATGCCCTCGGTGGCGCTNNACCCCGAACGCAGCCTGCTGATCGAAGCGGTGCGTTACAAAAACGAAGACTTGCAGATGCCGCCGCAGGAGAAAGGCGGAAAGCTCTCCGCGGAGCAAATCGCGGTTCTGGAGGAGTGGGTGAGGCGCGGCGCTCCAGACCCGCGGACCGAAGCTGGCTCTGCCGACCCGATGGATATGGAGGTAGCGCGCCAGCACTGGGCGTTTCAACCGGTAGTAAAATCACCCTTGCCGGCGGTGAAGCAGAATTCGTGGGTGAAGACAC
>DKKJ01000333.1:4446-7703 GCA_002455175.1 Opitutaceae bacterium UBA6669
TGGCTGGATGTGGCCCGCTACGCCGACACTCAAGGATACACGGTCGGCAACGTGGAGCGCCGCTTCTCCTTCTCACATACGTATCGCGACTATGTGATTCGAGCGTTCAACGACGACAGACCCTTTGCAGAGTTCATCCGCGACCAACTGGCCGCCGATCAACGCGTCGAAGAAAAGGGGCGAGACCCTTTGGCCGCGATGGGTTTCCTGACTCTCGGCCGGCGTTTTCTCGGGAACCAAGACGACATCATCGACGATCGCATAGACGTTGTTACCCGCGGTTTACTCGGGCTCACGGTTTCGTGCGCCCGGTGTCATGATCACAAATTCGACCCCATNNCCATCCCGACTGCCGATTATTATTCGCTTCACGGCATCTTCGCCTCGTCTCAAGAGCCGGAAGAGAAGCCCCTCTTGACCGAGTTGGTGGAAACGGACCATGCCTATCAATCCTACCTAACGAAAAAGGCGGCGATTGAGACACGCAACGAAGAGACTGAGCGGGCCGAAGTGGAAAAGTTTCGCAGTGAGATTCGACTGCGTACCGCGGACTACNNAGTGGCAGTCCGCGAACTCGAAGCAATGGACCCGCTGCCCAAGCTGGAAGACTTCGCTGGTGCGCGTGGATTGAATCGCGAGGCTCTTGAGCGCTGGAAAACGTATCTCGCCGATCCTAAGAGCCAGGCGGATCCCGTGTTGGGTCCCTGGCAGGTACTGAAGACTCTCCCCGCCGACACCTTCGCTGCAGAAGCCGCGGTCTTGATTGCGGAGTGGCGGCAACAGCCTGGGACCCTAGAAAATCCTGCGCGGGCGACGCTGCTGGAGGCGCTGAGCACCTCCTCAAGTACCCTCGAATGCGTAGTAGACGTCTACCGGACCTTGACTGCAGGTGCGGAGACGGCGTGGCGATCGGCGGTCGAGCGTGCGGTAAAAGAAAAGTTCGCTCCGCCCACTTCCCTGTCTGATTCGCAAAAAGAAGCGTTTCGTTATTACCTAGCTGCACCAGATCTCCCGCCGGCGTTACCTCACGAACTCGCGGCCAAGATCATTCGCCGCCAGATCAATACCAAGACCGCGAGCATGAAGCGGGAAATCGAGGCGCTCAACTGGACCGAGCCCGGGGCGCCCCTCCGCGCGATGGCTCTGGAGGACAAACCCAAGCCCGCTAACTCCCCTATTTATCTTCGCGGGAAGGCCTCCAATCGTGGCGCCGAAGTTCCGCGTTGGTTTCTGGAGATTCTCTCCTCTGGCGAACGCACCCCAGCGACCTCCACGAGCGGCCGTCGAGAGCTTGCGGAGGCAATTGTCGCTACGGACAATCCGCTTGCTTACCGCGTGTATGTGAACCGCATCTGGGGCTGGCATTTCGGCGAAGCGTTGGTGCGTACGCCCAGTGACTTTGGTATCAGGACAGAGAAGCCCGTCCATCATGCCTTGCTTGATTGGTTGGCCGCCTCGTTCCTGGAATCGGGAGGGTCTACCAAAGCCTTGCATCGCTCGATCGTCCTTTCCTCAACGTATCAACAACGTAGTGACGAAACCGTAGCATCCGCTGCAGATCCCGATAATCAGTTGATCCACCGCTTCAACCGCCGTCGTTTGGAGTTCGAGGCGCTGCGCGACACCCTACTTGCCGTTTCGGGCCAGCTTGATTTCACCCCCGGCGGACTCCCCGACGACCTGACGCGAGAGCCCTTCACGCGACGACGGACTGTGTACGGTTTCATCGATCGACAGAACTTGCCCGGCATGTTTCGCACGTTTGATTTCGCCAGCCCGGACACCTCGAGTGCCCAGCGTTTGTCCACCACCGTGCCTCAGCAGGCGCTTTTCATGATGAACAGCACCTTTGTCATGGAGCTGTCGCGCGCCTTGGCGAAACGCCCCGAAGTCTCACAGGCCGGCTCTCCTCAGGCGGTGGTCAGAGCCCTTTACCGCCTGATCCTCCAACGGGAACCCGATGCCGAGGAACGTGCGTTGGGCGCTGCGTATTTGGTGAGCGAACCCAACCCCTCGTCCGAGCTCGCGACGGACGGTTCGATCGTGGCTCAGTCGCAGCGTCCCGAAACTTCTGGTGCATCGGAATCTCTCGGTACGGCTTCATCAAATGAACCCACCGGCCCCGCCGACTCTCCTCCTCCCGAGAGAAGGTCAACNNCCCGCCGTACCGTCGTCGCCGCCCGCGCTGACGCGGAGCGAGACTCTGGCGCAGCTCCTCCTGCTCTCGAATGAGGTAGCTTTCGTCGATTAAGACCTCGTGTAAACGAGTACGCAGGTGAATCGCGGGCGCCGTTTCATTGGTCCAGAGGACTCCGAACGCCAATGCCCGGTTTGATCATCACGTGTGTGTAGATTTGCGTTGTGGCAACCGAGCCATGCCCTAGTAAATCCTGCACCGTGCGGATGTCAGTCCCGGCCTCCAAGAGGTGAGTGGCAAAACTGTGACGAAGGACATGGGGAGTCACTCGTTTTTGGATACCAGCTTGGCTCGCGGCCCGCTTGACCTGTTGTTGAAACGCACTGTCCGAGCAGTGGTGACGCCTGCGCAGCCCGCTCTGCGGGTCATTCATCAATTCGCGCGAAGGAAAGAGCCACTGCCAAATCCATTCTTTGCCAGCATGGGAATGCTTGCGCGATAGACCTTCAGGCAGCCAGACTCCCGGGATATCTGCGGCGCGATCCTCGGCGTNNGTCCGCAGGGAACCTGTTAGCTTCTCGGGCAGAACCGTCACACGATGTTTTCCGCCTTTGCCAGCGTAGACGGTTAACTGACGCCGTTCTAGATCCAAGTGATGAATACGAAGGCGAAGTAATTCCATGAGCCTGATCCCAGAGCCGTACATAAGTTCGGCCATGAGTTGCGCGGTTGAGTCGAGGGAGGCGAAAAGACGGACGCATTCCGCCCGAGTGAGGACCACCGGCATTTTTCGGTGCGAGCGACCACGATGGAAAGGGATGTCGCCCAAGTCGCGTTTGGCGCCCTCGCGAAAGAAGAAAACCAAGGCGTTGAGAGCCTGTTTTTGAGTGGCCGCACTACAACGGCGTTCGACCGCCAAAAACGAGAGGAAGTCGCCCACGTCATTTGCTTCCGCCGTAAACGGCGTTTTCCGTCCCTCGAGAAACGTGTGGAAGCGCCCGAGCCACTCCCGGTACGTCGATTCCGTGCGCCAGAGAAACCCCTGTTTCCGGCAGGCCGTGATCAGGGCAGATTCCCACAAGGTATCGCCCAAGTCCTCCGCCGCCGGAGCGGGTGGGGC
>DKKJ01000188.1 GCA_002455175.1 Opitutaceae bacterium UBA6669
TTTCTTGAGTGCCGGAAGGAGACGTCGCGGGATCCCAGCATTCATCCCTTGGAGGAAGTCTTGCACGCGCTTGGTTTGCCCGGGATGATCCACGCTCAGCGTGATCAGGTCAAAGGGCCTCATACTGAACCTCCGCATAGCCTGCACGAGACTGGGAAACTCTTCCACACAAGGTCCGCACCAGGTGGCCCAAACATTGAAGAGTCGATAGCGCCCCTCGCTGTTCTTCATGAGTGCCTANNGGCTTCGATAGCGGCACGTGCATCCCGAGTCTTGATCGTCTCCGGTTGGGAATAGGGTGAGTTGTCGAACTGCCCTTTATAGCGCAACCGGCGCCCGGCATCAAAGATGAATACGTGCGGGGTGGTGAGGCAACCGTAGCTCATAGCTGTGGACTGGGTTTCGCCGTCCCACAAATAAGGGAAAGGTAATTTAACGTCCGCCGCATACCTCTTCATNNCCATGGTTCGGATTGATTCCAACGATCGCCACCCCACGGGTCCGCATCTCGTTCGCAAACGCCACCAATCTAGGCGCCGTGGCATTGGAGTCAGGGCAGTGATTAGAAATGAAAGCAATCATCAGAATCGGCGCCTCGCGGTAGTCCTGCAGCGAATGCACACGACCATCAATTCCAGGCAACTGGAAGTCCGGCGCATGATCGCCGATCGACAGACTAGCCAACTGAGGTTCTCCCGTCGCCGCGTACGTGAGTACCTCAATCGCGCCACAACTCACCAAGAGAAAAGCAAATCGGATGAGTTGGCCCCTACCCCAACGCCAAACGGTCAAACCCATGGCGTCCACCCACCTGGTTCCGTCGTAGCGCGCGGTGGTATTCATTCTTTGGATCCTCAAGCACTCGAGGGTCGAACCAGCCCCGCCTGCTTCATCAATGGCGCCATCCGTTCGTAGCACAGCTTCACCGTGGGCACCGGTTGGTAGCCAGGCTTACGATGAATGTGGCCACTCACTTCCACGTTCACGAAACCGGAGTACCGTAGATCTCGCAAGAGACGGAAGTAGGCCAGGTAGTCCGTTTTCCCGTCTCCCGGGAGCAAGTAATCGTGTTTTTCAGAGGTGCCTTGCGAGTCTTTGACTACGATCAGAGGGGAATAGGCAAAGAGCTGCCGCAGGCTCTCCTCCAGGGGGTAGCCCTCCACATAGAAATGGCTGTAGTCATAGACCACCCTGATACGAGGACTACCCACCGCCTGAATCAACCACAGCGCTCTCTCCGCACTCTGCACGGCATCGCCCGCGTGCGGTTTAAAGGTCAGGGTGGTTTTGCCGTCCTCCAGCACTGGTACCCAAGTGCGGAGTTCGTCGACCATGTCATGCTTCACTGTTTCCCAATCGGCTTTCTTCCGGCCAAGGATAGTGTCGAGGAAGGGAGGTTGGGAAGGCGCTAGATCGTTGCCGAAGGCCACTGCGCGTTTCAACCGCTCCAGGTTTTTGGCCTTACCGTCGGCATTGGGTTTCAGAGGAATACTCTCCAGCAATGAAGGAAGTGCCAAACCCGAGTCCTCAATCTGCTTTCTCAAGGTCCGGCGGTCTTCGGCGGACAGTTTTGCAGGGTCCGTTGGCCACCCTGGCCAAGTGGCAATCTGCACACCATCGTAACCCGTTTCTTTGATGAGACGTAAGGCTTCAACGGTGGACAAATCCTTCATTCCGTAAGTGCCAATCGAAAGAGAAACGGTCTGCTCGGCTCTGCGAGCAGCCGCCGATAAGGATGGTGAAGCGAGAATCGCCAGACCGGCAGCGAGAACGAGTCGAGAAAAGTCTCGTCGAGACAAAGCGGTAGGCTGAGGAAAAGGGGGAACATTCATAGGACGTGGCGAGGGTTAGGCACGAAGCGCATCGATCTCCCAACCTTTCCGGTAGTGTCGGCGAACCAGAGCCGTGGCCGAGGGATCGTCAAAGCGCAGCTTGGCAGCATCCCACACCAAACGTTTTCCGGGGACACGCTGGGCAATGGTTCCCAACATCACGGTCTCGGTGAGNNGGCTTTCCGGTTGGCTTGGATGGCGTTTGGCCACTCCAAATAGTGATCGAGTTTCTCTGCAGCGAGGTCAGCAAACATTTGCTTGAGCGGCCCCAGTGTGTAGTCGCGAAATTTTTCTTGGGGATACAGTCGAGGCGGCGAGCCGGGAGAGGCCTGCAGCACTCCTTGTTCGCCAATAAAAAGAGAACCCCCTTTGGGAATCTTGAATCCTTCGGGGAAGACACTCATATCCAACGGAGGCTCCTCCCGTCTGATCCCGTCCGACCACGTATAGCGAAAGTCCGAGGTGGTATAGCGGGTGCCGGGAAATTCGTAGCGCACGGTACTCGCGTTGGGATACACCCAGTCGTCGAGATTACTGACGTCACCCCAAATCGCGATGGGTGCACCCAAATCGAGGGCCCAAACGACCACGTCCATTACATGACAGCCCATGTCGCCGAGAATGCCCGTCCCGTACTCTTTCCAGGCCCTCCAATTAAAGTTGTGGAAGAGGTGGGTTTTGTAGGGCCTCGGAACTCCAACGCCAATCCACTCGTTCCAATGAATGTCCCGGGGCACAGGATCTTCACCCACTGCGAGTGCCTTGATGTCCGGAAGCCAGACCGGATCCGAGTTCTGAAACGAATATGCCTCACGAACCTTCCCGATCACTCCGGCTTGAATCGTCTTCACCGCGCACCGGTATCCGGTGCTGGAGTGATACTGATTGCCCATGTGGGTGACCACCGCTTTGGATTTGGCGAACTCACGCATCACCCGCGCCTCGTGTACGGTTTGCGTCAACGGCTTTTGCACGAAAACGTGTTTGCCCATAGCCATGGCCGTAAGCGCCACCGTCGCGTGCATGTGATCGGGGGTCGACACCGTGACCGCGTCAAAATCCTCCCGCTCAAACATGCGACGATAGTCCGAGTAAAGTTTTGCTTTCGGAAACAGTCGTGCCGCCGCTCCGATCCCTAGCGAGCGGGCTCGCTGCACGGGAGCCAAATTCGGCGGTTGTTCCCCACCATCGCGATGATCGATATCACACAAGGCCACCATATCATGGAGACGGCCTTCATCAGTGACCGCACGGAGATCATCCCACCCTTTTCCCGCTGCACCCACCGCAACCATCCGGAGGCGCCGGCTGCCCGAGCTCGCGCGAACCGGACGGGAGAGCGAACCGAGGAGTCCAAGCCAAGCCCCACCCGCGATCACCGATTTACCGAACGTGCGGCGAGTCAATGGGGAGGCAGAGAAAGAGGTGTTCATAATTGAGAAAAAGAGATCGAACGACCAGTCCGCGGTAGCAGCACGGAGAGAAAAACGGAGAACTCAGGCACTCAGAATTTGAGCGTTGTCGTAAACGTGTAGTTACGTGGAGTCACCCAAGTAAAACGAGCGGGTGTTGCGACACGTCCGGGGTTGGTGAGATCACCACCCACAGGACGGTCGATGGTGTTCACATACAGCGGCTCGTCGTGATCAAAGAGATTATCGACTTTGAGGTTGAAGCTGACGGTGTACTTTCTCTGGAAGCGCAAGGTGTAGTTCAGCGTGATCGTTCCTACCGCATAGGGGTCCGCATAAACATAGTCGTAAGGGCCCGCATTTGGGTCATCAATCGCCGTGTTTGCACTGGCGGGATTGCGAATGGTATCTCCGCCGCGCGTGCCAATAACCTGCTTGCCGCGGTAATTCACCCCTGCACCTACGCGCAACCCTTTCAACCGCCCCTTCGGCACCGAGTAATCAGTAAAGAAATTAAGGGTGGATTCCGTAAGGCGATTGAGCTTTTGACCATCGGCCCGACCGGCAAAGGAGGAAACATTGCCGTTCCAGGCATTGACCGCATTCTGCCCTTCCGTGGCCGACTGTCCCGGAGGCGGCGTTCCGGTGAAGGTGGCCAGATCTCCATTGAACGTGCCCCCTGCGTCTTGAATGATAAGCTGNNACCCAGTAGTCGTAGGATTCTTTATTCGCATCCGTTTGAGTCGCCCTCGGTAACGCCGCGTTCAACATCATCCGCCAGTTCTTTGTGAGATTCGCGGTAAGTTCAAACTCCCAGCCCTCTGTCTCGACAGAGGCTGTATCTACATAGCCACTCGGAAGAGGTAGAAGTCCTCGAGAATTGATACTGGAAACAAGATCGCCAAAGGCGTTCGCATTGATGATCGAGTTTAGATTCTGCTGGAAGGGCGAACTTGAGAAGGAACGGTTTTTCTCCTCACCCTCGTAGCGGATCACATTCATCACGACGTCGCCTCCTAGCAGAGTAAAACGTACACCGTAGTCACGCCCCTCGGCAGCCACTGGCTGGAAGNNTTTGAGCGCGACACTGGGTGGTTGGAAAGACTCCGCGAAGTTTGCGAAGACACTGAGATTTTTAGTGATATGCACCACCGATCCAAAGGTAAGCGTATCCACCGTACCCTGAGTATCCGGCGGCGAAAAATCATCCCGGAAACGATCGTTGTCATAACGAGCATCGCGCACGCCGCTTACCCGGGGGCGGGTATCTGCCGGAATGGGATCGCCTGTCGGGTTGCCGGCAGCATCGCGTTCACGATACGTCAAATTTGCCCAATCCGCCGGTGCGGCCGGCTTAAAAATCCGGTCGTATCCATTCCAGTTGGTTGGATTGTCAAACTGGAGCACGATCGAGTCTTGATGTGTCTTGTACTTGTCGCGCCGGACAGCCGCCAGCAAATGAAGGCGGCTCTTGAAGAGCTTGGCGTTGGCCGCTGCTTGCACGTACTCGTAGTCGGTCTCGTTGACCTGATTGAAACTGGTGTTGCTGTAGTCGCGGACTAGCCCTGCAGGAACCGTCGTCGTGGTATTCGTAATCGGGTCCGTGTAAGTCCACGTATCCGCCTGGGGCATGGAGCGATCTGCGTCCGTGTTGGTGTAGAAACGATAGTAGACGTTGGCAAAACTAGGCCATTGGCGAGGATCGGCGTGCGTTTTCAGCATGTACCGCCAAGCATTGCGGTCGAATTTGTTGTTGGATTGACCGCCAATGACATTAAAGGCGAAGCTACCAAAGCGCGTGTCATTGAGCACATATCCTAACGCCGCGCGCAGATTCGTTTTGTCGCGATATTGTAAATACGGGAACCGCGTGGACTGCACGTAGGGCTGGAGATAGTTGGGATTCGGCTGTCCGGTCGGCAGCACCGAATTCACATCGATCGCCATTTTCGTCATGGTTCGACTGATTCCGATGTCGGACTTCGTGTCCTCCGATCCTACGTTTCCTGCGACTTCAAAGAAAAGATTGTCACCAATACGCTGGGTGGCACTCAGCGTGAAATCGCTGTTATCCACACCAAAGAGTTTTCCATGCGGAAAACTGGAAGTCTCGCGTGTCGGGATCGTGAACTTCGAACCTGCGACTACTCGGTCATAGAGGTTGGAGGGTAGATTGAGCTGCTCGATAATCGACTGGTTGTTGATGTTGGCCGTGTTTCCCACCACCAGGGTGCCACCCGCGGGCACCGTAGCCGACGCATTCCCGCCCTGCGTGGTCGCCCATCCCTCATAATTTACCAGGACGAGACCGCCCGACGGAGTGAAGGTCGCATTGCGCACGCCCGCACGGGCGATACCATTAGCAGGTTGCGCAGCGGAAATGCGTGCATTGTAGGTTGAGGTCCCGTTCCACCCGCTAAGATTGTCATCAATACCCGTGGTGATGACCGTCCGCTCCATCTCTCCGGTTTCAGCTTCAGCGCGAATTTCGGTGTTGCGAAAGGGCTTCCAGGTTGCCGCCAAGGTGATGCCACGACGCGACTCTTCATCGCCTTCACGCCAACCCGATCGATTTTGGTACAATCCGTTCAACCGGAGGGCAAACGCCTCACCCAAGGGCTCGTTGTGATCGAGCGTGACGCGGTAATTCTCCCATGAAGCAATGGACAGCTTGATTTCCGTCAATCGACGATCAGTCCGCGCACGTTTGGTGACACTATTAGTCGTACCGCCCNNAAATTGAAATTGACGGGGAAAAAATTCCGCTGCGGCGAATTGCTGCCCACACCACGCGACGAAACCCGCAAGCTCCCACCCGTGTTGAAGGTCGTGTTATCATCGGCAAGATCCGTTGTATTGGTGGACCACTGCGTCATTGCAGTCAGATCCGTCAAATCCAAGGCATCAATAAAGTCTCGTGTGAGGACGGTGTAAGCAACCGGCGTATCCTTGAGCTCACCAGCGAGACGACCGCCCGCCAGCGAACTCGTCGCAACGAAACCACGATCGGAGTCGGCGCGTACTTCNNAGCTCCGTGGAACTCGCAGACTGAGCAGGGCTTTTGATCCCGGCGCAGAGTGCGAGAGTACACGTGAATACCAATAACTTATGCACAACCACGGGGTTGCCAGAACGAGGGGTAATCATGGGGCAATGGGGGAAGAACGCTGTAGATCGACCTGATCGATCATTAAGAAAACAATCGATCGCAAGCAAGTTCACATTCCCGACACGGGATAAAGGGTAGCTCCGTCGGGAAAATGACCTCGTGCTGCTTAAAGATGCCAGAGGCTCGTCGAGAGAGCTACGCCTACCGTCTCAGGCGGTGAGTCAATTNNGCCGACGCCTTTCCGGCGGTAGTCACGATAGTGTGAGGGTGTACATCGCATCACCCGTTGAAACACTCGGTTAAAAAACGATATCTGGGAGAATCCACTATTCAGGGCGATGTCGATCACCGGTTTCTCTGTCTCTGAAAGCTCGCGACATGCGGCCTTAATACGAATCTGCTGGAGACACTTCTCTAACGTGTGGCCAGAATGCTGCTTAAAGTAACGCGAGAATGTGGGCTTGCTCATACGCGTCACTTCAAGGAGTTGGGCGAGCCTGATCTCCTCTTGATAGTGCGTCAGCAAAAAGCGCATTGCCGCTCGCATGGCGGTTTGGTGTCCCGTCTCTGCCGAGAGTGAAAATGTCTGATTTGAAATCGGTGACGTCTCAGCCGACGGCGCTTGTGAAACACGCGAGAGGAGGCGTAGCAACTGTCCCACCCGATCGAGACCATCCACTCGGCCCATCATCTCCAAATCCTCAATCAAGCGTTCCGCGGTGGGACCGAAAAACTGCAGCCCCCGGGACGCACGCGAGCTCAAGGCCACCAGCTCGGTCGCTTCCGGAAATACCCAAATCGGATGAGATGGAGGAAAAAAGAATTGCACCGCCATTCCAGATGAACCCCCCACCGCATGCCAGTAGTGGGGCAAATTTTCTCCCAGTAGAACAATCTCCCCCGCACCAAACTCTTGAATTCGATCTCCCACAAAACGCGTTCCCCGACCCTGCCGAAAATAGGTCAACTCCAGCGCCTGATGATAATGCCAGTGATCGCCCTCACCATAGATGCGCTCCGATTTCCCCGTTGAGACCAGCCGATAGACCTCCCGAAGGTTCCGATCCCAAGAGAGCAGTCGGAATGAAGAACCCGCCGGTAGATTCACCAATTCCTTAATTCCGTCCGGCATGACAGAGCGTTTTAAACTCCCTGCCTAACGGAAGCTCAACTCTAATCGATGCGATCGATCACGTAGATCAATCATGCACGCTAATTACACGAACTAACCAGCGCTTAGTCCTCTCGGCGGACGTTCGATCCCGCTTAGTTTCGCAGGTAGAGCCCGAGTTCCGACGAAACAAAGTCGCATGGCTTGGTTCTCCCATCAAGGTTCTCAACTCGGATCCGGTTTGCGCCAAACCTAAGCAATGAGAGAGGAACTGTGAAAAACGTGAGGGTTTCCAGCCTGGGTGAAGCGTGGTTAATCGCTACCGGGGGAAATAGCTCCGCATTCTCCGGATGGTAGGCCGTGAGCTTTGTCTCGTTCACCCAAGCCTCGATACGCGTTCCCTGGCTAGGCTCACGGGTTTCCAGCCGCAAAATAGCATGGCTAAAAAGACCCGGGACCTCATCCGCAATAAACACCTGGAATTTGCAGTCATTTCTGGCCGGGAAGATCCGGCCGAAGATGGTTCCACGGTTCGCGTAGGTGGTGTAATTCTTATCGGAAGCCCTCAGGGTATCTAAATCGCGATACTTCGTCAGCAATTCGGCAGTGAGCTTTTTTAGTTCGGCTGGAGGGACGCAGTACGTATTGAAAAAACTGACTCCATCCGCGCCACGTCCCAAATAGCTCAACGTAGCTGCTCGATAGGTTTCGGGGGTCAGGTAGCGCCGATCGTTAGGGTTGTGCCCGGTACCTTGCGCCTGAAAGTGTACATAATTGAGTTCCCCATATACGCGGGCTTTCACCGTGCCTTCTGCGAACGCTTCGATTGCGGTATCCGCCGTGTGGATGTAACTCGAAGACACCACGATTCCATCAATCCAGCCGGCTGCATCCCAAGCCAAGACGTCCAACCCTGCTGCCAGGTTTTCCTCGATCGTGGGAAGCACGCGTACCGCANNAATCCAGCAGACCACGAATACGTTCCACATGAGCGGTCATGACGGATCGCCCAAGCTCGATTTCTCGATTCGAGAAAAATCGTGGAGCTCGCTGAAAATCGAGTTCCACTCCATCCACATCATACTTCGTGCACATTTCCTCCAGCACCGAAAAGTAGAAGTCCCTCACTTCCGATTGCATGTAATCGAACACTGCACTCTTTTCGGAAAGCGACTGCCGTTCACCGTTGCTCGGCCCCAAGCGGTACTCGGGATGTTCCCGCCAGAAATTATTATGCATCGGGAAGCGCTCGAGGTACACGTAGTGCGAGTCATTCATCCGGAAACTGACCACAAATCGCTTTTGCATTTTCCGCGTCGCGTTCAAGGCATCACGGATGTNNTCACCACCCGCCACGAGATTGTCCACCAATTTTCTCCACGTGGGAAATTTATCCACATCACGAGGAAACCGATCCGGTTCGCGCCAGGTACGATCTACCTCCGAAGGAAAATTGTTGAAGCGCCATCCCATCGGCGCGCACACAACCGTCGTTACCTCCGTGCCTGCGATTGGTCCAAACTGGCGCTCTATTCCGCCTTGATTATGCACGGTCAAGAGTTCGGTAAAATAGCGAACCTCCATATTCGCTGCGTGACTCGCATCCACCGTGGGCACCGTTTTCTGAGAGAAGCTTCCGGGCGAAGTGGTAAAAGCGTCCAGCGGAAGAGTCAGCAGCACGACGACGGCCAAACTCCCGAACAGCTGAGATGAAATTATCATGGTCGAGAATCCGCAGATTCGCTTCCGAGGCACGGCACGTCTTTGAGCGCTATCCCTGTTTATCGAAAGCGGCGTCAAACGCGACCGAACTGGGAGGAAAATCAACCTTGCGAACAAACGCCGCGGCCTCGGTGGCGCCGTGCACACGATCCATGCGCACATCCTCCCATTCGACCGAAAGCGGTCCTCGGTACCCAAGATCGTTCAACGCTACGATGATCGCCTCGAAGTTGATATCGCCATGTCCCATGCAGCGGAAATCCCAAAAACGCCGAGCGTCGCCGAACGCGGTATGTCCTCCAAAAACACCCACACTACCGTCACCATGTCCCCACCACACATCCTTCATGTGCACATGAAAGATCCGGTCAGGAAACGTACGGAGGAACTTCACATAGTCGACGCCTTGGTAAGCCAAATGAGAGGGATCATAGTTGAATCCAAATCGCGGGTGCTGTTTGACCGCAGCAAGTGCTCTCTGGGCACTCGCGATATCGAAGGCGATTTCCGTGGGGTGGACTTCGAGTGCAAAGTTGACGTTAACACGATCGAAAGCCTCGAGAATCGGCCCAAAACGTCGGCCGAAGTCGGCGAAACCATTATCCCAATACGCTTGGGACGTCGGGGGAAAAGCGTAGAGTGAATGCCAGATGGAGGAGCCGGTAAAACCGTTGACCACCGCCGGGAAATCATCGGCTACCTTGCGCTGGGGGCGTGCATCAAAAAAAGCGCGGGCTGCTTTCGCGGTCTGGATCAGTTTACGCGCCGCTCGCTTCCGCACTCCTTCCGGATCACCATCACCCCATACGTCCGCAGGCAAAATAGACTTGTGACGCTCGTCAATCCGGTCGCAGATCGCCTGCCCAATCAAGTGGTTGGAGATCGAATAACACGTGAGCCCGTGATCGCTGAACATCTCCCAAAGCCTCTGCGAGTACTTACGGCTAGAGGTAGCTGCATCGACATCAAAGTGATCCCCCCAACAGGCGAGTTCGACCCCGTCATAGCCCATGCGCTTGGCCAAGGGAAGAAGGGTCTCGAGTGGAAGGTCGGCCCATTGGCCAGTGACAAGCGTAATAGGTCGTGTCATGAAGATGGGGTGCATCCCGTGATGCGTCTCTCGCAGGTGAGAGCGAGAGACGCCGCAAAGACGGTTTGAGGGGGAGAAAAGTAACAATGAGACGAAAGCCATTCTCCCATAAACCAAATTCTTCCGCTACGTCGGTTGTCTCACCGTATGAGTCGATCATCTCGCACTTTCCACTCCCGCAAACGTGCATGGAAACCAGCGGATAGATCCCTAATTCTTGCAGCTACCCTATCCTCCGATTGNNCCGCCGTTCTAAAGCAAATCACGCGTATCGAGGATTGCAGCCGCCCCAATCTTCGGTTCCCTGACGCGAGCCATGCCGACCTTACCTGAAGGCGTGTCCGAGGTAGTTTCCACGAGTTTGCTTACTCACTTCCTGACAGTGAGCGGGTTTCTCCTCGCCGTTTTTGCGATTGCCCGGCTAATGAGTGAGAAGCGTCAACCGAGCAACACCGTCGCCTGGCTGCTCATCATTGTGCTGGTGCCCTACGTCGGGGTTCCACTCTATCTCCTGCTGGGCGGGCGAAAGCTGCGGCGGCTAATGAAGCGCAAGTCGCGTCTCAAGCCTGTCAAAATCGAGCGTCCACAAACCGTGTCCCCCCTGCGTGCCTCTGCCGTCGCCATGACGATCACCGGGGCGGGCGCCAACTCGCCGATCGCGGGTAATAGTTTGCGCCTCCTGACTCAAGGGCATGAGGCCTACGATGCATTCGTAACCCACATTCGCCAAGCGCAACATACCATCCACATTACCACTTTCATCCTAGGAAGAGATGAAACTGGGCGAGCGCTGATCCAATTGCTGGCCCAGCGTGCTCGTGAAGGGGTGNNTGGACGCCGTTGGATGCCTGTTCTCCAGCCGCGGCTTTTGCGATCCACTCCGCGAAGCCGGCGGAGAGGTGGTGCGATTCCTTCCCGTGCTCCCCCTTTCTTCCCGCGGCACTGCCAATCTCCGCAATCACCGAAAAATCGCCGTATTCGACCACACCACGGCGATTATCGGAGGAC
>DKKJ01000115.1 GCA_002455175.1 Opitutaceae bacterium UBA6669
AACCTGCCATTAAAGGGACGGAAACGTACATCTTGACTCGGAAAACCCAGCGATCGACTGGAGGGACGAAACGGGAGCCCTCGGACAATGTTGGCCTGCCCGGTAATGCGATGGACCCTTGGAATGGTTTGCTCGGGTATGCCATGCACCGGCAGCTGACTGGGAAGCTGAAAACCTTCGACCGAGGGCTCAAGTTTGCGCGCTTTAAAGTCCTGACGCTCGTCAAATGTCCAGGCGTCTTGATTGAGTCCGGTTATCTCTCGAACGAAGCGGAAGCCCGGAAGATCATGACCCCCGCCTACCGGAATGAAATTGCCGCGGGCATCGTCAACGGAATCACTTCCTACGCCACGCAGTTGGCAGCGTCACAAAAGTAGGGGCGTGTTTTTCCCCCGCGACCCTTGTAGGGCCGCCATATGGGAGGGCCGTGAAAACCGCAGTAGACCGGTTTTCTCGTCGTCCTGTAACTTTCGAGGTNNTGAGTCGTCCTGTAACTTTCGAGGTGTCTGCTTTTCCGCATTTCTAATCGCGCTCTGTCGCCTGATTGTGACTACTAGGTGGGTGCCGCCCCTTGACAGAGGGCCATCTCGTGGATACCGCCTAAAGTCCGTATGGATGCTGTCCTCGACCAATCCGTGCTGGTGCTCAATCGCCTGTGGCAAGCCGTCAATATTATCGGCGCGCGTCGAGCGTTCGCTCTCCTTGCCCGGGGACATGCCAGTGTCGTCCACCACCATGCTGATGACTTCCGTGTTTTCTCGCTCATGGATTGGGTGGACTTTTCGCAGAACAACCCGCCTCTGACCGAGTTGGATAGTGTGAGGACTCCGCGTACGANNGTACGACTATCCGGCTGCCCCGGGTGATCCTGCTCACCTACTTTGATAAGCTGCCTTGCAAAGAGCTAAAGCTCACGCGCAACAATGTTTTCGAGCGCGACAAAAATCATTGTCAGTACTGCGGCAAATCCTTCCCCCGTGAGGAATTGAATTTGGATCACGTCATTCCCCGCGATCACGGTGGGAAGACGACATGGGAGAATATCGTTTGCTCCTGTATCCGCTGTAATTCTCGGAAAGCCAACCGGCTTCCGCATGAGGCGCACATGCGCTTGATCCGCAAACCGGTACGCCCGAAGTGGCGGCCGGTGATTTCACTTGTGCTCGGCAACCGCGAGCGGGAGCGCTGGAAGGATTTCCTCGATCTCGCCTACTGGAACGTCGAACTGGACGAATAACCGCTGGCGTCAAGAGGGCGCGCCTGATTACCCCTTCGACTGCTTCAGGAAAAGCCCGAGTACAGCGGCAGCCAGGAGGTCGCTGGCGGCCACGGCGATTCTGAGTGGCAACGGCAGGTTGAGCGGAAGGAACAGAATCAACCCGGCAGTCAGGAGCAGTGCGACGATGATGACCATCAGGGTCGTGCGACGCTTGCGCACGTCCGCGGACGGGGTGGAGGGAGAAGGGGTGAGAGGCGGACGAAGGAAGTCGCTCATGAGATCAGTGGGTTTGCGGGCGAGTTCGGTTGGTAGGAGAAGCCTTGGGTATTGCGTGGTGCCTTTTAGCTTTTTGCCAGAGGCAAGGTGATGCGCAGCGTTGTCCCTACCGGACTGGTCTGCAGCAACGTGAGATCGCCATGATGGGACACCATGATCCGCTTAGCGATGGCCAATCCTAGTCCCGTGCCATCGGGCCGGCCGGAGAGGAAACTGTCGAAGACGCGCCCTTGGATGCTGTCGGGAATTCCTGATCCGCTGTCGGTCACGTCGAGATGGACAAAAAGTGCCCCGTCACCGCGGTCTTCAAGCTGAGTGCGAAGGAGAATCTTTCCGCCCTCTGGCATGGCGTGAGTGGCGTTGATGAGAAGATTAAGGAGCACTTGCTGGATTTGGCCTTTGTGCACATCCACCACCATCGGCCGCGAGCCCGGTTCGAAGCGGAGCTGAATTTTACTTTGCGCCAATTTCAGGCGGATGAGGACGATCGTGTCTTCCACGATGTCCTTGATTTGCCAGCGAGAGTGCACGCTGCTCGGCGCTTTGCCAAACTGGAGAACACGGGTGACGATCGCTTCCAGTTGATCGAGTTTTTCTCCGATCACACGTACGTCGGTACGTCGTGGATCATCGGCGGGAAAGTCGAGATTGAGGTAACCAAAGAGGAGTTTGATCACCGTTAAGGGGTTGCGGATCTCATGGGCGATTTCGGCCGCGAGCAGTCCCAACGTCGTCAATTGCTCGTTCTTGCGCAGCGATTCCTCGCTTTCGAAAACGCGAGTGTAGAGCCGTGCATTCTGAAGGGCCACCGCTGCTAATGAAGCAAGCGCAGCACAAAGCCGCTTCTCGTCGTTGTTGAAGCGATGAATCTGCCCCGTGAATACCGCCAGCACGCCGAGGACCTCGCCTTCGAAGACCAGCGGGGTGGCCAGCATGGAGCGAAGGCGATCGTCCGAAGGCAGGTCGGTCACGTCCATGTATTCTGGCGACTGCACGTTCGCGAACTCGAGTTGTTTGCGTGTCTGCAAGACCGTAGCCACCGCACTTGATTCCAAGGGAAGGTCCTGATCCCGCGTAGGACTCAAGGGGGTCATCGCCTCGGGGTTGGTCAGGGCGACCNNATGGTAGAGCCCACAGGCGCGCGACTGTGTGATCTGTCGCGCGTCTCGGGTGATCGTTTCGAAAAGATCATTTTCCTCGACCTTGGAAACGAGCGATTGGCCGATTCCAATCAGCGTTTCTAGCTGACGAGCTTTGCCGCGAAGTTGCTGCAACTGCCAGAGACGCTGCATAACCGCAGTCGCTTGAGCGGTGAAGCGCGTGAGCAGGGCAAGGTCGTCTCCGTCGAAAGCTCCCGGCACATCACTGTCTAAATTGATGACCCCGAGCACCTGGCCATTTTCCTCCATCGGCGCTGCCATCTCTGCCTGAACGGTCGGTCGGATGCGAACGTAGCGGCTGTCTTTGGAAACATCCGCGACCAGTTGCGGGCGACCATGGAAGGCAACCCAGCCTGTGATGCCTTGGCCGAGACGCAGCACGACTTCACGGTAGTCGTCCGGCAGACCGCGCTGCGTTTCGATTTCCAGCCGGCCGGTGTCGGGATTTAGCAGGGCGATCGAACCAGAAGCCGCTTGAAAATGCTCGATGAGGACGTCGAGGATGCGATGCAACGCCGTGGGAGCGTCATCTTCTCGGGTCGCCAACATAGCGATGCGGTACAGGGAACCATCGACCGGAGGGCGCCGAGCTGACGACGTAGAAGAGGGAGACAAATCCGACATGCGCGTAAGGTCGGAAAAAGGAGAAAAACCGCGGGAAGCGAAAGGCTATTCCCGTTTTTCCATGGGGCCCTCGGTTAGACTGTCTGTAGCTAATTAATGGCGTTTCTCTTCGCTGACTATTCTGGCATCTTGATAATCCCGCGTCGCAAGGCCACCGCGGTCGCTTGAGCGCGATCATTGACCTCCAATTTCTGCAAAATGTGGCTGACGTGGCGCTTCACTGTGTCTTCCGAGATTNNAGGGTGGCGGCGATTTCTTTGTTCGCGCGCCCCACTGCGATGAAAGCGAGGATTTCGCGTTCCCGGGGTGTGATCACCGGGCCCAAACGGAGAGCGGTCAGGCGACGGCTGACTTCGGGTTGGAGATACGGGTTTCCTCGGGCGACGGTGCGCAAGGCAATGAGGAGTTCGTCGCGGGTCACGGACTTTTGCAGATAGCCCAAAGCACCAGCGAGGAGAGCTGCTTGAATCTCGTCGTCGCGGGCGTAGGTGGAAAAAATTAGAATTCGGGCGTGGGGATCGATCGATTTAAGGGTCTCTGTGGTGCGGATTCCGTCCATTCCCGGAATCTGTAAGTCTAGCAGAACTACATCTGGCTTCTGTGTCTGANNCTGGTAGGCTGTGACTGCCTCCTCGCCCCGTTCTGCCTCGGCGATCACTTTGATCGTCTCGTCCAGTTCAAGGGATGCGGCCAATCCGCTGCGAACAACAAAATGGTCGTCGACGATCAGCAAAGTCAGTCGATCCAAAGGAGACAAGTCGTTGGCAGCAGTATCGCTCATGTGGCTAGAGGGTGTGCGTCCATTGTACTGGCGTCCAGCGGGAGAGAAATTTTCAAACGAGTTCCCTGGCCTGGTTGGCTCGTCCATTGGGCCATTCCACCCAGTGCACGGCAGCGTTCGCGAATACCGACGCATCCGAAATGTCCCGCCTTGCCTCGGGTCTCACGTTCTGGATCGAATCCGCGGCCGTCGTCAGCAATCGTCAAGTCGAGTTCGCTCCCCTGACTCCGGAGCTCGATGGTGACCTGTGTGGGTTCCGCATGTTTCACGGCGTTATTCACGGCCTCGGCGGTGATCATGCGAAGATGGTGAACCGTGCGTGCGGCTAAACGTGGAGGGGTGTCGCGCAAGAAGAGTCGAACGGTTGCTCCGGGCTGATCGCGGTACCGGTCGGTGACCTCTTGGAGAGCGGCGGGCAAGTCGCCCGCCACTTCGGCCGGGTTTCTCAAGTCAGAAATCAAGTTGCGTGTTTCTGCTTGTATCCGAGCGACGAGATGACGCGAGGCTTGCAGCAGCGTACGTGCACGATCCTCTAGGGTGCGGGACGCGATGGCATCGAGTCGCAAATTCAACCCCGCCAGTTCTTGCTCAAGAGAGTCGTGAAATTCGCGGGCAATCCGCTGCCGTTCTTGCAGGACCGCTTCTGACCCGATCTTCACTTGGAGCGTCGCGGTTTGACGAGCCACCTGGCGTTTGAGTGAGGTGATCCAGAGTGCGCCGAGAAGCACCAGCGCAATCAATACGGCAAGTACTACGGCCAACCGTCTTACCGTCCAAGCGGAGGGAGAGGATAGGACCGTGAGGTCAGCGACATCACGTAGCCGGATAACGATCGCGTCGGGAGAAGCATTGTAACGGGTGCCGGCAACGGATTCCACCTGGCAAATCCCGACAACCCGGACCGAGGATCCGACTTGTGGCCAGGAGACTGGGAGTGGGCCGCGGACTTGGATCGCTCTTCCATTGCGTTGGAGGGTGAGGGCGGCGCCGCTTTCTGTTCTAAATGAGTCTGTCACCCGAGCCGCTACGGCGACGAGTTCCCCTGCGTGGGTACCTGCGATCGATTCGTCAATCTGGAGTTCAACGGGTGGAGGAACAGGTCCCGCGGTGCGAGAGATGAGTTTGGCGTCAGCAAGGTGCGCGCTGAAACGATCCATTTCTGTAAATCCGATGATTTCTATGCGATCTCCTACCTGGAGGGTGGTGGCATCCGTGAGTTTAGCTTGGAACGCGCTTCCCTCGCTGCGAAGATAGACCGTTGTCGCAGAGATCACTGCAGTCACGATTCCGTGGAGACGCGCTCTTCGATCGGCCGGACCGGCTGCGCGGTAGGTGAGCATATCACTTCCGGAAATACGTGGGATCGCTGCTTCGGACACTGCTGGTTCTAAGATCTGGATAGGCGACCAGTCCTCAATGCGCACGTAGGGTTGAACCAGTTGCCGTCGACTATTGACGATTCCCGCTGCCAACCCTGAAACACGAACCAAGCTGTCAATTTCGGGCGCGCCCGTCTGACCGGTTTCTGCGCGGACCTCGAGGATCTCTCCGTCCATGGCTAACCGCATGACACTCCGTGCCGAGGGCGGGGCGCCGCTAAAGCGCGCTTCGTTCAGGGGACCAATAGAGCGAACCACTCCTTCCAGAACTACCTGCTGGTAATGGTACCGACCGGTGATAAGGTCGCTGTAGCGAGCCTCAATTGGCTTCGGAAGGGGGCCTTTTCCCACCACTTGAACAGGCGGATCTACCGTGGTGGAAAGATAGATACCCGGGATGTAGAGACCTGGCTGGGTGATGCCGTGTACGTCGATGATATCTCCGGGGGTGAAGACCTGATTGGGTTGCGGTCGAAAGAATGTTCCGGCGGATTCGTCGTGGAAAAAAACCGCATCGCGGCCGTCAAAGAAAGTAACGGTTCCCCGAAGGTGGATAGGAATATTTTTTCGCGCCTCACTTGGAGGCAAAGACCGAACTTCTATCGCGCGCGTGAGCACACGTTCGGTCTCTTGACCGAACGTGGGAGTGGCAACGATGAGGACTGTGCCCAGTGCGAGAGGGGAGCACGCGTAATAGAGCCTGAAAAGCAGGTAAAAGAAGTTCCTGACGTGAGCTGCTGGGTGCATAATTCTCACCTGCTCATAACGGTCAGTTTGATAGTCTAGGTTGCGTGAAGCCGTCTAGCCTTCACGCAACGATGCTAAAAACGGCGTCTGGCCGACGGAAAAGCCTTCCCCCGGCTTAGGAGAAGAGCGCTGCGATCGGTTTGCCGCCGTCGGTAATGGGTACAGGACGGGAAGCATTGACCAAATCTTTCGAAGGGTCGATTCCCATGGCGGCGTGGATCGTCGCGTGGAAATCGGGGACGGAAACAGGTCTATCCACCGGTTTCTTCGCCAGATCATCGCTGACGCCGTAGGCGCCCTTGTGATTCAGCCCACCACCAGCGAGCACGAGCGAGAAGCAGCTCGCTTGGTGCCCTCGTCCGCCCCCCCCATCGAACTCACCCGGACGCCCAAATTCGGTTCCGATCGCGATGATCGTCTTGTCCAGCATCCCTTTCGCTTCGAGATCGATCATCAAGGCGGAAAGTGCCGTGTCTACCTCTTGAATCAAAACGTGTTGTTTGAGCTGACCGGCATTGTGCGTGTCCCAGCCCGCGCCATTGATGAAGTTCAGGTTGTGGGAGACTTCAACGAAACGGACTCCCGCTTGCAGAAGGCGNNGAGAACTCGCCGCCATATCGCTGGCGAAGCGAGCCAGGTTCTTCGGCCAATTTGAAGTGCCGCATGAAGTCCGGTCCTGCCATCCGCAACGCCTCCTGCTGGACCGTAGCATAGTCGGCCGCCAACGCCTCGCCGCTACCGGCTGCCTGCACCGGGACCAACAACCGCGCGCGATCCGCGGCGCGTTCGGCGCTGATGTTCTCCGGGCGGGTGAATCCAGCGGGGCCAGACTCGGTATCTAAAAGATAGATATAGCCGTGCCGGGGTCCTAGGAATCCCGGACCGCGACTGACGCTGGGATAACCCATCAAAACGTAGGGAGGAACGTTGTCGGTGAGTGCACCTCNNGAGCCCAGGTTGTGATTGACGGTGCGTACCGCAGTTAGCTTTTCGGCGAGTTTTGCCAACTCAGGAAGGTGCTCGGTGAATTGGACTCCCTTGACTGCCGTGTCGATCGCGGCGTAGTCCGACCCAGCGACCTTCGGAGTGGCCCGAGGATTGCCCCGGCGTTTGGGATCGAACGTATCGATTTGGGACATACCGCCACCTAACCATATGAAAATGCCGTGCTCGGCTTTTCCCCGTGGCATTGAAACGATGGGACGGGACTCGGTGGCGAAGGCACGCGGAAGAAGAGCGGAGGCGGCAGCGACCGAGGCGGCGTGGGTGAGAAATTTTCTGCGATTCATGTCAGTTTCAGGGTTGGGGTTGGTTTTTAAGAAACACGTGTCCACTCCGGTGCATTCAGCAAGGCCCAGATGACGTCTTCGAAGCGACGGCGCCAGTCCGGATCCAAACGGGTAGTGGCGGGCNNTCCTGCATTCGCAGCGTGTTGGCTTCACTCAGCATGTGATTTGACCACGCCACAAACGGAGCGCGGACGCGAGGCTCTTTCGCCGAGGCGACGCTCGCTGGCGGACTCCCCAGGCGAACCCGGTGTTCGTAGCCAGGTTGGAGGAACTCTAGAAATGTTTGACGCTCGGCCGGAGTGGGCAGGCGAGTAAAAAAGCGGAGGTAAACGCGATCGATCAGCGTTTCCAGGGGCTGTTTTTGCAAAGCGAGTTGGGTCAACCCGTGGTCCTCGCTCAATTGCGTCAACCAGCCAATCATGGTTCCGTTGGAAAGCAGGGCAGGCTGAAGCAGATTAGAGGGAGCAGTACGTACGCCATTCGAAGGGTCGGGCCGGGCTGCGCGCCATCCGAACACTTCCAGCACCTCCGCCACGGCGGCGAGACGCGGAGACGTTAGGCTGGGACGATCGCGTTCGTTGGAAATTGAACCGAGCATCCAAGCACGTTTCGCCGTGCCTAAATTCAGGGCGTAGTCGATGGTGCGAACGCTGTCCACGTCCAAGTTGACCTCTTCAATTCGGAAGGGTTTGCCAGTGGCGGTAAACAGCGAATCTACCAATTGCTCGGCTGCCAAGGGACGAGGCGCCGGGGCGACGAAAAGCCGGCTGGTTTCCAGAAGGTTGGGATCCGTCGCTCGTTGATAAGCGTGTGAGGTGAGAATCAGGCGACTCAGTGCTTTTACGTAGTAGTTGAGTCGAACGAGTTCCCGGCCTAGCCACGCCAGAAGTTCGGGGTGGGAGGGGGGAGATTTTTCCCAGTCCCCCACGTCGTCCACCAAGCCACGACCCATCAAACGCTGCCACACTCGAATTGCCATCACTTGAGCGAAGCGCTCGTTCTGAGGCGCTGTGATCAAGGTGGCGAGGAGGTCACGAGAGCTGTTCGGGTTTTCGGCTAGGGTGCGGGCGGTGTCTTCGTCGCAGAAGTCGGCGAAGGGCCAGGCGGGTGACACTTTCGATCCGGGTTGGAGCGTGACCTCGATTAGCGGTTTACGGCCGCCTTGACGTAGGTGATCCATCACTACGCTACTGGTGGCCGGAAGGACAATGTCGGTAGTCTGAAGCATGGCAGCCAAGCTGAAAAGCTCCTCCTGTTTCGACGCATGGGTGGGAGCGTCGTGGCAGCGGGCACACTTCATTTCTACACCGAGAAAAGCAGAGCTAACGATCATCCCCTTGGNNGGCCATCGGCACATCATTTCCGGTAGCGACGCCAAACCCTGCGGGGCCTCCGAAGCGCTCGCTCCCTTCGAGGCGCAGTAATTCGGTGACAAACAGGTCGAGAGGCTTGTTATCGATCAATGATTCATAAAGCCACCAGCGGAACGGGCCGGTGTTGTTCAACGTGGGGTTAATCAGGTTGGGATTCTCCGCGAGCACCTCTTGCCAATATCCCATCCAATGATCGGCCCAGCGACGATCAGCCAAGAGACGATCGATAACACGGTTGCGGCGCTCGGGCGACGCATCGGTTTGGAAGGCGACGATTTCTGCTTCGGTTGGCACCACTCCCACCGTATCCAAGGTGACTCGACGTAAGAATGTGAGGTCGTCCGCGAGGTTCGTGGGACGGTACGTTTCGTCGTGAAATTCCGGCCACTTAGCGCCCTGTTCGATCCAGGAACGCAAGATGGCTACGTCTCGGTCGGAGAGGCGGTCGCCTTTGGCGGGCATGACTTCCTCGGGATCGTGGCTGATGACGCGAAGGAACAGCGGACTCTCCTCCGGCTTCCCGATGACAATCGACGCACCATCGGCATTGCCGCCGAGAAAAGCGTCGGAGCGGTTGTCGAGGCGCAAGCCGCCCTTGACCTTGTTCCCTTGATGACAGCTGTAGCAGTGCTGCTCAAGGATCGGTTGGACTTCCCGGAAGAAGCTCGTGCCGGTAGAGGTTTCAGGTTGGTAGTCTTTTTCGGCTTCGACGATGCGCGCGCCAATGAAGTGGTCGACGGCATTGAACCCCGGCATGCCCGCGGGCAAAGGTGGTACAGGCACGGGTTCGGCCGAGGCTAGCCACTCGCGGGCGGCGGCGCGACGTTTATCCCAGTAAGCGGAGGAGGCGGCGCGACGAGCCGCGCGAGCGGCGGTGTCGATTTCTTCAATTTGCTGATGGCGAACTGCAGCATAGGTGTTCCAGCTCTCGTCGGTGTACGGAAGACGTGTTGCCTTCGGTGCGAGCAGCCACCAATCACTCGTTCCTTGCAGTGAATAAGCGACGACGGTTTCTCCGAGTTCAGGTCGGAACGGGATTTTGTTTTTTGATTTCGGATTGATGTCTCCGATCCGTGTTTCCAATACCACCGTTACCGGTTGCCCGGAGAACTCGACTTCGCACCACGCTTCGCGCGTGCCGGGAGGAGCGAATCGAAAGCGCGGACCGAGATTGAGGTAATCGTCCTGCACGGCCATCGGAAGCTCGCCAATGTTTCCGTCGTCGAAAGTCTTTGGCTGCCAGAACGGAGTTTCGAGAACAACGGCTCCTTGAATGAGCAGACGAGAGGCCCCTCGAGCGCGAAGAAGGATTCGGTGTTTCCCTGCGGGCAGGGTCACGGTGCCTTCCGCGCGCACCCACGTCGGGCTGGCCCGATTTCCGCGTACGCCGGTGGAAATGTACTTTTGCGGGAGATCTAAGAGAGCGAATGCCTCTTCCGAATAGGTCTCAACGATCGGAGGATTTTCCGGCCAGGTTCCGGGCTCTCCCACGTTCTGTTCAGCCACCTGAATTAAAACGGGGCCTTGGGAGTCGGCGGTGAAGGCGCGGAGGGGAATCAACCCTTGTCCAATGAGGGAGGCAGCGGTGGCTAAAGCCAAACGAAAGAGGGGAACGGAGGTCGACATCACAAGGGCGGGGTCAACCTAACAAAGTGATTGCCACGTGAATTTCACGTCTCCTGGCATCACTCTTTCGTGCAGGGTGGATCTAGGTAAAATTACCCCTACAAAGTGCGCGCGAAAGTGTAACGGGCTTTCTAGGGTTACCGCTCAGCATCGAAAGACGTCGATCACAGTGATACTAGATTCTCCTCCACCGAAGCATCCGTTCACCGGGAACATGATCTCAACTACGACCTCGCTGAGTGCGCGGGCAATGTGTGATCAAGCCTCCTGGGAGACTACGTCCAAGACGTTTGCTTCGCGCCAGGACAACGTGTGACGTTGAAGCTCAAAGTTCCTCTTCGATCTTGTCGCGGAGCGCTTCAGCCCAGGCCACCAAAGCAGTGATCTCTTCGTCTGAAAACTTGGCGTCGAAGTGAGACCAGGTGTAGGAGGGAAGTGGCATCGTCCGATCTTTTACCGAATCGATGATGGCATCCAATTTGTCCACCTGGCGGGTCAGTGGGTCTTTCCCAAATGTCGATAGATTCAGCTCCCGTTTACCGTCCCTAACGTGCTGATCCAGCCACCAGCCTAACGGTTGGATCTCTGCGTACCAGGGATAACGCGNNGGAGTGGCAGTCGTAGCACGAAACTTCAAGTTTTTGGCGAATAGGGGTTGGCATGGCATGCAGCGTTCGCAGATCCTCGGCGGGAATCGGGCCCGGCGAGAGGTTTTTCTCTGGACGGACGAACTGGATTCCGAGGAACGCGACAATGACGAGAATGGCCAGCCAGCGGAGTACGCGTAACATAAGTGGACGAAGCCTACACAAAAAAACCCCGCCGGTCTACGACTTCGGCGGGGTGTTGTAAATCGCAACTAATTTTAGAAGGTGCCTTTGACACCCAGCGTGTAGTTGGTGCCGAAGATTTCGAACTTTCGCGCGGTGGACGACCCGTTTGAGAGCTTCTGCATGTCGATGTAGGGTTCATCGAGAATATTGCGGACATTCAGGAAGATGCTGATACGCGGTGTCACCCGAACGCTGCCACCCATGTCGACGTTGAAGCGGCGACGGATGTAGCGGGTGAAAGCGATGTTCGTGGGGCGGTCGTCCTGCCAATTGACATTGGAGTACACATTGAAGCGATTCAGTGTATAGCCGAGTCCTGCGCTAACGGTATGCCCTGCCATATTGGTGATCACGACGTCGGCGTAGTTGCGCGTGTAACTCCCGCGGATGTTTAGACCGCTGAAGGGAGCCGGGAGAAACGACAGACTTTGACTGTATTCTAGCTCCATACCCCGAACCACGACTTCATTTTCTGAGCCAATGGTACTCGTAAAAATGTAGTTGGAGAGATCAAGGGGGCCGTCGTATCCGTACTCCTGAGCGGTCATCTGCGTAGTACGATGTAACCCCTGAACGTTGTTCTGGAAAAAGTTGATCGCAACGATACCCACGGGTTCGAAGTAATAGGCAGCGCGTACGGAGAAGTTGTCCGACATTTCCGGTTTTAGACGCGGATTGGGAGCGTTTACGGTGCCGGCTTCGTCATTGATCGACCAAACACCAGCGATAGCGCGATAAGTGGGTCGTCGAATGGTGCTGCTGTATCCGAAATGGAAATCGAAGTTCTGACTGAGGCGATACTTCAAAGATGCGCTTGGGAAGAATTCATCGNNTGTCGTCTGCTCCCAGCGCATCCCAGCGCGAGCCGTGAATTTTCCTTTGGTCGTCGTTGCCATGAGGAAGGCGGCATCGATGTCCTCCTCGTAGTGTTTCCGATTTGCTACGTAGGCGTTGTAGTAGTTCGCCCCGGTCAGACTTTGGCGGAAAAGTTCTGGATTTTTGAAGAAGAGGGACGTCATCGCCAGTAAGTCGGGGTAGAAAATCTTTCCACCTGAGCTTGAAGACACGCTAGAGTTCAAAGCACTCAAGTCGTAGTCGAACGGCGAACGATAGTTGGCCCAAGCACCCAAGCCGGCGCCGGGCCCAATATAGTCGTAACGAAATGCCTCTCGAGTAATGTCAAAGTCGACAATGTTGCGGGACTTTTTAACCCCCGTTTTCCAGGTCACTGGAAGGCCTGCGATGCGTGTACGCAGCGAGGCAGTGACATCGCCACTGTAGACCTTCACGCGATTGTAGCGACCATCTTGTGTCTCGATCGTGGGGCTAGTGAAGTTCGCTCCGTTGCTGATGTCGGGACCAGCCGTCTGCTTGATTTTCCAATCGGCGGTGAGCACAGAGGAACGCTCGGCGGTAAATGTAACTCCATTCGCGGTCGGAGAACCCGCAGTGCGAAACGCACCGCGTTTTTGTGGTTCGTAGGTACTCTCAGAGTCCGAGATGGCGAAGCGTCCTTCGACGATGAGGTCCCCCTTTTTGTACTCAAATTTAGGCACGAAGGTGTTGCCGGTGCCTTGTTTTGCCACCGCGATCGGATTGACCGTGACGCTTCCCGTGTTCCCCGACGTGATGCTCACCAGCGGATCTTGCCCGACAACGCTCGAGCGAGTACCCCCCGTGTTGAAAATTTGGTTACGATAGAAGAACCAAAGATCGGACTCATTGTGGATGAAGGTGCCCGAAAGGATAAGGTTGTCGGTGGCCTTGAAATCGGTCGTGAGGGTGACGGTGGAACGACGATTGGTACGTGGTCCGTGGAAGGAGTTAATTTGAGTGGGGACTGCGATGCGTGTATCCGTTGCATCGGTCGTTTCATTCCAGGTGACCGTAGTGTGGGTGATCTCTGAGTAGACGTTTGATTCACTGATGTTCAGCACCACCCCGAGACGCTTATCCAAAAACACGTCAGAGTATTCGAAGATGCCGCCACCGCGGATCTTACGAGAACGATTGTCGTCTGGTCCAGGGGTGCGGTCGAAGGTCAGTTCGCGACCGAAAGCCGTGACGTTTGCCTGCATCGAAATGCGGCGGCCTTCGCGGTCGAACGCACGTTTCGGCTTCAGATTGATGGTTCCGGCGGGAGCATTGGCGTCGACATCGGCACTGATGGTTTTCGACACTTCGATCGACTCCATGCTGTTCAGAGAGACTTGTTCGAAGCTGAAGGCGCGGGCGTTACCTGCGGCTCCGGAATTGGCGTCTGCGCTCGAGAGGGCAACACCATCCAGTGTCACTGAGGTGTATTCAGGTCCCAGGCCGCGTAGCGAGACGGTGCGTGCTTCACCTTCGACGAGGTTGAGCATGACCCCAGGCATGTGCTTCAAAAACTCACCGACATTACCTTCTGCGACATCGCCGAATGAATCGGACGCCACGCTGTTCGTGATGTTCATGGAGCGTCGTTGATCCATAATGGCTTTCGCATTCCCTTCGCGGGCTCCCGAGGAGACGACGAACTGCTCCAGTTTAACCGTGCCATCGTCTGTCGTGGCCGAGGACTGCAGCGAGCTGATGAGATCAAAGTTCTGCGTCGTGGTCGTACCGGTCGTCACGGTCACACTGGCGGTCGCCGTGCGGAAGCCGGTGTAGTTGACGTCCAACGTAACCGTACCTGCACGAACTCCCGATATCCGGTAAACACCACCGTCTTCAGCAACGACCGATTCACCCGTTTCCCTCACGGTAATCGATGCGTTACGTAGGTATTCGCTGGTAGCTGGATTGAAAATTCTACCCTCGATATTGCCCCGGCCCTCCGATTGAGCGGTAAGGGAGGAGATCGTTGCCGTTAGAAGAAAGAGGCAAAATAACAGCGGACCCCAGACGGGGCCTTGGCTGGCGTGAGCGGAGCAGGGTTGGTGTAGTCTCATGGATCGGTTGGCAAAAGCGCACCCAACCAACCGACAAAGCCGAGCAGACACTCGAAAGCGCGCAGGCCTCAGGGAGGGACAGGGGCAGAAAGGGGTGATGGTGGGCCGAAAGACCTATTAGAGGTCTTTTGCTCATCAAGCGGGGATCTGTCCCACTTTCGTGCGGACAACGTGCAGTGAAGTTGCGAAGGGCGTTTCGCGGTGCTGCTCAGCCGGTCGTCACCTGATCGTCACATCCATTGCGAGACACGCCGTGCTGGGAATGACGACGGATGGTGGGACGGAGAGACCGGCATACAAATGCTGGTCGTCATTTATTTTTAACTACACGAATTTTTGACTACACGATGCGGATCTATCTCACGAGAAGCTTGGATGGTCCAAAATGGCATGAACGATAAGTCTGCCCTATACGGCTTCCGGTTATGAATTGGACGGCGCCTAGCTGCAGTTGATGACGCCACTGACAGAAGGTTGAAAGCGGCGTCCTCACGTCCGCAGTCATAGCACTTCAGTTTGTGCGGATGACGAATGCCTGGAGCGATGTGCTCCGGAAGCCGTCTCGCGATGCTCAGCAGAAGAAGAGCAGATTCTAGACGTGGGCGCCCAGATCGAGAGCAGGTCCAATGGGGACAATTCGGGTGGGATTGATGTCCTCGTGCGTCATATAATAATGCCGCTTGATGTGGTCAAAGTTCACGGTCTCGGCAATTCCGGGGAGAGCGTAAAGAGTTTTTAGATACCGCTGAAGATGGGCGTAGTCGACGATGCGGCGCAGGTTGCACTTGAAGTGGCCGACNNGAGTCGCCAGTCTGTTTCCACCGCGTTTCCGCCCAAAAGGTAACGCCGGGTTGCAAGGTGGTCATTCAAGGCATCCAGAGAGTCAAAGACGGTCTGAGCTGCCTTTTCGTAGACCGTTTGGCGTGTGGCGAAGCCTGCCGCGTATACGCCATTGTTGACGGTCGAGTAGATGTGTTCGCTCAATTGCTCCTGCTCGGAGCGGAGCTCCGGGGGAAAAAGATTGGGCGTGTCTGAGGCCGTCGGAAACTCGTCGTTGAACATCCGGCAGATGTCGTCCTCTGAGTTGTTCACGATACGTCGGGTTTCCTTGTCCCATAGTACCGGCACTGTCCAGCGACCTTTGAAGTGAGGATCCGACGCAAAGTAGGCTTCTTTGAGGAAGGCAAAGCCATTGATGGGATCGCGGCTGTAACCGGGCCCTTCTCGAAAGGCCCATCCCTCCTCTTCGGTGCGAACCGGGTCCACCACCGAGGCGGAGACCGTTTCTTCAAGACGCTTCAGACGCCGGACGATGAGTGTACGATGAGCCCACGGGCACGCTAGCGAAACATACAAATGGTAGCGGCCCGGAGAGGGGACGAAAGGCGTGGACCCGTCTTTTCTGACCCACTGACGAAAGGCATCCTCCTGTCGTTTGAAAGAGCCTGAACTGCGTTCCGAAGCGGCGATAATGGAGGCCATGGCGAGGAGGTGTTAAACCAAGTATAGATCACCCGCAGCCCCCTGCCAGTCTTACCTCTACCAGAGGATTAATTTTCCAGCTTTGGTGTGTCGATGCCGAGAGCGTCTGCCAGATCGGTCAAGTGCTCCTGCTCCTGTACGATGATCTCACNNTCAGAGCATATTCCCCCATCGCCTCGGCTTGGCGGATACGCTCGCGATATGCGATGATCGTTTCCCGCTCATTCTCGAGGTCAAAGCGCAGCATGTCGTCCGGATTGTCAGACATCTTCACCGCCTTTGGCTGAGTGATCGGCGTCCCGTTGAAATAGTCGATTTGCTTCGCAATGATCAAAGCATGCTCAAGCTCCTCCGAGGCGTGTTTCTTGAGCTCTTCGGCGATGTGCTGATACTTGGCTCCCTTCATCGTCTGGCTGTACACGACGTAGGCGATGACCGCCTGATATTCTCGAGCAAGATCTTCGTTCAAGAGACGAACCATCTCGTCTCGACTGATGGGTTNNATTCTGCAGTTCGAGCAATGACTCAGTTTCAGCCGCTTACGATCTCACTCGACCGATGTGATGACCGCACCTGGCGAGGGAGCTTCTCCTTTGGTCGCTCGTAGCTAGTATCAGTATTTCGCAGGACGTGCCGGTCCGAGTGGGCGACCCTGAGAATCGACTTCGACTTCATAAGCAACGCGAATTGTCCGACCGTCCGGAGTCGTCTCTGTGCGCCATTCCCGAACGATCCGACGTTCTCCATTAAAAGGTACCTTCNNGGCCCGACCATCGGTAGTATAACAGCCCGTTAGGAGCAGAGCGCTGCTGACGGCAATCAGAGGAAGGAAGTGACGAGTAAACATCTCGGTAAGGCTCAACGGAGTCTGTTAGGTTCTCTTAATGAGGCAACTTTTGCTGAGGGAAGTTCCGCTTGGCCATATTGATTTAGTTTTGCGATAGCGGGGCGGCTTTAAGAGTTCCGGCGAAGTTCCTTGAAGGAACTCAGCGTAAGAAGCCGTTAGTGCGTACCAAAACTAGCGGATACGGATCTCTTTACCGGAACGAGACGATTCATAAATCCCGTCGAGTATCTTCTGAACTGCGACTGATTGAGCGGGAGGGACGAAAAGTTTTTCTTTGCCGAGAAGCACTTCGATGAAGTGACCCATGCGATTGGTGTTCACCAAGGGTTTCTTTAGCGTGACCAACTCGGTGGAGTAGCCATGTTCGCCNNGTCTCGGAAAAGCTGTACGGGAGGAAAGAGGAGTCCGGCTTGGGTTCCGAAGAGCTGCGTTCCGTTGAAGTCGATTTGGGGCTGATGCGCCGCCCACGATGCTTCGAGCAAAATCGTTCGACCGCTTTTAAGTTTGATGAGGGCTACGGCGAGATCATCGACATCGAACGGCTTGCGCGGATCGATTTCGCTTTTCCCCCAGTCGCCGTCGCCGAGCCCGCGGTGGCCAAACTGAGTGAACGTCTTTCCACTCACCGCGACCGCGGTGAATTCATCCATCAGATACAAGCAACGATCGAGTGCGTGAACACCAATATCGTAGGTCACACCACCGCCTGACAGTTTTCTTTGGGTGAACCAGGAGCCGATGCGGGGAATTCCAGCCCGTCGCGTCCAAGCTGTTTTAGCGTGATAAACGTCTCCGAGGACTCCCTCTTCGATTAATTGTTTGGCCGTCTGGACCTCGGGGGCGAAACGATGATTCTGGCCGACCATGAGGAGCACCTTCTGTTTCCGTGCTTCGGCTGCGATTTTTACCGCGTCAGCAGCGCGAGTGCACATGGGCTTCTCGAGCATCACATGTTTCTTCGCTCGGAGTGCAGCGAGCGCAACCTCTGCGTGCAGATAGTTGGGCAGTGCGATTGAGACGATATCGATGTCTTTGCGCCGAAGCAACTCGCGGTAGTCGGCCACTACGGTGGGAATTCGGTATTTCTCCGCGGCAGCATGGGCTCGTTCCACCGAGGAGTCGGCGACGGCGACTACGGAGGCAGCGGGATGACTTTGAAACGAGATGATGTGATCGATGCCGATGGCACCAGTGCCAATGACCGCGACGGAGAATGACGTTTGTGCCATAATGNNGTTTGTGCCATAGGTGGGCGCGGAGATCGCTGGAAAAAGTCTCGAGATAAGCGGGCGGTGCTTTGGGTCAGTTTCTAGCGGGGAGTAGCGTCGGTATAAGCCGGAGTCGCGCCTGGGACTGAAGCCACCCACTCGCCGACCCGGCACGCTTTGGCCAAAATCTCGGGTGGAGTGAGAGTGCCCTTGAGATCTTCACTCACAAAGGTGGCCAGGAAGGAGTCGCCGGCACCGATCGTATCAGCCACCTTAACTTCCCGACCTGGTTCCCAATACCAAACAGCATCCTGCAACAGTCCTGCTCCAGCTGAGCCCGCGGTGATAATAACTCGGCGGGCGCCGGAGTCGGCCGCGAGACGACGTGCCTGCGGTTCTAGCAAGTGTAGCTCGCGAGGCTGACCAGTGAGGCGGGCAGCTTCATCATCGTTCACCTTGAGCACAGTGGCTGACTTTGCCAACGTGCGGACGCGACTGAGATCGTCGAAGGGAGCGCGGAGGTTCACGTCGAAAATGCGTTGAGCTGATGCGGGCAGGCGGTCGAGGATCGCTTGTAAGGTGGGGNNCGTTTCCGAGCGTTGAGCGAGAGAGCCGTAAACCAACGCTTGGCACGATGAGGCGCGAGTGAGGGTGGCGGGAGAGGCGGAAATTTTGTCCCAGGCGACATTGCGAGTGATCTCGTAGTGAGCATCTCCTTTGGCTCCCAGCGTGGCCAGAACCGTGCCCGTGGGGGTATCGGCAAACTGCTCGACTCCTCCGGTTTTTAGCCCCCAGCGGTGGAGGCGACGCAGGAGGTCTTCGCCAAGGAAATCCTTTCCCACCGCAGAAACCAAGTGAACCGATACTCCGCGCAAGTGAAGGTGATAACCCACATTGAAAGGGGCTCCGCCGGGAAAAAGACCTGCCGGGAGACAGTCCCAGAGGATTTCGCCGAAGCAGAGAACGCTTGGAGACGATGGGTCACTCATTGTTCAAGTGGGCGGGGTCTACCTCAATTTCCTGACATGCGCGAATAAAGGATGCGGCGGACCAGGCCTGGTAAGCTTTTCCCATCGGGAGACCGGTAGAGCCGTGAGCCCACTCGTTGAATTCCCACTCCTTTTCTCGGCCTCTTTGGTTTAGCTTGGCCAGCTTNNCCAGCTTGACCAGTTCGCGAGCGGCGACTTCGTGAAGTCCGAGGCGGTGAATCATTCGTACCCACATCCCTCCGATAAAGGGCCAAACGCCCCCGTTGTGATAGTGATGGGGCAGATTCAAAAGGTTGACGGTGTAATACGCGCGCCAATCGGGATCACCGGATTGGACAACCGGATAAAGGTTCGCGACAGGCCAAGGGTTGTTGACGCCGACTCCCCACATGAAACGAAACGCGGTGCGTGCTCGGTCGACGTCGAGGAGATTCATGAGGAACGCGAGGATGTTGCCAAAAACATCGCAGCGCCAATTGAACGAGAAAGGGGTAATTTCGGCGATCAAGTACTGAGTATCGCCAAGGCTGAATTGCCGATCAGCGAAGCGATTAATCGGATGCCCCGTGTCATCTAGCCGAGTGCGCGGCCAGAAGGTGTCGAGGACGCGCCCGCGGATTTGTTGAGACCAGCGTAGGTAGGCGGTGGCCTTTTCAAAGTCGCCTTGAAACTCTAGAAGGCGGCCGTAGCAGACATTGGCTCGAAACCATAGCACCTCATCGTAGAGAACATTGTAACTACGACCGAAGAGATCCGTCCAATCTCCCGCTTCCGGAATCTCTAGCAATCCATCGTTGTTACTGTCGTGAGCGCTGAGCCAATCCATGGCGCGTTGCAGACGCGCAGAGTGCCGTTGCAGAAGGTCGTAGTCCTGGGTTTTCGCGACGTAGTTGTAGAAGGCGATAATTACCCAAAGCCCGCTGTCGATAGAGCAGATATTTCCTACGCCGGCATAGTCCGGAACGCCGTCGTCGATACGCACATTGGCAGGGATCTGTCCATTCGGCGCGATGGCCAGAAGGAGTGTCTCCAGGGTGCGCTTTTGCGCGGTGCGCACCTCCTCATCTTCGAGATCGAGCGTATTGATCAACGTGATTGCGCCGTCGCGAGCCCACACGCTGCGGTAGTTGGCGTCTGTGCCGGTCACAGTGTTATCTGTCAACGAACAGGCTGAAAAACCGAGCGGAGTGATGTTCTTTTTCAATGCTTCCACCGCCTTGGCATAGCCGGTGGCCAGCAGGTTTTTTTCGTCCGTCGTTAGCGAACCCAGCCGCGTATCGGAAAACAGCATCTTGAGGGGGCTGTTTTGCGTGCGGGAAGGAGCTACGCCCTCAAGTGCAGTTGGCGTCCTCCGGATGACCCCGAAGTGCCGTAATCCATCGAGCACCCCATCCGCGATGATTTGCCGACTGCAGTAGACGGGAATTTCTACGACGGCCTCGAAAAGCTCGGGCTGAGCATTCTCCACGACAATCCCGTGCACGCCGGGGAGAAGAAACATGCTGCTGTCGTTCCCGGTGTCGCCGGCGACAAGCACTTGTTCGGCAGGAATACCCAAGCGCGTATAAAGCCACCGTAGCGCATTGCCCTTCGTCGCCGCTAGTGGCAAAATATCCAAGTCGCGAAGACTTGAATACACAATGGAAGTCTTGAGCCCGGCCGCGGCCAGCTCCGCGGCGAGTTTATCCAGCGTTGCCCGAGTGGCCCGCTGCAAATACCAACTGGACTTGAAGTCATTTTGGAACTGCGCGGGTTGCTCGACAATCCCCGGGACCCGTTCAAGGATGGTTTTGACGGTCTTGAGATCCCATTCCGGCCGCAACAGTTCGTCAAATTCATGCAGTCGGTTTCCCGTTCGCACCTCGTGGATCTGCGTTCCCACCCCTCCGATGAGGTAGTCGGCTCGCGGGAGCTGTTCAGCGGCAATCAGCTGTTCTACATCCGGCACGAGACGGCCGCTATTGTAGACTAGGAGAGGCCTTTCATTCGGAGAAAGGTTTTCCCAGGCGAGACGGAAGCGCCGGGTGGATTCCGGGTTTCCAATCAAGGTGCCATCGAGGTCGGTGCTGAAAAGGCGGATGTGGGAAGAGTCTGCTGCGGTCACGAGAGGAGGAGGCTGGTAGGAACGAGGAAAGGCAATGGATGCGTTTGGAACCAAGTAAGTTCCGATCAATCGCCGTCATTCCATGGTTCGTCCCATTCCGTATCGGTGAGGGCGCTCAGCGCTGGACGATGCTCCACGAGACTCACAAGTTGCTGAGCAATGCCAGTCCAGGTAAAGAGGCTGCGAGCCTTGTGCGCTCCCATTCGGGATAGGCGGCTCTTAAGACGAGGATGACGCAAGGGTTTCACAATCATGATCCCGAGATCTTCGGCATCGAAGGGGTCCCCGAATAAAGCGTGACGGCCGAAGGACACGGCGCGGTATAATCCTCCGTGAATCGTGATCACTGTGGGAGTGCCGCAGGCCATCGCTTCGATTGCGGTCATGCCGAAGGGCTCGTAGCGACTGCTGAGTACGAAGACATCAGCGGCGCGGTAATGACTCGCCAGTTTGTCGTCTGGGACAAAGCCGGAGAATTTGACTCGCTTCTGTAAACTCAGCTTGCGCACGAGTCGCTTGAGGTCGGCCAAAATTTTGCGTTCCCCTTTACCGAGTTTCTCCCCGCCCACGGCCAAATGGAGGACGGCATCGGGAACCCGTTTAGCAACGACGCTGAATGCCTGAATGAGCAGATCGTAGCCCTTATTGGTGGCGAGCCGACCGATAGCGAGTACCACCTGACCCTGGTAGCCGAGCTTTCTTCGCACCATCTGACGGCTGGCGTCGCTCACCGGAAAGAAGCGGTTGTCGTCGTATCCCGGAGGAATCATCGGCACCTTTTCTGAAGGCAACTGGTAGTCTTGAACCAGCATGTCGAACTGCGGCGGGGTGGTCGCGATCACCAAGGAAGCATTGTTGTAGAGGATGTTTTCGTGGTGGATACGCGCCTCGAAGTTAAACTCCTTTTCGAAGTTTTCGGCTTCGTCAGGATAATCGGCTTCCATCTGCTTCTTTTTCCACATTCCCAGGGAGTGAGGCGTATGTACGTGAGGAATACTGAGGACCTCCGAGAGGCGCTGTCCCGCAATACCGCCGTCCCAATAATGACTATTGATGAATTGATAGGCGAGCCGGTGCTTTCGGATGTAACGGAGCGCGTTTTCGCACCACTCCATCAAGTGCTCATGGAGGTATTCCTTGGGGATGAATTCACGGCCTCCGCACGCGGCGCGTACCACGCGGACATGCGAGTTAACCACGTCGATCTCAGGTTGGTTTTCGAAGCGGCGTGTCCAGATATCGACGTCAAAACCGAGTTGAGCGAGTTTCTTGGAAAGTTCGATGACGTAAACGACCTGCCCACCTGTGTCCGCTGCCCCGAGCGGAGGGACGGCAGCGACATAACCGTGGGTCGAAACCATCGCAATGCGAGGGCGTTTGTTGGTATGAGTAATTCCTGGCATGTCGCCAATTTTTCAACGAGATGCGCCAGCGGACAAGCATTGGGTGCGCGAAATCCAAAATAAAGCTGGGAACCGGGACGTTCTGCCCCGTTTCCTCCGGAGATTCGCTGGTCGGGCGTCGAAAATCTGGCAATTGGCCTCGGGGGAAAGCCGAACATTCCCCCAGGGGCAGATCAGGATTTCCCCGAAGAAAGCAGCGAATTTTCCTGCTCTTCTTGAAACTGGCGGGTGTAGAGGTGGTAATAATGTCCGCGGCGTCGCAGCAATTCTTCGTGCGTCCCTGATTCTTCAATTTCACCTCGATTGATCACCAAGATGCGCGTGGCCCGACGAATGGTGCTCAATCGGTGAGCGATAACGAAACTGATACGTCCAGAGAACATAGTTTCGAGTCCCCGTTGAATGAGTTGTTCAGCTTCGGTGTCGATCGAGGACGTTGCTTCGTCCATGATAAAAATACGGGGGNNCTAACCGTTTTCCAGGGCGGCAATAAATGTATGTGCATTTACCCTACGAGCAGCTTCCTCGATTTCTGCGTCCGTTGCTTCGAGTCGCCCGTAACGAATATTTTCGCGCACGGTTCCCTTGAAAAGATGGGGAGTCTGCAGCACGATACCCAACTGGCTTTGCAGCCAAGCGAGTGAGCGGTCGCGGTAGTCGATTCCATCAAAAAGGATTTGGCCCTGCGTCGGCTCATAGAATCGGCAGACCAGCGAAACGATGGTACTTTTGCCGCCACCGGATGCGCCCACCAAGGCGATGGTGTCACCTTCGTGCACTCTGAGTGAGAACTTTTTNNCGCAGCTGGGTATCCGTCGGGTGCTAACGACGACGAAGCAGGAGCGACTGCTCCGTGGGAGGTTTTGTGCTTTTGCAAGCGTTCGCGTACGGCGGGCGAATCCTGGATGCTTGGTTCCGTGGCGAGGAGGCCCATCACACGCTCTCCGGCGGCTTGGGCACCTTGCATTTCGGTGAGCTTATTCGCGAGTTGGTTGATGGGGNNTGATGAAGGCCACCAAGGTCCCTACGCTCATCTCTCCCGTCATGGTCAAGATGCCGCCTTTCCAGAGTGCTAGGCCGGCACCGAGACTTCCGATCGTCATGACGATGGGGTAGTAGATGGCGCTTTGCTTGGCGTTGATCACCGCGGCTTCGAACATTTGTTGCGAGACCCCTTGAAACTCGCGCAGGTTAGCGGCTTCGCGAACCAAGGTCTTGGTGGTGCGCACTCCTTGGATGGACTCGTTGAAGGCGGCGGTGATCTGGGAGTTGTGCTTACGAATTTCCCGGGCACTGAGCAGGATTCGTTTCTGGAAGAATTTGCTGATGATAGCCAAAGGAGGAACGACAGAGATCACGATCAGACCT
>DKKJ01000412.1 GCA_002455175.1 Opitutaceae bacterium UBA6669
CATCAAGAGCCGGGTACCCACCTTGGAGGAGCTTCACCTGCAGGCTGAACCTCTTTTGAAACTGGCACAGGCCAAGGACGGTATTTTGCTGGTTTGTGGCGCTACAGGTTCGGGAAAGAGCTCCACGATGGCTGCGTTGCTCGATTGGATTAACCACANNGGACCCCATCGAGTACACGTTCCAGGATGACAAGTCGGTCTTCCAGCAACGGGAAATTGGTTTGGATGTTCCTGATTTCCAGATGGCTATCAAATCGGTTCTCCGTCAGAATCCCGATATTATCCTAATTGGGGAAATGCGTGATCGGGAGACCTTTGAAACGGCGATCAGCGCGGCGGAAACCGGTCACTTGGTTTTTTCGACGATGCACGCGGCGACGGTAGCGCAGTCGCTCACCCGTTTATTTGAGTTTTTCCCTCCTGAGCAGCAACTACAGGCCCGCCGTCAGATCGCGGGATCGCTCCGTGGCTTTATTTGCCAAAAGCTGATTCCAGCCATCGAAGGCGGAGGGCGCTATCCGGCGAATGAGATCCTCAATGCCGACGCCACGGTGCGGAATCTTATCCTCGAAGGGCAATTTGAGAAGATCCAGTCCCTGTTGGACAGTGCCTCCGAGGCCGGGACGTTCGCTTTCAACAAAGATCTCCTGCGCCTGGTCAAGGCAGGCAAAATCACCCGAGGCGATGCCCTGCGCTTCTCTCCGAACCCGGCGCAATTGGAGATGAATCTCAAAGGGATATTTATCCGCACGTAACGGCGGTCGGTGGCTATCAGAGTTCGAGCGCTTTGGCGTAGCCGGTGAGTTCCATGTAGGCCGATCCGACCTCCCGGCCGGTTTCGTCTTTCACGCGACACGCTCCTTCCCAGTAGGAGATTTTTGCCAGTTCTCCGGGAAGTTCCTGCGCGGCAAAGAGAGGTTCGACCGTGAAAGAGCGCGGGCGATTGGTCGCGGGATCCGTTGTTTGGATACGTACGCGTGCGGGATAGACGGCGCCGGTTTCACTACTAGTCCACGTGGAGAGTACTTCCCAAGTGAAGGGAGCTCGCTGAGGTTTTCCCTGAGGATCGACCCATTGCAGGGTGGAGGCGGGATCGGCCGAGCCATCGGCCCGACGGAGGCGATAGAGCATGAGCTCGCGTGGTTCGTCATGCAGTTGCAGGCTCACCCAGTCCCAGCCCACTTGGCCCTGGGAGAGTTGGCTGCTGCTGATTTCGTGATCAAGCCAGGCTTGCCCCNNTACCCTTTGCGCGACAGGCTGTTTTCTCCGAAAACCACCAACGGTTTTTGCGAGACGAGTTGGAAGGCAAAGTGTACGTCGCTGCGCACACCGCCGGACAGTTCCAGTGTTTCGGGAGCGTTGTGGGTCATCCGCAACGACCACGGGCCATTGCGCAGAGAAAGTTGGCCGACGCGCGCTTCCGCATCCCATCCCGGCCGATTGAGCCGTTCCTGATGGAGGAAGCGCCCCGTCTGAAGATCGACCCACGCCATGTGAGCCAAATGAAGTTCCCCTTGGCGGTCCGGAGAGGCCTGTCGAAAAAAGGTGGCTTGAAACCCGAACCGTTGGTTTCCCGTCGCAAAGAGGTGGCCCGTGACATACCACCATTCGATTTTGAAGTCGGGGTGACTCCCGTGATCACGAGGAAAGACGAACTCATAACCGGCTTGGGGAACGGAAAAACCCTCTACCGTCACGGCTGGCTGCCGCGGTTCACTCGCCAGGCTCAACGTCAGCAGATGAGACGTCGCGACCGTCATCCAGAGCCACACGTTGTGGAGCCATTTGATTGAAGTGAGTCGGAAAGGTGTCATAGGCACGCGACGTTCATTCTTCGCGATCGGCTGGAAGCGCGGCCGCCCACCGACCCACCCAATAGCTCACGCCGCCACCGGTCACGGTGAGGGCGGCGAACAGAGCAATCAGTTGGATCCAGGGCAGACTAAAGCCAAGCGTCCAGCCGAACGATTGTTTGTTGACCACGTAGATCAGGAGCCATCCCAGCGCGAGACTGAGCAAGAGTCCGCCTAGGGTTGCGCATAACGAGAGAGCCAGACCCTCATAAGCGGTCGACTGCGCTATCTCGCGCCGCGAAAATCCGAGAGCACGCAGGGTCGTGAGTTGGTCGCGACGATCAAGGACGACACTCGCGAGGGTAAGTCCGAGTCCGGCCAATGCTACCACCACGCCGATCGCTTCGAGCGCGTAGGTAATTCCATAGGTTTGTCGGAAAACGCGGAGGATCTCGGACCTTAACCCTACATTCGATAGGATGGAAAGTCCGGGGTAACGCTCCAGGAGTTCCGTTCGCACCTGTTCNNCGCGTGGGTGACACTTGTATCCTGGAACCACGTCTGAACGTGAGAACGATCAGCTAGGATGGATCCCCGTTCGTTACCGTAGTCAGCGTAAATTCCGGCAATGGTCACGGAACGCGGACCAGAAGGCGTCGGTAAGAGAAGAGAATCACCAACGTGGCGTCGAAAGCGTTCGCTGAAACTCTCGCTCACCACGACTAAGTGCTCATTCTCCACCGGTGAAAATACGCTCTCGGAGCGGGGCGCTTGTACCCACGGTTGGTCTACATTTTGGCGCCAAAACGCGAGGTCTGCACCCGATAAGGTCGTTGGCAAGCCCTCGAGGGTGATCGGGTAGGAGGCCAGGAGTGAGCCTCGCTCGACGGCCGGATGCTTCAATAGCGCTTGGGCAGCTTCCTCCGAGATACGGTTTTGCGACGACGCGTTGGCTGCGCCGCGGCTGGAGATATAGAGATCGGCTTGGAGTGCGCGTTCGATCCAGCCTCGCACGGTCACTTCAAAGCTGGCTACGAGTACGGCCATGCCGGCGGTCATGCCGATCGCACAAAGGAGCGCTGCCACGGCGAGCCGGTGACGAGCTGAAGGCATCCGCAGGTGACTCAACGCTAGCCTGACAGGCGCCGATCTGCCTCCCAACGGTGCACAGACGCGAGCAATTACAGGCAGCACGTGGCCACAAATCCAGCCGCCACCGATAATCCAGGCGAGCGCGCTGAGGTAGCCTGATAGAGGGAAACGCACGCCGTTGGCCAAGGTAAGAGCCGGTAGTCGGCTGAGAAGAATGCCCAGGCCCACCAGCACGCATCCGATGATCAGGGGAAACCGTTTTCGGTCAGCTTGAGGAGTACCGCCGCGATTGAGCAGTTGTGCGGGTGGCGTGCGGCTGGCCAACTGGGCGGGCCAAAGTCCTGCGAGAATCGAAGCAATCATCCCGCAGACGACTCCGATCACAACCTCGTTTAGACTGAGCCGGGCGGTATCCACCGTGGTTGCGTAGTATAGGGCATTGACCGTTTGTCCGACCGCGCGCACCGCGGCTTGCGCACCTAACCAGCCGAGAACGAGTCCNNCGAGTCCTAACGTTCCGCCCACTAAGCCCAACGCTGCTGACTCTATCAACCAGGCGCTTCGTATCGATCTTCTGGTGACACCGAGGGAACGTAGGATAGCGATTTCCGCTCGGCGGCGAACCACCGCTCCGTCCAGCCCCTGAAAGATCAAGTAAAGGCCAACGAGCAATGCGATCAAGGAGAGTACGGTGAGGTTGAGCCGGAAGGCACGGGTCATCGTCTCAGCTGTCTCCCGGGTCGTGCCCGGCGCTTGGATATCCCAGCGGCTTCCGTTTTCACCCAAGGCGGTGAGAAGAGTCTTCACTTCACTCCTCAAGGGTGCGGCGCGTGGTCCGGTCTCGATGACAATTTCGACACGATCCAGTCGTTCCGGACTTCTGAGGAGATGCTGCAGAGCGAAGAGGTCGATGATGATCAGATTGGACGGCGCGACTGGTGTGTTCGGAGCGGAAGGAATTACCCCCGCCACCGGAAGTTCATGGGCGGTTTCATCGAGACTGATCCGCAGGGAGGATGGCGGCGGGCCGCGCCACTCAGGACTTATCCAGACTTGTGGGCGCTGGTTCAAGGCGCTCCAGATGCCACCCTCCTCTCCCGGCTGCGAGGGAGAGCGGCGCTCGCTACTGGGTTTGAAAAAAGAGGCTTCTTTTTCGCGCGCAACATTGGCCAAACTGATCAAGTCGACTCCCAGCACCGTCAAAGCGCGGCGTTCCACCTTCGATCCTGGCGAAGCGCTCTCCAGCAAATTTGCGCTGGTTTCAATGACGGGAATGAGATGAACCGGCCGGGAGCCTAGCGCTGCGCGCAACTCCGGCAGGATTGTAGCGGAGAGACTTCCCGCGCGAGGTTGGAGGGTCCAATCACTCTGTCCCGTGAGCGTCTCTGTAAAATGACTGAAGCTCGCGACCGCGGCTTGATTTGCCAATCGTACCGACACGAACACCGCTACGCCGAGCGCGAGAATCAAAACCAACAGCGCCGTTTGCCCCGGTGCGCGCATCCAGTGACGCCACGTGAACCGCGTCAGCAAGAGCCACGTGAGAGGGAAGGCGGAGCCCGAGGAGCCCGACGGAGGAGTTTGCTCCGGTTCAGGGTGCATCGACGAGTTTGCCATCCAGAAGATGAACGCGGCGGTGGCAAATGGCCGCGGCTTCCGAACTGTGGGTGACGAGCACGAGGGCGATGCGGAGTTCGTCGGTGACTTCTTTGAGCAAGTGGAGGATTTTTTCCCCGTTCACGGAATCAAGGTTTCCTGTGGGCTCGTCCGCGAGGATAACAGCTGGTCGATGGATGAGGGCGCGCGCGATGGCAATGCGTTGCTGCTCCCCTCCTGAGAGCTGGCTAGGAAGAGCTTGGGCACGTTTTTCTAAGCCTACCCGGGAGAGCGCGGAGTGGATACGGTGTGCGCGTTCATTTCGGTTTATACCGAGTAACTGCAGCGGAAGTTCGATGTTCTCCGCGGCTGAAAGGGTGGGCAGAAGATGAAAGAATTGAAAAATGGTCCCCAAGTAAGTCCGACGTAATTCGGCGAGCGTATCCGGCGTCGCCGTTTCCATAGCGTGACCTAAGATCGTGATGCTCCCTGAGTCTGGTCGGTCGATGCCTCCGAGGCAGTTGAGCAGGGTAGTTTTGCCGCTTCCTGAGGGACCGGTGAGGGCGAGACGCTCGCCAGCGCGAATCTCCAGTGAGACCGATTGAAGCACCGGTCGATGGTCGTAGTGCTTATTTAGCTGTACGGCGGAAAGGACAACGGAAGACGTGTGGTGTGAGCCGAGCATGGAGGGCGGAACGGGCGGACGTGGGCCAGATCTAGTCAATCAGCGGATGGAGAAATCGCGAACCCGATGTATGGCGACGGCGTACCCAACGGTATTCGAGGCGCGCCGCAAACAGGATAAAAACAAATAGAAGGCACACGAGAAAGTTGGGGTGAGAGGGTATCACGANNGCGGACATAGGGAATTCGTGTCGCGAGCCCCGCGCGGAGGAGACGTCCTCCATCCATGGGAAACACCGGGAGGAGGTTGAACAATCCCATGAGGACATTGAATCGCAGCATCTCCTGGAGCAGGCCGGGGATCGTAAGGGGTACGTAGGTGGACCCAATGATCAGGGGCGAAGGCCACTTTACCCAGGGGAGGAGAAGAAGGACCAAAGCGAAGTTGATAGCTGGTCCCGCCAAGATGATTGCGATTTCGCGCCTTGGTTGCTCGGGCAGGAAACCTAACTCCGCGATTCCTCCGATCGGGGTTAAAAGGATGCGTGGAACGGGAACTTGGTACCTGCGGGCGAGAAAGGCATGCCCTAATTCATGTAGCGCNNGTTCGGTGATGCAGGCAAACAGCAAGAGGACGAATCCCACCGTCCAAAATACTCCCTGGATGCCCCCCGCTTGTCCGCCCTCCCAGGCGAAGTAAGCAAGCAGGATGAAAAAGGTAACGTGGAGGGAAACGAGAATTCCAGAGATCCGGAACAAGGGCATTGACCATCCAAGCATGTGCTTTAACGGATGCACGATGCGTCCGGGATTGCCAGCGCAGCCTCGCAATTCAGGTGATCCGGGATATGCTACTTTTCTTCATCCATGTCTGAATCCGTCTCTCCTGCCAAAGTCCCGGTTATCCTGGTCATTGATGACGACGCGGAAATCCGCTATTCGCTCACTCGCGTTCTCTCTTCCCGCAAATGGCAGGTGGTAGAAGCCGCGAGTGGTGAGCAAGGGATCGCCGTGGTAAAAAAATCACCGCCCGACCTCGTTTTCCTCGACATTCGTATGGGTGGAATGAGTGGGATCGAGGCCCTCCAGCACATCCGTTCNNGACCGCGATCGAAGCGATGAAATACGGGGCGTTCGACTACATCATGAAGCCCTTCGATCCTCAGAAGGTGCTCACCCTGGCTGACACGGCTTTACAGGCGCATGCTGATATGCGGGCCGCCAGTGGATACAAGTCGATGCTCAATAGTGAGGACTACAAGGAAGGTATCGTTGGCTCCTCGCCTGTGATGCAGGATGTTTTTAAGGTTATTGGCCAGGTTACCGCCAGCGATGTGACCGTGATGATCACCGGAGAGAGCGGAACTGGGAAAGAATTGGTGGCGCGTTCGATCTGGAAACACAGCCATCGGGCTTCCAAACCCTTCATCGCGGTAAACTGTGCGGCGATTCCCGATAATCTGATTGAGAGCGAACTCTTCGGTCATCNNTCCTCGATGAAATCGGCGACATGGCGCTCGCCACCCAGACCAAAATCTTGCGTGTGCTGCAGCAAGGCGAGATTCAACGTGTGGGGGGAACGGATACGATCAAGGTCGACGTCCGCATTTTGGCAGCAATANNCAACGAATAAGGATCTCGAGGAGATGGTGAAGGCTAAGACCTTCCGCGAGGATCTTTACTACCGTCTCAACGTGGTGCGCATCCGGATGCCAGCGCTGCGGGATCGTGGAGAGGACATTCCCCAAATTATCGATTTCTGCCTGCAGAATTTGGTCAAACAGAAGAAAGCGCGTGCGACCAAGCTATCTCCTGAAGCGA
>DKKJ01000090.1 GCA_002455175.1 Opitutaceae bacterium UBA6669
CCGCCGATGGCGATCTGCTGGATGCCCAGGATGCGGAAAGGTTTGGGGCTCATCGGGGGGCTCCTTCAGGCAAAGCGCAGGATCGGCTGGTCCACGGCCAGGCTTTCGCCCTTGCCCGCCAGCACCTCGGCCACGGTGCCGTCCTGCGCCGCGGTGAGGATGTTCTCCATCTTCATCGCCTCGATCACCGCCACTTTCTGGCCGGCTCTAACCCGGTCTCCCGTCTTGACGGAGACAGCAGAGACATTGCCCGCGATGGGAGAGGAAATCAGCGAGCCGCGCTCAGGCGCCACCACTTCGCCCTCGTCGGCGGTTGCGGCAGATTCAGGTGCTGGAGGAATCTCCGCCGAACCATCTCGCGCCCAACGTTCCCGCTCCTCGTCAAAGGCCTTCTGCTGGCGCTGCTTAAACGCCGCGATCTGCCCAGCTTCCGCCGCGAGCATTTCACGGAGCTTTTTGACACTGAGCACCTCCTCACGGACATTGATCGAGACCTGACCGCGCAAAAACGCTTGGCGGAACCGCAGCAGTTCCTCCTCCGCCATCGGATAGAATTGAACCTGGTCGAAGAAACGCAGCAGCCAGGGACGACCCGGTTTGAATTCAGCCGTGCGACGATACGTGTTCCAAACCGGCACCGTTCTCCCAACCAGTTGGTAGCCACCCGGGCTTTCCATGCCGTAAACACACATGTAAACACCGCCAATACCAACCTCGCCCTCCGCCGTCCAGGTTCGCGCGGGGTTGTACTTAGTGGTCATGAGACGGTGCCGGGGATCGATCGGCACCGCACAGGGCGCTCCCAAATAAACGTCACCCAACCCCAGCACGAGATAACGCGCTTTGAACACCGTACCCTGCACGTCCTCGATATGATCCAACCCATTGATACGGCGAATGAACTCCACGTTGCTCGGGAGCCAGGGAGCCTGCGACCGCACCGACTGCTGGTACTTCTCAATCGCCGCTCGTGTCGAGCTCGCATCAAAAGCCAGCGGGAGCCGAAGGATTCGCGTCGTCACTTCCAGTGACTCCACCGGAGGCAACTCGCTTTCAGCTTGTTGGAGTAAGGCGAGGAGACGCGACAGCGGCAAGCGTCGTCCATCGAAGTTCACCTGTACGGAGCGCACCCCAGGAGAAAGTTCGATTATCCCTTCTGTGGGTCGCGCCTTGAACCATTCCATCAGCGCGTGCACCCGGAAGCGAAACTCCAGATCGAGAACCAACGGCCCGTACTCCACCAGGAGGTACTTGTCGCCGGCCTGTCTATACATGACTTGTGGCCGGTCGCCCAGCGCCGGCAAGGTAGCTAAAATAGCTCCGTCCCCTAGAGCGGGTTGGAATGGACCTGACCCGCTCATCACCCGCAAAGGTGTGTCTGCGCGTAGGTCAAGAATCGCCCGATCAGTCCGTTGCTCCAACTCGAGTGCTTGAGCATAGGTCGTACGCACGAAGCGCACGGTATCGCCCGGCCGTAGCTGACCCATCTTCCACAGTTCCGCCTGAATGATCGTCGCCGGGCAAACGAATCCGCCCAGACTGGGACCGTCCTTAGCCAGAATCACGGGCATATCTCCCGTGAAATTAATCGTGCCAATCGCGTACTCGGTGTCGTGGATATTGGAGGGATGAAGTCCCGCTTCGCCGCCGTCAGGTCGGGTAAAACTCGGCTTGGGGCCAATGAGACGGATCCCTAAGCGGTTAGAATTGTAGTGGACTTTCCACTCCGTCTGGAAAAACACCTCAATAAACTCCTCGGTGAAGAAGTCGGGCGCGGCGTGTGGTCCGTAAAGGACCGAAAGGGTCCACTGTGACGAATACGTGGGAATCAACACCGCCGGAGCCTGCACCACCGGAGCGAACGGCTCCTCCACTCGAGCGACGGGCAAGACATCGCCATGGCGGAGTGTCCGGCCCGCATGCCCGCCAAATTTACCTAGACTGAACGTGGATTTGCTGCCGAGATAGTCCGGCACGTCGAACCCTCCACGCACCGCTAGGTACAGACGGCAACCAGCAGATTTCACCTGCTTGATTCGAAGCACTGACCCCGCTCGAACATGCACTGCGGTCCACCATGGGACTGCGTTGCCGTCAAGGTCGGCCTCGAATTCGGCGCCACACAATGCAAATGTTGTGGCTAAATTAAATTTAAGAGTGGGACCAGACAGGGTGATTTCCAAACCCGCGGCGGCGTCCGGATTGCCCACCAAGCGGTTCGCTACGCGAAAGGCATAGTCATCCATGGGCCCCGACGGCGGCACCCCGACAGCCCAATAGCCGACGCGGCCAGGATAGTCCTGAACGCTGGTCTGAGTTCCCGGTTCAACAACATCGATTGTCGCCGGCGAATAGTTAAACGAAGCCAGCCACTTGGTGTGGATCTCTCCACGATAGAAGTCATCGCTCGCAATGACTTGGCGTAGGTACTCAAGATTGCACTCAATCCCCGCCAAGACCGTCTGCGCCAGCGCCGCTTTCATTTTACCTACCGCCGCCTCGCGAGTCTCCGCGGTCACGATGATCTTGGCCAGCAGCGGATCATAAAACGGCGGGATTTCTGATCCACGCTCCACCCACGTTTCCACACGAGCCCCTTCCGGAAACACGGCTGCAGTCAGCGTGCCGGAGCTCGGTTGGAAATTTTTATTGGGGTCTTCGGCGTAGACTCGCACCTGGAGCGAATGCCCGCGGGCACGAGGCTCAAAACGAGCCAGCGACAACTCACCGGCCGCCTCCAAAATCATCCATGCCACCAAATCCACTCCGGTCACTTCCTCGGTCACGCCATGCTCGACCTGAAGGCGCGTGTTCACTTCCAAAAAGTAGAACTGCAACGTCTTCACATCGAAAACGAACTCCACGGTCCCTGCCGACCGGTATCCGATCGCCTTGGCCAACTTGACTGCCGATTCAAAAAGCTTGGCTCTGACTTCATCCGTGAGTCCGGGCGCAGGAGTTTCCTCCGCCACTTTTTGGTTACGGCGTTGGGCAGAACAATCGCGCTCACCGAGAGCGACCACCTGCCCCTTTCCGTCTCCGAAAATTTGCACTTCGATGTGGCGGGCGACGCTGACAAATTTTTCCAGATAGACTCCGCTTTGTTTAAAGGCGCTCGCGGCCAGTCGCTTCACTGACTCAAACGCGTCCACCAACGCCGCCTCGTCACCACACAAACGCATTCCGATTCCGCCACCACCCGCGGTGCTTTTTAGCATCACGGGATAACCAATCCGTCCCGCTTCGGTTTTGGCCTCATCGAGCGAGTTGAGCAATTCACTCCCCGCCAACATCGGCACACCTTGCGCTTTCGCAAGCGCTCGGGCGGTGTGTTTCAAACCGAATTCGCGCATCTGCTGCGGCGTCGGTCCAATAAAAACAAAGCCAGCTTCTTTGCACGCTTCAGCAAAATCGGCATTCTCACTTAAAAACCCGTACCCGGGATGGATAGCTTCCGCCCCGGTTTGCTTAGCCGCCGAGAAAATAGCCTCAAATTTCAGGTAGCTCTCCGTGGCCGGCCCTGGGCCGATGCACACGGCCTCGTCAGCTAAGGAGACGTGGAGCGATCCCGCATCCGCCTCCGAGTAAACGGCAACCGAACCTACGTTGAGTTTTTTGAGGGTGCGAATGACTCGGCAAGCAATCGCACCCCGGTTGGCAATGAGAACTTTCTTAAACATGAATCAAAATCGAAAGAGGGTTAAACTTGGAGATGTTCACGAACGACGTCGTCCGTGAGATCGCGAATTGGCCCCGAGATGGTGACCGCGCCACGATCCATGGCGTAAAAGCGATCCCCTACCTCGCGGCAAAAATCGACATACTGCTCTACCAGAAGAATCGTGAGTCCACCCTGCCCGCGGAGTTGTTTGATGGTGTCTCCAATTTGCTCAATAATGGAGGGCTGGATACCTTCGGTCGGCTCATCCAACATCAGGAGTTTAGGCTGAGTGAGCAGCGCTCGAGCGATCGCCAACTGCTGTTGCTGGCCGCCAGAAAGGACCCCACCTTTGCGGGCGAGCATGGACTTCAAGACCGGAAACAAGGTGTACATGCGTTCGAGCGCCGCCGCATCCGCAGCCTTTCCCCGTCGATGAACGATCAGTCCGAGGCGGAGATTTTCCTCCACCGTCAAATGAGGGAAGATGTCACGTCCTTGAGGCACGTAGCCAATCCCACGTCGAGCCCGATCCTCAGGTTTCAGTCGTCCCAAATCCTCTCCAGAAAGCCGCACCGTGCCAGCCTTCGACGGGAGCAAGCCCATGATCGTGCGCAGGGTGGTGGTTTTGCCC
>DKKJ01000201.1 GCA_002455175.1 Opitutaceae bacterium UBA6669
GGCTTGAGGTCGCGATGGATCACCCCCTTCTGATGCGCATGTTGCACCGCATGACAGACCGAAACGAACAAACGAAGCCGCGCTTCCGTCGAGAGCCGGTTCTCGTCGCAGTACCGCGTGATCGGCACTCCTCTCACCAGCTCCATGACGAAGTACGGTCGACCCGTGTCGGTTGCGCCCGCGTCGAACACCCGCGCGATGTTCGGATGATCCATCAACGCCAGCGCCTGCCGCTCAGCCTCGAACCGCGCGATCACCTCACGTGTATCCATCCCCAGCTTGATGATTTTCAACGCCACCCGACGACGAATCGGTTCCTGCTGTTCGACCATCCAGACCACTCCAAAGCCGCCCTCGCCAATTTCCTGAAGCAGTTTGTAAGGACCAATCCGCGCCCCTGGCGTCTCGGGTGCATTGGCGGTGAGCCCATATTCGAGTGCACGAACCAAAGCGTCGGACGACGGCAGCGAGGAAGCCTCGTGATCAAGGGACATGGCCAAAGGTCGGGGTGGGAGGCGAGTGCGCTGGGTCGGTGTTCAGCGTAGATTAAGGAGTAACGACAACGATGGGAGCGGTCGACTGAAGACCTGAGCACGTTTTAGGCCCGGGGACTTTGAGTGGTAGGCTGTTCAGTTAAGTCAGTGTTGGGCATAGGATAGTCATAGAACGACGCATAGTCGGGGGTACCGTTTTATCAGTGAGAATAGGAAGGCGACGAAGCGCCGCTCACTCCCCTTACCGGATTCGCAGTCAAAAATCACAGCGTTCGTCGCATTTTCCAACACCCCGAGAAGTACTGAAAATCCATCTCGGCAAACGATCTAGCGGTCCACGGTAGCCCGGCTTTTGTCAGCCAGTCCTTCCGACCCGGGAACGCCGGCCTCCTGGCCGGCTTTCTGGGGCCGCCAACGAGCATCTAACGCCCAGCGCTCACAGACTTTCAGTTGAGGCCGTTGGCATCATAAATGTCAATATATTGACTTTTAAAAGGTATTAAAGTCCATATATAGACTCCTATTATGCGTTCGTCCCTCCACGATTTACTTCCGCTGCCCACTCGCCGCGCTCTGGCCAAACTCGGGCAGGACGTGGCGATGGCGCGGCGCAAGCGCCACTTCACGGTCGCGATGATGGTGGAGCGCATGGGCGTAGCCACGAATACCTATCGCCGGGTTGAAAAGGGGGATCCCACAGTGGCGATGGGCGCCTATGCCATGGCACTCTTTGTTTTAGGCTATAGCCATGCCCTCGGGGAGATCATTGATCCTAAGCGTGACGACGTGGGACTTCAGTTGGATGAAGCGCGATTGCCCAAGCGTGTCCGGGTGAAGTCTTCGCCCACCCCGTTATGAAACGGACGCTCCAGGTTTGCGTAGGTGACGACGCTCGGCTCGTCGGCACGCTTCATTACGATCAGCACGGCGCGAGGCATGCGGCTTTCGCTTACGACGAGAGTTGGTTAGCCGGTGCGGGGCGCTTTGCTCTTGAGCCCAATTTGCCGCTGGTCACTGGACCTCAGTTTCACCGCAAGGCCGCAGAAGGTTCTGTCTTTCACGCAGCGATCGCTGATACAGAGCCCGACGGTTGGGGACGGCGCGTTATCCTTCGCGATCATGCGAAGCGACGCCAGGCGGCGAAACGCACGGGAACTGAACCGGCGGCCGCGCAGCTCAACGCCGTTGATTTCCTCCTCGCAGTGGACGACGTGAGCCGTGTCGGCGCGCTGCGCTTCCGCGATTCCTCGGGAGTATTTCAGCGGGCGGCAGAACCGGGTCGCCGCTCCGCACCACCGCTGCTAGAATTGCAGTACCTGCTGAAGGCTTCGCGGGCAGTTGAAACCGAAACGGAAACCGCCGCCGATCTCGCTTACTTGAGAGGTCGCGGCACTTCGCTCGGCGGACTGCGGCCGAAATGTTCCGTTGTGGATGACGATGGCATGCTCGCGATAGGAAAATTTCCGAGTGTCCAGGACGAACGCACAATCACCAAGGGTGAGGTACTCGCCATGACCCTGGCCAAGACGGCCGGCCTCAACGTCGCGGCCGCACGCCTTATAGACAGCGACGGAGTGCCTGTCGCGCTCGTTCGTCGCTTTGATCGCACGCGAGAGGGTCGGCGACTCATGTATGTTTCAGCGGCCACGCTACTCGGCGTGGAAGGGCAAGGCGCCCAAGAACACAGTTACACGGATATCGTGGATGCGCTCCGCGTGAACGGTGCGGCTGCCCAAGCCGACATCGAGGAGCTGTGGCGACGCATGGCCTTATCGATTCTCATTACCAATGTGGACGACCATCTGCACAATCACGGTTTCCTCCACGCAGCGCGCGGTCTCTGGCGGCTTGCGCCGGCGTTTGACCTCAACCCCTTCCCGGATCGCGCGCGTGAATTGAAAACGTGGATATCAGCCGACGCCGGTCCCGAGGCGACAATCGAGGCCCTCATGTCCGTGATCGTGTATTTTCGACTGTCGCCAAAACGCGCGAAAGAAATCCTGGTAGAAGTCGAGCGTGCCGTCGCTGGCTGGCGAGAGANNATGTTCGAAGCGAATACTTATCTCTCGTTAAGTAAAGAGATCCTCATGCTGGCGATGGCTCGTCGGTGCGATTGGTAACGCGCGGTTTAAGAAAGGAGCTCGGGCTGCGGTGGGTTCGAAGGCCGGGAGCGGTCCTGGGGGAGCGGGATGAACTCCTGATTGTCGTTTGGCGGCAGCATGATCCTGCCGGCTTGCCAGTCCGCTTTGGCTTGCTCGATGCGTTCTTTGCGCGAGGAGACAAAATTCCACCAGATGAAACGTTCTCCTAACGGCTCACCGCCGAGCAGCATCAGCGCCGACGGTTCATGTGCCAGAATACGTGGGTGCTCGCTCCGATTGAACACGATCATTTGTCCGGGCGAATAAAAATGACCTGCGACTTCCACACGGCCTTTGGCTACATAAAGGGCACGCTCGGCGTAGCCTTGAGGTATCGTGAAGGTTGCTCCTGCATCCAGGACCACGTGCAGGTAGAATAGAGGAGACTTGGTCTGAACGCGGTTCTTCAATCCGAATGCATCGCCGGCAATCAGGCGCATCCATACGCCTTTTTCGGTGAACACGGGCAGCGCTTCGGGCTGATAGTTTTCGAATGTGGGCTCCTGCTCCTCGTCCTTTTCTGGCAGTGCCACCCAGGTCTGGATCATTTCTAGTTCGCCTCCGGCCAGCACAGCGGGATTTTCAAATCGCTCTGAGTGCGCAATGCCTCTGCCCGCAGTCATCCAATTTACTTCCCCGGGTTTGATCACCTGTTCAATCCCCAGGCTATCGCGATGCGTTACTTGGCCGCCAAACAGATAGCTCACCGTTGCGAGTCCGATATGAGGGTGTGGGCGCACATCCAAATCGGTCGCGCCTCCCGCTTGCGGGGCCACAGGTCCAGCGTGATCCATGAAAATAAACGGGCCCACCATTCTTCTTAGGCGGAATGGAAGGATGCGGCGCACCTCCATTCCGGGGGCGATCGACGCCTTACGCGCTTCGATTATCATGTCTGGCATGGGAGTAGGTGAGCGCGTTTTCTCGGGGAAGGCAGCTCAATTTACCGTGGGCTACACCCTACAGCGATTACCTCCGTGGACGGCGTGTGCCAGCGCTGTCTGGAGCATTAGAAACAACGAGCGGTGGACGGCGGTTATTTTCTGTACCCGTGGGGTCCTCTCGTTCATGATACGAGGTACAAAGAGAGTCGTTCCGCTTCTGTGAAGCGCTCCTTCCTAGGCGATGCGGGTCTTTTCGTTCTACGTTCAGTCAATCTGTCCGAATCAAATCGAGCGCCCCTGGGTGCGTTTCCCCTACGATGCCTACGCAGTTCACTCTCAATGGCAGAACCGTCACGGTACAGGCGGAGGCTGATACTCCGCTTCTTTGGGTCATCCGCGATGAAGTTGGATTAACGGGTACTAAATTTGGGTGTGGTGCCGCTCTATGTGGCGCGTGCACGGTGCATCTAGAGGGTGTGCCCATCCGCTCGTGCCAGATCCCGATCTCCGCCATTGCCAATCAACGCGTGGCAACGATCGAATCCTTATCGAAGGACAACTCGCATCCGTTGCAAAAGGCCTGGATTGCGCATGATGTTCCCCAGTGCGGGTACTGTCAGTCAGGGCAACTGATGAGTGCTGCTGGGTTGCTTGCGACCAACAAAAATCCCACGGATGCAGAGATTGATGACGCGATGGCGGGAAACATCTGTCGTTGCGGAACCTACCAGCNNCCTTTCTTTCTCGTCGCGACTTTCTGCGCACCTCTGCCGTTGCCACCGGTGGCCTTGTCTTGGGCGTTCATCTCCCCGGCGCGCGCCTTGTCGGTGCGAGCGCATCGACTGAAGCGATCCATGCGCCAAATGCTTGGGTACGTATTGGAACTGATAATACCATCACCCTTCTTTGTGCGCGCTCCGAGATGGGGCAGGGGGTTTATACCGCTTTGCCGATGTTGATTGCGGAAGAGCTGCACGTAGCGCTGAGTGACGTCAAAGTCGAAATCGCCCCGCCAGGCCCCGACTACGTCAATGCGATGTTAGGCGCAGATATTACGGGTGGCTCAACTTCGGTACGTGACGGGTGGGAGACGTTGCGGGTGGCGGGNNGGCGGGTGTGCAGGCGCGCATGATGTTGATCTCGGCAGCAGCCTCCCGCTGGAGTGTGGCTCCGACGGCCTGCCGTGCCGACCGCGGTGTCGTGTTCGGCCCTTCCGGAAAACAAGCGACCTACGGTGAACTCGCTGAGGCGGCCGCAGCTTTACCCGTACGGCCGGCGAGTGAGGTTCGTTTAAAGGCAGCCGAGGATTTTGTTTTAATCGGAAAACCGATTCCGCGCCTGGATACGCCGCTCAAGGTCAATGGTACCGCGGGCTTTGGTATCGATGTTACGTTGCCTGGTCTTGTTTATGCGTCATTGGAACAATGTCCGGTGATCGGCGGTAAGGTGAAGACGGTCGATGATACGCTCACGCGAGCGATGCCTGGTGTGATCGACGTGGTGCAGATACCGGATGGCGTTGCCGTGGTTGCGACGTCCTACTGGCGCGCCCGGAAGGCCCGTCAGGCCTTGAAGGTCGAGTGGAGTGAAGGGGTGGGCGCTCAGCTTAGTAACGCGGCGATGCGTGCGAGTATCCGGAAAGCGGCGGAGACCGAAAAGGTGCTCAGTATCGAGAAGAAGGGAGAAGTCGCTTCCGCTCTGGCGGGCGCTGCAACGAAGCTGTCGGCTGAGTACGAATCACCGCTTCTCGCACACGCGACGCTCGAGCCGATGAATTTTACGGCTGATTTTAAAGAGGGACGGTGTCTGCTCATTGGGCCCACCCAGTTTCAGACAGGAGCGCAAGCTTCCGTCGCAGCCGCGTTGGGGATCAAGCCCGAGGCGATCACGGTTAAAACCACGTTCATCGGAGGAGGTTTTGGTCGCCGCCTTGATTTGGATTTTATTGTTCAGGCTGCGCAGATATCCAAGGTCGTGGGACGACCGGTCAAGCTGTTGTGGACCCGCGAGGATGATATGACCCATGACTTCTATCGTCCCATGGCACTTCATCGACTGTCTGCGGGACTTGATGCCAACGGACGACCCGTCGCCTTGGCTTTCCAAATGACCTCGCAGTCGATTACCCAGCGCTTGTTTGGCCTGCCCAAAGATACACTCGACGCGTTCATGACGGAGGCCGCGGTTGGCCCCTATGATATCCCGGCAACCTCCCATGACCTCGTCATCCATGACGCTGGGCTGCGCGTCGGCTACTGGCGGTCAGTGAGCCATGCGCTCAACGCTTTTGCCAACGAGAGCTTTATCGATGAATTGGCCCACGTGACCGGCCAAGATCCGTATGCGTTTCGAATGAGCCTGCTCGGCAAGCAGCCTCGTTTTACAAATGTCCTCCGTCTCGCTGCGGAAAAAGCGGGATGGGGCAAGCCAGCGCCTGCCGGACACGTCCGGGGCCTCGCGGTGATGGAGGGGTATGACAGCGTCATTGCGCAAATCATCGAGTTGTCGGTGAAAGAAGGTGTGATCAAAGTCCACCGCGTCGTAGTCGCCGCTGATCTTGGGCAAGTGATCAATCCTGACACAGTGGAAGCACAGGTGCAGGGGAGTTTTGTTTTCGGCCTTTCCGCGGCGTTATACGGTGACATCACCGTGAAAAGCGGGCGCGTAGAGCAGACCAATTTGGATACCTATCAAGTGGTGCGGATGCCGGAGATGCCGCTCGTGGAGACGATTCTCGTCAAGAGCACCAGCAAGCCTGGAGGCTTCGGCGAACCGGTTACCGCGCTGGTTGCACCTGCGTTGGCCAATGGCGTTTTTGCTGCTTCCGGTAAACGAATTCGAAAGCTGCCGCTGACGCCTGAAGCCATTCTGAGCGCCTAGGTGAGCTAGAAACCAATCTCAGCAAACGATCGAGCGACCAGCAGTAGTCGACTTTCTTTCACGCATTCCTTTCGACCGGCTCATGTGAATTTGTAGCTAAACATTCGCACTTAACAGCGTGCACGGTTTCAACGACCAACCGATCCCGTAAACCGCATAGAGTCTCGTCTTTCGGGCGGTCCGAAGCTGTGTCAGCCCAGGCCGTAGCTAACCGTGCCGTGTTTATCTGGGCGCCCATTTCCTTCGGAATGAACCCGTGAGTTATGGACATCCACGATTGGCGCTATGGCTTATCCTTCAGTGAAGACGTGCTCTTGTCCTCGACCGACTTTGAGGACGTCGAAGAGCGATCACGCCGTTTTGCCCACTCATCAGAAAATGCAACCAAAAGAAATAATGTGAGGGCGATAACGATAGGAGTTTTGTCCGCCGTAGCCTCCCAGCTCTGGTAGACAGCGTGCCCGACTAGGATGACTGCGATCACCGCGGCAAGACGGATGAGCACAATCCCCAACGCTTGTAGTGAAGCTGGAGCTTGATGGAACAAGGTTTCCACCAAGAGTGCGGCTCGCCGATAGAGCAGCGCACCGCTTATGGCGCACACGATGACCGCGAGAAGAGTGACCGTGTTAAAAACACCCACTTGTCGCGAAACCAGGGCAAACCCTAGAAGCGGGAGTCCAAAAATCAGCAGTCGCTTCGTTCTTTCGGAGTACCAGTCTGAAAACAGGGCGTGAAAGAATTTCCTTCGACTCGTCTGCAGCTGCTGTCGTTCACGGGAACTCATGGTGGATGAGTATGATTTGGCGGGGCGGTCGTGGAGTTGCGAGAGCGAACACAGTCCGTAAGGGAGCAAACCGCGGGCGCCGGCCGGAGGCCAGCGGTCCCANNCGGGGCTCGCCTGTGGTAATCAGAAGTGCCGTAGCAGAGGGAGAGAGACGCGAGCTTACTTTTCTTCGAGCCCGACGATCAGACTGCTGACGCTTACATTGCGGTCATCGGTGACCAGAGCATACCAAGCCATCGCATTGAGATCGGCTTCCGGGGGTAGGGTAGCGGTGTAGTTACCTTTGCGTTCTTCACGGGCGTCAACCGCTGTCCAGACGCGGTCTTTCCAGTCACCTTCTTGCGACCAATACAATTGCGAACGAATGATCGGCTGCTCGCTCACGACAGAGAATGCGACGTCACGCGAGGCTCGATCAATGCCTCGACGAGTCACCGTGATTTGCGGGAAGGCCGGCCCCTGATCTTGAAGGTGAACCGCAAACCAGTCCTTTTCCAGAGTGCTGGCATCGAGGTTGTCTTTGGCAGACTTGAGGCGGTGATTTACGTTGGGCACGAAGAGCAGGTTTTTATTACCCGGAATCTGGCCATAGGTGGCCTGCACCGCGGGAGGGAAAAAGAAGATGTCATTGCTGGCAGCGGCGAAAAAGAAACGTGAGCGAATGCCGGCGGCGCGGTATCCAGCGTCCATATACTTGACCCAGTCCGCGCGTTCGGTCGGCGTGAGTTGATTGAGCTGCTTCGCGTAGACGGCTTTTTCATAAAAGCCGGAACCGTAGATCGAGAACGACGCCCGGAGTTGGTCACCTAACAAACCCGATAACATCGTGGTCATGTACCCGCCCCACGAGATTCCGACGATCCCGAGGCGATCGCGGTTAACCTGCGGTTGAGCTTGCAGAAGCTTGAATCCGTGCAGACCGGCTACGACCCCATCAAACAGTTTGCCCGTCTTTACGTCAGGTGCGGCTTTGAATCGACCGACACCATAAGCGAAAGATTTCCAGGCGCCGGAGGAGTGCACTTGTTTTTCGGGATTGCCGATGCTGGGCAAATCAACGGCGACCGCGAGGTAACCTCTTTCTGCCCAGCGGAGCGCACCGGCCACATCGCACGTGCCCCCGCCGCCGTGAAGGACGAGCACGCCGGGTAGGCGGCCCGTGGTGCGGGCGGGCGTAGCGATCACCGC
>DKKJ01000106.1 GCA_002455175.1 Opitutaceae bacterium UBA6669
AAGGGCATCGTCAACTCGATCTCTCTTAAGGACGGCGAAGACGAATTTCTCCGCCGGGCTCGCTTGCTTATGCGCTACGGCGCTGCCGCCGTGGTCATGGCGTTCGATGAGAATGGTCAAGCCGCCACCCGCGATGACAAGGTGCGGATCTGCACCCGAGCCTACCGGCNNTCCGGCGGCGTCTCCAACGTCTCTTTTTCGTTCCGTGGAAACAGTCCGGTGCGCGAAGCGATGCATACCGCCTTCCTGTTCCACGCCATTCGCGAAGGCATGGATATGGCAATCGTCAACGCGGGCATGCTGGGCGTCTACGACGACATTGAACCAGAGCTTCGTGTGTTGGTCGATGACGTCCTCCTCAATCGTCGAGCGGACGCTACCGAGCGCCTGGTCAAATTTGCTGACGACTTGAAGGCCCGACAGGGCGGCGGCTCAAAAACGGAGACCCGCGAGGACCTCGCGTGGCGTCAAACTTCCGTCGNNAGAGGAACGCCTCAAACACGCCTTGGTCAAGGGGCTCGACGCCTACGTCGAAGCCGACACGGAGGAATGCCGGAAAAAGTATCCACGTCCTCTCGACATTATCGAAGGACCACTCATGGACGGCATGCGAGTGGTCGGCGATCTCTTCGGTGCAGGGAAAATGTTTCTCCCCCAGGTTGTGAAGTCGGCTCGGGTGATGAAGAAGTCAGTGGCTTATCTTACCCCTTTCATGGAGGAAGAAAAACGCCAGGCGGCTGCTCGCGGTGAAATCACCCGTTCCCAAGGGCGCTTCCTCATCGCCACCGTCAAAGGAGATGTGCATGACATCGGCAAAAATATCGTCGGTGTCGTCCTGGCCTGTAATAACTACGAGGTGACTGACCTCGGCGTGATGGTTCCGGGTGATAAGATTCTTGCTAAAGCTCGCGAGATTGGCGCGGACGTGATCGGGCTGTCCGGTCTCATCACGCCCTCATTGGACGAAATGGTACACGTCGCCAAAGAACTCCAACGTTCAGGTTTCAACGTCCCTCTGCTCATTGGAGGCGCGACGACCAGCGCTGCGCACACCGCAGTTAAAATCGCTCCCGAATATGCAGGTGGCGTGGTTCACGTCCTGGATGCGTCACGCGTCGTCAACGTGGTCAGTGCATTGCTTTCAGATCAGCAGAAGCTCACCTTCCTCCAAGACGTCCATTCCAAGCAGGAAAAACTACGCGAAGATTTTGCCGCTCGCCGCGCCCGTAAACCGCTGCTTTCGCTGGAATCTGCTCGTGCCCGCCGACCAGCGTTCAACTGGGACACCATCGATATTCCTCGTCCCTCGTTCTTGGGCACACGTGCTTACACCGAAGTGCCGCTTGAAGAGATCGTCCCATACATCGACTGGAGTCCTTTTTTTAGCGCCTGGGAGCTCCACGGCCGTTTTCCCCAGATTCTCGACGACGAGGTCGTGGGAACCGAAGCCCGCAAGCTCTTCGCCGACGCTCAAACGCTGCTCACGCGCATCGTCCGCGAGAAACGGTTCACCGCCAAAGCCGTGGTCGGATTCTGGCCCTGCCAGTCAGATGGGGACGACGTTCTCCTTTATGCAGACGAGAGCGGATCCCAAGTGATTGCCACCGCCTATCATCTGCGGCAGCAGATGGAAAAGCCTGGCGACCAGTTTAACCACTGTTTGGCCGATTACGTCGCTCCCAAATTATCAGGTCGGATGGATTACTGCGGCGGGTTCGCCGTGACCGCTGGCCACGGGGTCGAAACGTTCGCCGCTGAGTTCCGTGCCGCCCAAGACGACTACAGCGCAATCATGGTTCAAGCACTAGGAGATCGGTTGGCCGAAGCGATGGCGGAGCTTTTTCACCAACGCGCGCGGGCCTTCTGTACCTTCGGTCTCACTGAAAATCTCACCCCCGAAGACCTCATTCGCGAGAAATACCGCGGTGTCCGGCCCGCGCCCGGTTATCCCGCCTGCCCGGATCACACCGAGAAAAGGACGTTGTTCCGTCTCTTAGAAGCCAGCTCCCACACCGGTATCAGCCTTACCGAAAGCTGCGCCATGCATCCAGCGAGTAGTGTCAGTGGTTGGTACTTCAATCATCCCGAGTCTAAATATTTCGGGGTGGGAAAACTTGGTCTCGACCAAGTGACCGATTACGCGCGGCGCAAGGGACAACCCTTAGCGGAGGCCGAGCGTTGGCTCGGCCCTTACCTAGATTACGAAACGAGCTGACCAAACTCCGGCCTGTTAGCCGGCGCGTGTCACTTCTCGAAGAACTGCTGCTCCAGAAACGCCATGACCGCGTTCTGGTAGGCGTTAGCGTTTTCCTTTTTCGCAAATCCGTGCCCCTCATCCATCGCTAACATATACCACGGTTTTACTCCGTTCGCTTTGAGGGCGGCCACCATTTGCTCTGCCTCGGTGACCGGCACCCGAGGGTCGTTATAGCCTTGAGCAATGAACATCGGCTTGGTGATTGCCTTCACATTGGTCAGAGGTGAGATCCGCTCGAGAAACGCGCGCATTTCCGGATCACGTTCGTCGCCGTACTCGACGCGACGGAGGTCGCGTCGATAGTCCTGCGTATTGGTAAGAAAAGTAACGAAATTACTGATACCCACGTTGTCGATTCCTCCGGCCAAGCGATCATTGTAGTGCGTCATCGAGGCGAGAACCATATAGCCTCCGTAACTGCCACCCGCGACGACCACTCGTTTGGAGTCCAACTCAGGCTGAGTCTCAATCCAGTCCAGCAGCGCTCCAATGTCCTTCACCGAGTCTTCGCGCTTCATGCCATTGTCTAATTTGAGATAGGACTTTCCATAGCCGGAGGAACCACGCACGTTGGGAAAAATGACCGCAACTCCGAGTTCGTTGACCAAGAATTGGGTGGTCGGAACAAAGGTGATCGTCGACTGCGACTCAGGCCCGCCGTGGATGTTGATCACCACCGGGTACTTTCCCGCAGTTGCCGGCTGAGAGGGACGATAATAGATGGCAGGAATCTGGCGCTTCTTACCCGGCGAAACCTCATCAAACGTCGGATAGGCAATCAACGACGGGATGGTAAAGGTCGCTGAGTCCAAGCCCCCCACTTCGCTTTCCGTCCACCGTTCGATAACTCCGGTGGCGAGCGTCATCACGTAGACATCTCCCGGCGTCTGCGACGTGGTAAGTGAAAATCCCAGTCGACGCCCATCGGGAGAGAACTCCATTCCGTAAATTCCGCCAAGCGGGAGATTCGGGACCGCGGTGCGTTTTCCAGAAGCGATATCGTAGAGGTAAAGTCGCGAGCGACCATTATCGTTGACCGAGAATGCGAGCCGGCTCCGATCCCGAGAAATCGTCAGCGACTCTACATCCCAAGCAATATCCTCGGTGAGGATCTTTTGTTGACCGGTAGTGAAATCGAGCTCCCGCAACTGCTGAAATTCAGCGTTCTCATCCGAAACGAGGAACAGCCGCTTTTTATCCGCGCTCCAAGCGGCGCCTTGATAAGCGACCGTCTCAGAGCCCGCAGCTAGCGGATTGATGGGGGTGATCTTACCCGTTTCCAAATCGAGGCGGTGGAGGTAACTTTCATTGGCAGAAACTCTCTGCAACATGACGAGCTCACGATCGTCAGGAGACCAGTCGAGCGGCGACCACGCCCCACTCAAATCCACCACCTTTTTCGCAGTGGTCGGCGCCTGCATGGAAACCAGATAGAGATCGTTGTCCTTTCCGTTTCGCCGCGTGCTCGTGTGGACAAAGCGATCCCCTTGGTTCGACCACGCCGCGCTCCCGTTGCGCGATTTGCCATCCGAGAGCAGCGTGCTCTTGCCTGACTTGAGATCGAACCAGTAGAGCTGGAAAAACTCGCTGCCTCCGACATCCCGGCGGAAGAGGATTCCCGCATGAGCGGGGTCAGGAGAAAACGAGGCACTGGAAACAGGTTCGTTGTAGAATGTGAGCTGGCGTCGATCGCCACCCGGACGGGCAACATGATGCAACTGCACGGAGCTGCCAAACCGCGTGCTAATCAACACCCCGTTACCTTCCGGAAACCATGCCTGCAGACGCGCGGAACGCGTGTTTTGGTATTGGTGCGTACGTTCCACTAGCCCAGGAGCGAGGGGCGGGATATTTTCTGTTACCAATTTGCCTTGGGTTACGCGCTCGGCGGACCAAAGGAAGGCGGCACAAAAAAGTCCTGCCCAACTTACCAGGAGTAATCTGCATTTTTGCATAGGGGGATTTTAGCTCACCGGTCGATCGCGAGGCCAGCTGTTTTGAGCTGGCTGCTACGTACTTACACTCTGACATCCTTTGAAAACCTTCGCCCGTATCACCTACATGGCGACCGTTTCGCCCAGCGCTCTTCAGCTCCCTCCCTCGCTTTTAAGCGTGCAATGGTCACGCGGGTCTTCAGAAACAAATCCGCCTCCACCCTATCTGTCGCCGTCCATGGGCGAATCCCACGATCCACACCGAAACTCAGATGACGCCGCGCTCCTGCGCCGAATCGCGAATCGGGATTCGTCTGCACTGGGTGCTCTGTACGATCGCTTTTCACGTCCTCTTTTTGCTACCGCTGTGCGTTTACTCGGTGATAGCAGGGAGGCCGAGGACCTCGTTCATGACGTTTTCCTAACACTCTGGGAGAAAGCACCCGATTTTGCGGAGGATCGTGGGTCGGCCTTTGCCTGGGCTGTCACCCTGACACGCAATCGGGCGATTGATCGGCTCCGACAAAGGAAGCGCCGGCTCGAGTTGCTCGCGGAGGCGACCCCGGGTAATATTGAGCTAACAGAATCGCATGAAAACATCCCTTCTTCGCCCGACGACCTTCAGATGAAGGAGCAGGCCGCGAAGGTGCGCGAAGCCGTCTCGGGCCTCCCACGCGATCAGCAAGACGCCCTGGAGCTAGCGTTCTTTAAAGGCCTGACCCAGCAGGAAATCGCCACGCACCTTCAGCAGCCTCTTGGCACGATCAAAGCACGCATACGTCGAGGGTTGCTAAAACTGCGAGAACTTTTGTCTTCCCAGCCGAACCTATGATGGACGAACGCACAGAGGAACTTGCTTCCCTCTACGTCCTCGGACTGCTCGAGGACGCGGAACGGCTTGCGTTCGATCAAAGGCTTGCGAACGAGCCCGAGCTAAAAACGGCTGTCGACGGACTACGCGAGGTCTCGGCGCAACTTGCTCACGTGCCTGAGGGGCCGCCTCCGCCCGCAGAGCTCAAAGGACGTATCCTCGCGTCAATCCGAGCACAGTCCTCCGCCTCACGGAGCCTTNNGCTCGGCCGCTCCGCGGCGCGCACCCTCCCTCTTCTGGATCGGCTGGGGTGTCGCGGCGGGCTTCGCCTTCCTGGCTTTTTGGACCGCCCAACGGTCCACTCTCGTCCAACAATCGCTCACCGCGTTGCAAACCACGGCCGAGCTGGAGCGCGCTCAGCTCAAAACCCTCCAGAACCAACTTGAAGCGGAGCGGCTAATCTCGGTCCGACAGAATTTGGATCTACGACAAGCCCTCGCGGATGCTTCGGGGCTTCGCACAGAGTTGACGCAAGCACGGACCCAAAACGCTCGCCAGTTGGCAGAACTGCAGTCGCGTTATGACCTTGCCAATTTCAAAGTGGCCCGACTCGCCTCGCTGCTGGGCAATTCTCCCGAAGCAGTCGCCATCGCGGTCTGGAACCCCTTGGCGCAAGAAGGCGTTCTGACAGTAGAAAAACTGGCGACCTTGGCGTCGGACCAAGACTACCAGCTATGGCTTATCGACCCACAGTATCCAGCTCCGGTCAGCGGTGGCGTGTTCACAATCGACGCCGCCACAGGAACGGGTCGAGCCAGCTTCCGCCCCACCAAGCCGATCCTGCAAGCGGCGAAGTTCGCCATCAGTCGGGAACGTAAAGGCGGGGCTCCTGGTGGTCCGGAAGGTCCTATCGTCCTCATCAGTGACTAGCCGACGGATTTTTCGCTTTTCGCCTCATCGATGGACCTTTTTCGAGGCCAGCCCATGACTCACGAGTCGCTGGGCTGGCGTAGTTCGCGGTGCCTGGGCATTCTAGCATCGGTTCCCTCCTGTTTCAGCTCTTGCACCTTCCCCGCTCAGTCGAAAATCTGAAAGTATATGGTCATTAAGCCAAAAGTTCGCGGTTTTGTCTGTATCACGTCCCACCCAGAGGGGTGTGCGGCGCACGTGCAGGAACAAATCGACTATGTGAAGTCGAAAGCTCCCCTTGCCCAAGGTCCCAAAAACGTCCTCGTGATTGGATCTTCGACCGGCTACGGACTCGCTTCCCGGATCGCTGCCGCTTTTGGCTCAAAAGCAAACACCGTAGGCGTCTTTTTCGAACGCCCTTCGGAAGAGGGTCGCCCGGCCACACCCGGCTGGTACAATACTATCGCCGTCACCGCAGCCGCCCGCGCTGAAGGATTAAAAGCCATCAATATCAACGGAGACGCGTTTTCTGAGGAAATTAAACGTCAGACGATCGAGGTTCTCAAACGCGAGATCGGTCCGGTCGACTTGGTGGTGTACTCCTTGGCCTCGCCTCGCCGCACTCACCCTAAATCGGGTGTGGTTCACAAATCCACGCTCAAACCCATTGGTCAGTCGTACACCAATAAAACCGTAGATACCGATAAGGGCATCGTTAGTCAGGTCAGTATCGAACCCGCCTCGGACGCTGAAATTGCCGACACGGTCGCCGTGATGGGTGGAGAGGACTGGGAGCTGTGGATCGATGCTCTGCTCGCCGCCGACTTGATCGCACCGGGTGCCACCTCAGTTTCGTACAGTTATATTGGACCAGAAGTTACGTGGCCGATTTATAAGAACGGCACCATTGGCATCGCGAAAAACGATTTGGAACGGGTGGGTAAACGCATCGACGCGAAACTCAAAGCTCACGGCTATGGTCGCGCTCTTATCTCGGTCAACAAAGCGTTGGTGACGCAGGCGAGCTCGGCCATTCCCGTCGTTCCTTTGTACATTTCCATCCTCTATAAGATCATGAAAGCCCACGGCACGCACGAGGGCTGCATCGAGCAGATTCAGCGGCTCTTCTCCACACAACTTTACGGCGGCAGTGGCCTTCAGTTTGATGACGCGGGACGCGTGCGGATTGATGACTGGGAAATGAAACCGGACGTCCAGGCAGAAGTCGCCCGCATCTGGCCCCAGGTCACGACAGAGAATTTGGCCCAACTGACTGACATCGCTGGCTATCGCTCGGAATTTCTCAGACTCTTTGGTTTCGGTCTCCCCGGGATCAACTACGAAGCCGATGTCGAGCCGCATCGCCCGATGCTCTAAGCGATTTTTTTCTGAGTGATGATGCGGCCTTNNGCATCATTCACAAAAAAGCCCATTCCTCAAGGAATGGGCTTTTTTCTGCCGAATTGAAGAGGCGAAGGTCAGCCATCGACCTTAGCCAAAAAGCTCTTCGGGCTTGAAGAACCGAGCGAGCTCGATCTTCGCATTCTCATCGCTGTCCGAAGCGTGCACGACATTGACCATCATATCCGTGCCGAAATCGCCACGGATCGTACCCTTGGGCGCCTTTTTAGAATCGGTGGGACCGAGCAGTTCGCGAACTTTGGCCACGACGTTGTCACCTTTGACGGCGACAACAATCACAGGCAATGAGCTCATGAAGCGTTCGATTTCGGGATAAAACGGCTTGGAAGCCACGTGAGCATAGTGATCACGCAGCAAAGCGGNNATTCGAAGCCAGCGGCCTCAAAACGGCCGAGCACGCTTCCAACGTGCTTTTTCTCCATACAATCGGGTTTCAGGATAATGAGCGTTTTCTGCATAAACGCCTAATGAAGCGCGGCCTCGCGGCCAAGGAAAGCCTCTTTTTGACCGGAGTGCCCCCCTTCGATCCCTCCGGCCCTTCCCGATTATTTGGCGGGCGCGGCTAAAACCACCGCGGTTTCACGGAAAAGCTCGATTGATTGCAGATCAGAAGCAACAACACCGTTATCATAGGCATGAAACGTGCCGTAGACAATCCCACGAAAATTATCTGACGTCACTCGCGTACTATNNGCCACCGTTTCACCCCAGGCATTCTCATAAACGGCGATCATGCCCACTCTCACCTGATGGAAAGCGATGCGCTTGAAGACCACGACATCGCCCCCCGAGAAAAAGGGAACCATCGAATCTCCTACCACCCGCGCCACCTGAGCTCCGCTGTGTTGCTGCGCGAGACGCGTCGCGTCGACGACGGCACCGACGGGCCCCACCGAAACGGAGTCGCTCCGATCAGTCGCACCTGCCCCCACCGCGCTTCTGACGAGAGCGATCGAAAGACAGAGAAACCAAGCAACCCGGTGCATGCTTTCTCTATCGTCGCCCGCCGCCGCCANNCTAGACGTCGACCTGTCTTCCCCCAGATCACGGGCAGAGACACCCTGGGTCTAGGAAGAAACACCCTAGCACCCGCTCAGACGGAAACCTCCAACCGGGCTTTTTCCGCCAGCGCCGTGGAAAGGTAGCGCTCGCCGAAACTGCATCCCACCGTGACGATCGTCTTGCCCGCGAATTCAGGACGTTGTGCAAGCTGCAACGCGGCCCAGACGTTCGCGCCGGTCGAGATGCCACCGAGAATGCCATCCAGAACCGAGAGCCGACGCGCCGTTTCGAAAGCATCCTCATCCGTCACCTGGATGACCTCGTCGATGATGGCGGTATTACAATTCTTGGGAATGAAACCGGCCCCAATCCCTTGAATCCGATGACGTCCGGGTTTGCCTCCGGAGAGCACGGGAGAAGCCGCAGGCTCCACGGCCACACTGCGCAACGCTCGGCGGCTTTTAATGACTTCGGACACTCCCGTGATCGTTCCACCTGTCCCCACTCCTGCCACGAATGCATCGATCTTTCCTCCCGTCGCCTCCCAGATCTCCTCGGCCGTAGTGCGTCGGTGAATCTCTGGATTGGCGGGATTCTCAAACTGCTGGGGCATAAACCCAAGGTCCTGGTAGCTACTTACCAGCTCATGTGCTTTGTGAATGGCTCCCGGCATACCTTCAGCCCCAGGTGTCAGCACGATCTCCGCACCGAGCATTCGCAAGAGCACCCGCCGCTCGATCGACATCGTTTCCGGCATGGTCAACATCAGTTTGTAACCACGGGACGCACACACGAACGCGAGGGCAATTCCGGTATTTCCGGAGGTCGGTTCTACTACAACTGTACCCTGCTTGATTTTTCCTTCACGCTCGGCGGACTCGATCATCGCCAGCCCAATTCGATCCTTCACACTCGCAAGCGGGTTGAAGAACTCTGCCTTCAAGTAAACCGTCGCGGGCAAATCACCGACGATCCGGTTGAGCTTGATCAAGGGGGTTCGCCCCACCGTGGCAGCGATATGAGGATAGGCGACGCTCGACATAGTGCCGACACTTCCCGGAATCCTTTGACCTCAGTCAAGACTAAGGANNGTCGCCGCGAGCCGGGTCAGATACGCTCTACCGTTGACGGGAGGCGGCCCAGACCGTGCTGCAAAGCCTGCCGCAACGTTGGATGGCGAAAGACAAAACCGTCTTCCAGCAAGCGCGTCGGCATTACCTTTTGACTGACGAGCATCGTTTCCTTCGCCATCATTCCAAACACCGCAGTCAACACCTGAGCGGGAACTGGAAACCACGATGGCCGACGCAAGACTCGTGCTAACTCAGTGGTAAACTCACGAATCCGTACCGGGTTAGGACTGACCGCATTGACCGGTCCTTTAACCTCAGGACGATCCATCAGGTGTTGCATCGTCGCGAGATGATCCTCCAGCGAGATCCAGCTCNNAAGCATTCCGCCCGCCTCGGTCAAAATCACCCCTGTCCTCAAACAGACCACACGCACCCCAGCATCTTCTGCACCCTGTGCCTCACGCTCCCACGCGTCTCAGACTCGAGCCAAAAAATTGGTTCCGACCGCATCACCTTCCCGTAACTCACGCTCGCCTCCCTCTCCGTAGTAGCCGATGGCAGAGGCATTGATAAGGAGACCAGGCTTTGTCCTCATTCGCTGGATCGTTTGAACGAGTGTACGCGTGGCCTGAATACGACTCTCTTCGATCTCTCGGCGGCGCTCCTCTGTCCAACGACGATCTGCCAAATTAGCCCCAGCAAGGTTGATGA
>DKKJ01000274.1 GCA_002455175.1 Opitutaceae bacterium UBA6669
CACCCGCCTTTCCGACCTTCTCTAGAATGTAGTCGTTGGTGTGGATGAAGTGGGCGTAGGTGAAGCCGGGGCCGACGTAGCCCGCCTTTTCGATCGCCTCGAACTGGGATTGATTGGTTTCTCGCGAACTCGGTGGTTCGAGAAAATGCATCTGCATCTCCAGACCGTATTTTTTAATCATCGCGCTCTGCATGGCGATGAACTCAGGCGCTGCGGTGGCGGGGCCTGCGCCGGCGGCGATGTTAATTTTCAGAAGAAGCGGATTCGTTTTTTGCGCGGTAGCCTTGGTGGCCATGAAGGTTTCAAACCGGCGTTGAGATTCTTCAATGGAAGGGAGCGGGGAGAGCGCGGCGTAGCCGAAGATGAAGCGCGCACCCGCATCGAGCTCGGCTTGGAATTGCTCTTCATAGAGCTCCTGGTTAGGACCACTTACGCTCTGGGAGTAGTTGTAGGTCGTGGTGACGCCGTGACGAAGGTAGTCGAGGGCGCCGTGAAGCGTGAATGCGTACGGATCTCCTTTGACGAAATGCGGACCGTAGGTGCGATGGATACGTTGAACCCAGGCGGTCACCCACTGATCAGCCGCGATGCCCCGGAAGGCACTTTGCCAAAGGTGGCTGTGTCCCGAGATAAACCCAGGCATGACGATCTTGCCCGTTGCCTCGTACGTTGTCTGCGCACGGACCGAGCTCGGTGGTGCTCCCGGGGAAATGCTGGCGATCCTTCCGTCCTCACCGATTAGCAGCCAACCCGTAAAGGAGGCCGGCTGATCTTCAGCGAGTGTTACAATCGTGGCGTTGGTGATCAGTAATTTGGAGGCCGAACTAAGAGAGACGAAGTGGTGAAGCAGAAGAAGGCCGAAGAGAAGCGTACGGAGGAGTCGCATGATTGAGGAGACGGGACGTATCGAAGGGAGTGGGTGAGACTGTTTGGCTCGTTGCGCTGAGGCGTTCACGTGTCGTGCGAAAAGCATTCAGGGCTTGGGTACGGCGACCAGAGCGGTCCGTTCACGAACGGCGTCGACGCGCTGACGCACGTCGCGAGTGATCGACGCGAAGTCGTGGCGTAGGGTTTTTCCACGGTTTACCACTTCTTCGCCACCAACGTAAACCGACTCCAGATTGGCCACACTGCAGGCGAACACCAACGTGGCGTAGAGATCGAAGACTGGCCCCGTATCCATTTCGCTGGGGGAAACGAGGAGAAAGTCGGCAAATTTGCCACGCTCGAGCGAGCCGACCTGGTCCGCCACCCCGAGGACTTCAGCGGTGCCCAACGTGTGCATCCGGAGCACATCGTAGGGTTGCATGATACTGGGCGACGCGTACTTCATGCGAATTTGATAAAGCCCCATGCGCATGTTTTCGAATGGGTCGGAGACGTCTGCGCTCGCCTGACCGTCGATGCCCATACCCACTTTGATTCCTGCCTTGAGGTACTCGGGTATGTCCGCGAGCCCCGAGGCGAGGCGGCCGTTCGAGAGCGGATTCCAGATCATGCCCACAGCGGCGGCGCCGGACTCTGCAACAATGGTAGCGTCGGTTTGAATGAAGTGGGCAAATACCAGTTTGGGGCTGAGTCCTGCCGCTGACTTGATGGCAGAGAAGCTCGCACGCTGCCGTTGCTGAACGTTGGGCGCCTCGAGGTAGTGCATTTGCAAGTCGAGGTTATACTCGCGCATGAGCTCGAATTCGTAGCGCGTATACTCCGGACCAAAATCGACGCCAGAACTGGAGAGACTGAGTTTAAGGAAGTGTGGGGCGGCAGGCTTCGTCTGCAGGTAGCGATGGAACGCTTCGAAGTTCTTTCTTGAAGCAGGAAGCGTGGGGCGAGGCGTTACGATGTAGCCAAAGATGAAACGAGCACCGGCAGCGACCTCCGCCTCAAACTGGCTGATGAGCGCTTCGTGTCCGTTCGTTGGATTCCACGTGTAGTTGTACTGGGTGGTGATCCCGTGACGGAGGTAGTCGAGGGCTCCGTGGAGGGTGAACGCACGAGCATCATCGAGGGACACTTGAGGGCCATAGAGACGGTGCAGCCGCGAGATCCATCCGAGAACCCATTGATCGGCTGCGATTCCGCGAAAAGCACTTTGCCAGAGATGGCTGTGACCGGAAAGGAATCCGGGAAGCAGCACCTTGCCTTTTGCGTCCAGCGTGGCGGTGGCCTTGGTATCCGCCGGTGGCTCACCGGAGGAAAGCGTGGCGATTCGTCCCTCGTCATCGACCAGGAACCAACCCCGGAAAGGCTCCTTGGATCCTCCGTCCATAGTGACGAGGAGCGCGTTGTGGACCAGCAGGCGTGCGGCGGAGGCTTGCGTCGTTGCAAATGTCCCAGTGCAGAGAAGCGCAAGGAAGAGGAGTAACCTCCGCGGCAAAAATGTGATTAGGGATAACAAGCCCATGGAGTCTAAAGAAGCAGTGAGCGGAGATAAGCGGATAGGGAGCTCACGGACGGACAGGGTGGCAGTATGTCCGCCCGTGAGAAAATGACCCACCGCGGGCCAAAATCAGAACTTGAACGACGCGACGACTTCCGTCGTCCGGGGAAGCTTCGGAAGCGCGACCGTGTTACCGATGTTGTCCGGGCTGTTTGCCTGGAAGTAGCGTTCATCGGTGATGTTGTTCATGCGCACCCGTACGTCCCACTTGCCGAACGCGTAGGAAATTGAGCCATCAAACTTCAGGACATCAGGAAGGATGAAGGTCTTGGCCGAACCAGACGACATCTCCGCCTGGTAGAGAGCCCCCAGAGACACGCTCAGGTTCTTGGTGAAGCTGTAGGTGCTGTAGAGACTGAAGACTTTGTCCGGATATCCACCACGCTCTTGATAACCCGCGCTCGAGGGGATGTTGGTCACCGTAAGAGAGCCACCGTAGGCGAGGGTGGGATCGACACCAAAAAATTCTGCAGGGACACCGAAAGACGTGGGTGCACGCAGATAGATTGTCTTTTGCCAGCTGGCCGCGCCCGAGATGCTCCACTTCCTGTTCGGAACGTAACGAAACTCAAACTCGATACCCTGAGCGCGGGTGCTGAAGGATTCGAAGTTCAGAGGATCGATCGATTCACGCTCCTGGCGATACGCGGCTACTCCGCTGAACAGTTTGCCCTGAAGAAGCGAGCTCTTGATCCCGACTTCATCCAGCGTGGACGGCGTGATCGGCGTTGGAACATTCCCTGGAATGACGTCCCCGATGTTGCCGATCTGAAGCGATTGTTGCTTCGAGTGAGTGAAGTAGGGGATGACCGAGGGAGTGATCGTGTAGGAAACACTTGCGGAGTAGGAGAAGGCATCGACCGAGTTAGTGACACCGGTGGTTTTCGCTGCGCTCGTCGCGGCTCCATCAGAGGTGGAGTTGGGATCTGCAGACGATTCCAGATCCATCCAATCATTACGTGCGCCGAGAATGACGTTCAGCTTCTCGAAGATCGTGGTGTCGGTGAGAACTCCGACGCCGAAGGTGGTGTGCTCACTCTGCCGGTTGGCGGTCCAAGGGGCGACGCCTGGGTAGTCGTTGGCGCTGACGATCCGAGTATTCGGTGTCGCTCCGACATAGAGATCGCGACGGTTGAAGGGCTGAAAAGCAGTGTAAGAGCGATTTTCTCCGTCGAAGTATTTATAGGAAAGCGCACCGGAGTTGTTCATTTTTATCCACTCCGCTGGCGTGAAAGCGTGCTCCACCGTGAACTTGTTTTCCAACTGAAAGCCATCGGCTTTGGTCGCAAAGCCCTGACTCGTATCCTTGGTCCGTCGCAGGGTGTCGACGAGGACCTGATTTTTGTACTTCAGCGTGGAGTTCGAGTCGTTGATCAGGTCAAAAAAGACGAGCGAGGAGATGGCGTTCGCGTAGTCACCCAAATCGGAAAGGATGGCGCTGCCCGGCAGGTTTACCGTCTGGATGGTGGAAGGATTCAGCGCCCAGCTTGCGGGAAGCGCGGCGGTGACGGCTGCTGCTGACGTCCCCCAGGGGAAGCTTCGGGAGACTCCGCCACCCGCAGTGAATTCCGCAGGGGAGATCATCCCGTCACCATTGGTATCCAGATTGACGGTATAAGCTCCTGAGGTGTAGGTCCCGTTATTGATGTAATTTTGAGTGAGCCGATTGATGCCGGAGAGTTCGATCGACGACCACTTATGATACTGCTGGCCGAATTCCGTGCGCCACGTGTTGTTGATTTGAATGTCGAAAGAACTTTGGACGAGAAACTGTTCCTGACCGGCGTTGCGGTAGTAACTGTTCGAATCCTCCATCAACACGTACACATAATATCCGGCGTTGCGGTCAGTGAAGGTGATGGGGCCGCCCTGTTCGATGGTGGCGAGCTTCTTTGAGTGAGAGCCGTAGGTGACTGAGGTTTTACCGGTGGAGCCTTCGAGGTACTTGCCTGTGCTGGCGCGGGAAGACTTGGGAATGAAGTTGAGGTAACCGCCGATCTTGCCCGGACCGAAGACGGCTGAGGGTGGGCCTCTCACGATGTCCACCCGGTCGGTGGCTCCAATCGGCGTGGGATAGACCCCGCCGTTTTCAATCCGCTTCATTCCGCGAAAATAGTTTTCGCCGCTGGTGCCGCGGATATCCAGAGAGCCGGCAATGCCGAACGAGGAAGCCGTGTAGGAGTTGGGCACGAGCGCCGCGAGTCCCTCGACGTTGTCGATCCCGAACTGCTCAAGCATTTCGGTGCTTACAGTGGATACGGAACGTGGAGTCTCTAATATCGTGCGACTACCACCAAACACGGAAGAAATGGGCGAGGTCGGCAGAACGCCTGCGGGATCCTCTACGGTTTCTTCGGCGATAAAGCGCTCCAGTTCAACGACGGGTTCAGTCGTGGTGGCGCTTGGTCGCGTTTGGGCGGAAGCGTGGGATCCGAGTAACAAAACGCCCGGGAATATGATTGCAAACGCAACCACATGGTTATGCTTTTTCATTGGCTTGGCGGTGATCTTGGTTGGCTGGCTGAACGGACTGAACGATTGGTCTCTTTCAATCCGTGCAGCATCCATGCCATAGGTCGCCCCAGGCCATTTTGATGAAAACTATTCCTCTTGGTGAGTGATTACTCACTCACGAGGGGTTGGCTCCTTTTCAGGAGGAGCGAAGGTGCGGTAGAAGCAGGGTCTCGCTCTCGTTCTGTTCGATTTCGGCCAGTCTTTTGGCAGAGGCATACCGCGAAAGCGCTGCGTCGGATAATCCCATTCCTCGGAGAGCAAAACACGTAAGCGAAACGACCACTTCCCTGGGCGTACCCGTGTAACGCCTGATTGGTTTTTCCGGCATGTGATGCATGGCGGTCATATGAACGGCATTTCTTGCGAACCAAAATCGATCAGCCAGAGCGGGTCCCGCCTTTTCGATTTCCCCGCAAGCGATGCCCGCTTTCAGACACGCGACGGCTTTGGCTTCCATGTTGATCAAGGACTGCCCTTGGAGAATGAGTTGAGCAAAAACGCCGTCGCCGAGGAGGCTTTGGTTGATCAAACGTGACATCGTACTTTGCCGGGCGATGGCGTGAAGCACTGGCACGCGAGTACAAAAGTAAATCAGTCGGACCAGGCTGGTCGTGCTGGGCTCGAGCTGGGAGATCTTTTCGTCATCGAGCGTAAAGTTGCGCATGCAGTGGCGATAGAGCCTGTCGCGCAGAGCTTGTTTGGTTGGGAAATACTTGAAGAGCAGAGCTTCGGAGACGCCGGCGGCTTTGGCGAGTTGTCGCGTGGTCACTCCGTGGTAACCGTCCCGAGCGAACAGCGTGAGCGCTTGCTTAAGGATCGCGTCCTTCCGGTCTTCAGCGCTCATCTTGATCTTTTTCGAACTGCTCTTGGACGGTTTGGAGGCTTTGGCGACTGGTTGAGAGCGTTTCGGCGACATGGAGAAACAAGGAGGCTGGCGGCCTGGGTGAGGCGAGTAAGCGCCAGTCTGTTGGAGTTCCTCACGAGGAGGCAATTCCGATTCCCGGACATCAATGTTTGAACCCTGGTGAAAGATCTTGAACGGATGTGCTCGCTCTTGCTCGCGACCAAGACCGCGGCGTGAGTCCGTTCGTGACTCACGCTCATCGCCGTAATAGGATCGATACGTTAGTGGCACGGTTTGCGACCATCTCAGGTGGCGCTCCACTCGGAGAGCATTTCATTCCGAGGTCAGGATCGGACACGCCCGCCTGAAAAAACGTTGGAGGAAAAGTGCTCTCGATTCCCCACGCATGAGCTCGGCCCTGATCAACACTCTTTCCGACTCATTGAGGAGAGTGACCTCAAGCTGGCTTGCCTAGATTGGCGCCAAGGTGAGGGCGGCCTGAAACGTGAAAAAGAACTGCGGAGGTGACAAACAGTGCGGTGAAGGCGGAGTTCAGGCAGATCACTTGGAGGACGCCCGGACTAAAGTCGTTTGGCCAGAAGAGTAGGGCGATGAATGGAACCACGAATTGAGCGAGTGCTGTTGCAGCCATGGCGTAAGCCATTNNCCGATGCGGTGAAACGTCCCAGGGCAGCGCCCACGACGCCAATGAGGAGAACACCGACATACATCGCATTGGCGGGGTTGTCTTCGCTTCCGATAAAGCCCACCGCGAGATTGCCCCAGAAAATCAAAAACCCGGTGAGGAGCGCGAGGATCGTGGCGATGCGGTAGGCGATGTGGCCCGCTTTGCGGGTCACAAAACGATAGGCGAGGGCCAACGCCATCATCATTCCCCAGAACATCGCGTAGTCTCCCACCGACCAGTTCCATCCCTCAAGGAACTGACTGGCAGTCAACGGGATCATCAGTACGGCCAGGGGGACCAACAAAACGGGGAGAAAGCCTTTTAGGTTCATGTTGGGCCCTAGAGTATCGGAGGTCGGTGAAGGCTTTAAGAAACCACGGTGAAATCGGCAAGAAATTCGCAGGTGGGCGACGGTGGCCTCAGACGGTCTAAAGCCCGGACTCCAAACTCGGGCATCGAATATGACCGAGCATGCATTCTTTGTCTACCGCTACAGCGCCTGGAGTCTGTGGCGACAGTCCGTGTTGAGTCGGGCTAACCGGCTTTCTGCACTTCAAAATTGGGAGGATTCTCTTCTCGTGATCGTCTGGGGGCTTGGTCGTGTTCGGTGTACGATTGCCTTGCTAACCCTGCTCTTGGGGTTTGATGGACGATTTTTGTGTGCAAAAAAGGTGCGGGCTGATCTCGCCCGCACCCGCATAAGCCAGGTTGAGACACCTACGGTATTCCCTAGTGCGCGAAGCCGCGTTCGTCTTCCGGCAAGGGCTTGTCCTTGGTTTCGGGGGCGAAGGGAAGGACGATCAAGCCGAGGAAGAAAACGCAGCACATGGTCAGCGCTGCGGGCCGCATGGGTTCGGCGTAGTCGGCGTAGACATGGGTCTTGAGGAGTCCGATGAGGGGGACACCCGCGGCAGCCAGGAACCGACCGACGTTGTAGCAGAAGGACGTGCCGGTGCTGCGGAGGTGCGTCGGGAAGAGTTCCGGGAGATAAATAGCGTAGACCGCAAACACGGAGAGTTGGAAGAAGCCCATGATGGGGATCAGCCAGAACGTTTGGCTGGCCTCGCGGTAGAACTTGAAGGCGCAGGCGGTCGCGATCATCGAGGTGACGAACGCGATGGCGAAGGCTTTCTTCCGTCCCAGCTTTCCTGCCACCCATGTTGCGGTCAGCATGCCGCAGAAAGCGCCGACTTGAAGGGTCAGCAGGCCCCAACTGGCCCACTTGTCAACGAGGGGGCCAATCTGCTCAAGGCTGAGATCCTCCGCGAGGTAGGTTTTGGTGAGAACGGTTCGAATTAATTCGGGGGTGAAGAAACCGATGCCCCACAATCCGATAACGCCCGAACAGACGAGGAGCATGCCGATAATCGCGTTTTTACGCCAACGCGGATCGGTAAAGAGTTCTTTGTACGTGAAGGCGCTGTGCTTTTTGAGTTCTCCTGAGTCCTTCATTTTCTGCCAGCGCTCGGGCTCCTTCATCCGCATCCGGATGACGAGCGCAAGTGCTGCCGGGATCGCGCCGATAACGAACATCCAGCGCCAGGAGTTTCCGAGCGAGATGACTCCGTTGGTTTCGAGCACTGCCATGGTCATGCCGATAAGAGCCGCAGAGATGTTTCCAATCGCTGAGAGCGCTTGGAGGGCTCCCAGTGATCCCGAGCGAGACCGGGCTGGCATCACTTCTGCCAGCAGGGCCACGCCGACGGCGAACTCACCGCCGACGCCCAGTCCGGTGATGAACCGATAGAACGCGAAATCCCAGAAACTCACGGACAATGCGCTCAATCCGGTGCACAGGGAGTAAATCAGGATGGTGATCATCATTGTCTTGGCCCGGCCGATACGGTCACCAAGTACTCCGAAGACGAGCCCACCCGTGGCCCAACCTGCCAGGAACACGGACGTCGCATAGCCTCCCCACAGCACCGGATCCTGCCCTTCTTCGAGCAACGCCCGCATGGCCGGCATACGTGCGAGGGTGAAGAGCTGCTGATCGAGGCAGTCAAACAGCCAACCCAGGGCAGCGACCGTGAAAACGAACCAATGGTAACGGGAAAGTCCGTGCCACCAGCGGCCAGAGGTAGGGGGCGAAGCAGGATGATTCATGCGGAAAAAATCGGGGCGTTGGGGCCTGCGGCAACCGAGCCTTGGAGCGATGAAAAAGGGGCCGATCAGCGAGAGACTAGAGGTCGCAAATCTCCACGGCCTGAGCGAGGGAGGCGATCTTGTCACCAACAGGAATGAATTCCTGGCCGACGAATCCATCGTAGCCGATAGCGATGAGCGTCTGCATCAAAATGGGGTATTGGATTTCTTGTGACTCATCGATTTCATGACGTCCGGGGACTCCGGCCGTGTGGATGTGTCCTAGGTAATCCTTGTGTTGCTTGAGACGCCTGACCAAATCCCCGTGCATGATCTGCACGTGATAGAAGTCGAAGAGGACCTTCATGCGGGGAGAACCGATCTGGCGGCAGATTTCCACCGATCGCTCTAGATCATCGCAGAAGTAATCTGGATGTCCCTTCATGTGCTCAGTAACCCGTGAGTTGAGCATCTCCAAGCAGAGGGTCACGTTTTTCTCCTCTGCATAGCCGACAATTTTTTTCAGGCCGTTGACCATATTGCGGATTCCATCCTCGTCGGTGATGCCCTTGCGGAAGCCGGAAAACGTGATCACGCGACCGACTCCTGCGGCTGCGCACTCATCAATTCGACTCCGGAGGATGGACAGGCATTCTTCGTGCTCTTCTCGGTTTGCAAACCCTTTGGCGAAACCGTGGCTGCCGGCAATTGCGGGAGTTAGGCCCAACTGTTTGAGCAGCGGCCAGTGCGTCGTCGGGCAGAGCTCAACAGATTTTATCCCAAGAGCGGCGGCGTGACGCGCCAGCTCGGGTACGGTCAGGGGTTGAAAGCACCACGGGACGACGGACTGGGCGATACGTCCGCGATGGGCACGATAAAGCGGAGCTTTCTCCTGAGCTGAGGTGATTGCGGAGGAGGTAAGGGTCAGGGCGGTACCGGCTACCAGGGAGGTGAGCGCATGGCGGCGCGAGACGGCCGGGGTGGGCAGGACGGGGCTCATCGTGCGCATCTCGGTGTTTTCTCCGCGCTTCGTCGAGCTTTCTGAAAAAGAAAATACTCGAGAGATTCCAAGGCCACCGTTCCTTTGAGGCTAGGGCAGAGCTGCAGTGATCCAGTCCTGTTTTACTAACGGAAACCGCTTTCGGATTGGAGGTTTCCGGCTTGATCTGAGGGGACCGGCGGATGGGAGCCCAAGGGATTTANNAAAGCATTCGGGAGGAAAGCCCAGAACCCCTGTTTCATGAAAGAAATTCCCCGGCGCCAGTCTCTCGTCAGCCAGACCACGGCCATTTTGCGTGAGGAGATTCGTCAAGGTCAGTGGAGTGATTGGCTTCCAAGTGAACGAGACCTTTGCCGGACTTTGCAGGTGAGTCGCAACACGTTGCGCGCGGCACTGGCTCAGCTCAAACGCGATGGCTTAATTCGGTCGGATCATGGAGCGGGCAACCGAATCCTCGCGCAATCGAGTCGTCGTTCCGGAACTCTCCGTTCACACGATGTGGCCTTACTCTCGCCCGACGCATTGGAGCGGCTGCGGCCTTCGCAGGCACTCTGGATCGACGAACTTCGTGCCATGCTCAGTGAGCGTGGCTGTCGTCTGCATGTCTTCCACGGGGCTCAGTACTTTCGAACGAATCCGGCGGTCTCTTTGGAGAAGTTAGTGACCCAGCATCCGCATGGATGTTGGATCCTTTTTTTGTCCAATGAGGCGACCCAGCGTTGGTTCGAACGCAAGGCGGTGCCGTGCGTGGTAGCTGGCTCGGTTTATTCGGGGCTGAATTTGCCGTTTCGTGACCTCGACCACCGCGCCATGTGTCGCCATGCCGCGGGGATGATGCTGGCGCAAGGGCATCGCAAAGTGGCGTTACTCATTCAAAAGTCGCGGCGGGCAGGTGATATGGAGAGCGAGCTTGGCTTTGTGGAGGGCGTGCGCTCCTCGCCGCATCCCGAGGCTGATGTGGTGATCGGAAATCATGATGCCACGGTCGCTGGAATCTGTGCTGCGCTGCGGAGGCTCATGGAGCAAGAGCGACGTCCCACAGCTCTACTCGTTGCCAATGCCTACCACTACCTCACGGTGATGGGACGTCTTGCCCAAGGAGGTTGGCGCGTACCTCTGGATGTGTCGGTGGTTTCCCGTGACGAAGATCCATTTCTCGCCTTTCTCGTGCCTAGTCCCGCCCGCTACACGGTGAGTGCGCATGTCATGGCACGCCACATCCTCCGATCTGTGCTCGAGCTTTTGGAGGGCGGAGTGGTGACTCACCGTGGAGTTCGGGTGATGCCCGACTTTATCAAAGGGGNNACGCTTTGACCGTGACGCGTCAGATTTTGGAATCGTCGTAGAACCAACTGATGGGAACTCGGGCTTGGATCAAATCGCACCGCTTGCGGATGGAAGGGAAAACTCGGTAGTGCACCAGTGCATGATCCCCGTCAAAAGTGACGCCAGGATATTCGGCCCATTGATTGGGATCCGTCTCTAGGGCTTTAGGCAGACCCCACGTTTTGCCGCCGTCGCGGCTCACCGCACAGGCTAGGACCGTGCGTTGGCCGACGATGCGGGCGTCTGGATTCCAGGTGGGATTCCAAATCATGAGAAGATCGTCACTCTTAGGCAGCCGCGTGATATAGGTGGGAGCTAGGGCACTGAACACACCCGAGGGGCGCGGCTTGCTCCAGGTGGAGCCCCTGTCGGTGGACTCAGCGACGAAGGACTGACCCCGCCAGTTGCGGATGAACTGGATGAGTGACCCGTCCGCACGTTGAGTGAGGCAGGCCTCTTCGAAGCGTCCCGCGTATCCCGCGATAGGATCTTTCATGACTTCGGTGCGTTTCCAGGTTTTGCCGTTGTCGTCAGAGTAGGCGTAGTAGCTCCCCATGGTGGTGACTTGATAGCCTGGCCCGGGTTGGGCTACGCCCGGCGGGAAGATCGTGTGGCATTGTACGATGACTCGTCCGTTATCGAGTGTCCAAGCCCGATCGTGGCAACCGGTGTGATACTCGCTATTTTCTGGCGTGATTCGCACCCGTTCTGACCACGTTTTTCCCTCGTCGGCAGAGATGCGCACCATCTTGGCGCAATTACCGTAGTTGTCCCGTCCGTTCCCACCGCTGCGCCAACTGTAAGCGAGGAGGATACGACCGTCCTTCATGCGGGTGAGGCTGGGCGAAATACAATTCACGAGCGCATCCTTGTCGTCGACCACCACGAAGGGTGCCGACCAGGTGCGGCCTCCGTTGGAGGACGTTTTCCCACTGATCCGAGCGTAGCCATCGTCGCCCGTTGGATCCCGCCTGAGTGGGGAGGCGGGCGGGCGTTTGTCGGCGGGCATGAGATCTTCCCGCACGAATTCTGACCAAAGTAGTAAAAGGTCTCCGTTTTTGAGGCGGACGACCGACTGTTCCCCGTGTTTGGGGGCTTCAACCGTGGCCGTGACGACGAAGCTTTTTTCTATGCCGGCGATTTGGCGGAGTTTAGGGGCTTCGGGAAGTTGGGCGAAGGCGGACGCGGTGCAGAGTACCGCCGCGATGAGATAAGGGGTAGGCGATTTCATCGTCTTACATCTACGTGGGAAAAACCTGGGGGCGCAATTCAGGTCGGCTGGTTCTTTCCCTATACCTATTTCGCAGTTACGGATGCACGTGTGTCTATTTCTTCAATACGGAATCGTGTGCTTACCACCGAGTGTTTTTCTGCCCCGGGTCGGTACTTGATATAGGTCGTGGCTGCGAAGTTGCCGTCCGGCAATACCTCCACCCCAGGATAACCACAGTCGCCCCCGGCGTAGCTGTGCAGGAGTTTCACGCGATATTGCCCGGGACGATTTTGCTTAATGTCCTGGTAGGTTCCTATCCACGCGACGAAGTGATTATAAGTCGGGCCGTCAGGTGCGCGGTCGCGGAAAGCAATGATCAGGCGGCCATCCGGTGCATAGCGCCCCGCGTGTCGGTCGCCCGTTAAGGCCCACGCTGTATCACGAGGTTCCGACCAGGTTTTCCCTTCATCAGAGCTGAACATGACCAAGCTTCGTCCGGTCCGTTTATTCTCACGCATGATCACACAGAGTTCTTTCCCGTCAGGAGAGCGGAAGGCGAAGGGCTCGCAAGGGTCTTTACCCTCCACGGCTGCGACGATGCGGGGCTCTGACCACGTCAACCCACCATCGGCACTCGCTGTCTGCAAAACGACCAGTGGACTGCGATCCTTACCGTCTTTTCCGTTGTGGTAGAAGGCGAGGTAGCGGCCGTCCATTAACTGGACCATGCTACTGAAGGTCATCACGCAGGGAAACCCGAGGGCCGGGCGTTCTTGCCACGTTTCGCCTCCGTCTTCGCTCAGAATGCGTGGCATGTTCGGACGTGCCGCGAAGACCCAAAGACGTTCGCGTCCAGCGGGGTCTACCATGCGATAAAGACTGGGGCAGTTGCGATAGGTGGAGTAGGCGGCGGGAAGACGATCATCCAGCCGCTTCCAGGTGAGGCCTGCGTCGTCGCTTCGGGCCATAGGGCCGGCGGGACCGCCATGTCCTACGGACCACACGGCAAACAAAGTTCGCCCATTGGGCAGCAAGAGTGTCGTGGGATGTCCCTGATACAACGTATCTGTTCCTGCAGCGATCACGACATGACGCTGAGTTTCCGAGGAAATGTCTACATCGCGGGCAGCTGTTGGCTCGGCGTGAAGAGCGAGTGAGGGAAGCAGGAAAGCGCTCAAAGCGCGTAGGAATGGGGCAAGCGGAATCTGCATAAGAAGCGTTGTCAACGGACGGGAAAAACGGTGCAGCGCCCACACTCGAGTGGACGCAACGGAAAGAAAAGCATCCAGGTCTGGTTCCTTCGCGGGTCCGCTTGGAGCGGGTCGGGATTAGAGGGTCACCTCGACCACCCAGAGGGGGCAGGGGCCGTTCATTTCGCCGTGGTAGTAAAACATGAGCCAACGGTTTTGCTCAAGATGCAGTAACCACGGGTAGCCGTAGTCGATCTGCTTGCTGCCTTTGACCGAGGGGAATTCGAGAAGGAGTCGCTCTTTCTTCCAATCGAGTTCCTTCGCGTTGGCGCGCCAGAGCCAGATGTAGCCTGGGGTGTGACCGGCCAGGGTGCGTTCGTTGGTCAGAGCAATCACCCGGCGAGGATCGGCGGGGTCAGGGGCAATAAACGGCGCGGCGAGGCGTTGGGTTTTGCGGTGAGTGACGGCAACCACAGACTCGTCAATCGCCCAGGTTTTTCCAAGGTCGTCTGACTGAGCGAGCCAGTAACGCCATCGCAATTCGGGGTCGTCACTGCGGAAGAGTCCGAGCAGTCGTCCATCGGCAAACGTGAGGGCAGGTTCGTTCGCGATGATATCGCCGATACGTTCGGGCTTTCCCCAACTCCGACCTTGATCCGAGGAGGGGCTAGTCCAAATGCCCCGTTGATAGGGTTCAGCGCCTGCGCGGTAGTGGCCGCTGAGGACGAGACGTCCGTCGGGGAGTGTCACGACGTCGCCGAAGACAGAACCCGTTTTGTTCGGTCCAAGTTGGGAGGTGCCCGTCTCGGTCCAGGTCCGCCCGGAGTCGGTGGAGCGCCAACCAAAGATGTGGTTAGAGGTATTCCCATTGAACGCCATGGCTACGAGCACGAGTGCTCCATCCGGGGCAAGTCCGAGCGCGAGGTTACCACTGTGACGGAAGTCATGCCCCGCGCCAAACTCACGGATGATTTGCAGCGGAGAGAAGGTGTGGCCGTTGTCATGCGAAAGCGCCACGGCGGGTGATCCCCCTGGGCCTCCATGATTGGGACCCGCAAGGCAAGCGAGGACGAGTGTGCCGTCGCGGGTACGCAATGCCTTGGGCCACCCCAGGTGAGCAAAACGTGAATCAGCGGGCGCGGCTATAGCGATTCGCCCCAGTGAACCTTCCGGAGTACGCGCGGCCCAGATAGCTTCTGGAATTTCCGCCGAAACCGTCGTGGCGAGGAGTAAGCAGAGCGTGAAAAGGCGCATGGCGTAGTTTTTAGAANNAGAAGGTGGTCGTGACGCCGAAACGGAAGCTTCGTGGATTTGTCACGCCGACTGCGGTATCGAAGACACTGGGTTGCGCATCGCGTACGTCGAGGAGGTTGGAAACGCGCAATCTGAAGTCGACGTTGCGCCAGCGATAACCGAGCGCCAGGTTGTGCAGCTCACCACCCGCGACCCGCCAGCTCGTTCGGGTACCGAGGTCAAAATCGCCCCATCGGTTGTAGATATACGAAGCAGAGGTGCCCTTTAGCCAACCCTTACGCCAGCGGTAGGTCAGCAGGGCTGACGCGGTACCGTCGGGAATGGCTTCAGGCCAGCGACCGTTGTCGAGACGGGCCTTTTGGGTGGAGTAGCCGAGGACCGCCTCGGCGTTGCGGTACTTGACGTTGACGTCTGCCTCGAAGCCCTTGGTGGAACGCGAACCCACCGGTGCGCTGTAAGTGCGATCGACGACGCCCGTGACGCTTCCGTCTGAATCCAGGAGCGTCCGCAGCACATTGGTCTCAACATTGTCGAAGGCCGAAACGGTGGCGACCACGTGGCTTTTGAGTAGGTCGAACTTGATGCCGAATTCCTTGGTCTTGGCAATTCGGTCAGGAAATTTTTCACCTTGAGTCGCGAGTCGTTGATCAATGGTGAAAACCGGGATGAAGGTTTGGTTGAAATTGGCATACACAATGGCCTCACCTCGCTCCCCGCGATAGACTTTAACCAAACCCGCGAGGCCAGGCGATGCGCGGTTCCCTTCGCGAATCTGCGGCGCTCCAATCACCCCAGTGTTATTGGTCGTGCGAATGGTTGATTCGGTACTGGTCTGCCGAAAGCCACCCATGAGAACAACCCGACGGCCCTCAAAGAAGGAGAGACGTTCCATAACGCCGACTCCCCAAACGGTTGAATCGGTAAAGGTGGTGTTGCCTAGAGAGCGAGTGTTGTTGCGGGTCAGAAGGACGTTCGGATCGACACCGAAGACCACTTTATCCGCCGGGTAGATCCACACCCGAGGAGTGCCGTTGACGACGTCGTAGCCCAGCGACTGGAGAACCGAGGCGGTCGTAATGTCGTAGGTGGAGTTGACGCTGTGGTTGTCTCCATTGGTCCAGGTCGCGGTGAGAAGTGTTTGGCTATGGACGATGCCGAGTTGGACCGTGGCATTCAGGTCGAAACCGTAGCTATAGTCCTCTTTGGTTCCAGGACGATAGTCGTATCGTAACCCCGTTCTGAATACGCCATCGATCTGACCGTCGTTAACCTCTGAGAGTGAGACGAATCGATTGTCGATCGCGCTGCTTGGACCGATCAGACCGCCCGAGGAGCGGGTAAAATAGTCGTTCCCAATGCTCCGCACCCGGCTGCCATCGCTGAGCTGATCCCGGTAACGGGCGATCATCCGTGTGGCGAAATCAATCGGCCCCAAGCTAAAGGAACGACTTGCCCCGAACTCGAAGGTGTCGGTGTTCACTTCACTCATGGCATTGAAGATATTTTGCCCGGCACCCCCGTCGATGAAGGCGCGATCGAAAAGAGGGGCACCGCTCGCTCCAGCGACGGAGTTGGATACTTGCGGACTGGTGGCGAAGGCACGCGTCATGAACTTGGAACGGCTGGAGGAGTCACGCACCACTCCCGCCCAAGCCCAGATTTCAAGTCCACCGGCACCGCGATAGCTCACGCTGGAATTAATACCGCGGAAACCGATGCGAGGATCGGCCGCCCAGTCGACAGGACCGCGATTGTCGGTGATGGCTCCGGCGAGCCGGAAGCCAAAACGACGGCGGCTGTCGAGGAATTGAGACGTGTCGATTTCCGCTCGGTAGAAATCGAATGATCCTCCCATCACCGAAAGTTTGGTGAAGGGTTTCGCCCGCGGACGTTTGCTCACGATGTTCAAAACGCCGCCGGGGCTGGTTTGTGCGCCATAGAGAATACCGTTCGGGCCTTTCATCACTTCGATGCTCTCGACCAGCGAGTAGTCAAAGCCGCCGGAGGCGGTAAAAAGGGAGTCGTCAACGCCATCGCGCTGGGCGGAGGAACTGGTATAACCCCGCATCGAGAACGTGTTGTTCTCTTGCGTGCCGGTGCCGGCGTTCCCCAGGTACAAGCCGCTGACCAGATTGAAGGTTTCGTCGGCCGATAGTGCGAGGGTATCGTCGATCATTTGCCGGTTGATCGTGATGGCAGAAATCGGCAGTTCCGTGTTCTTCGTGGCTACTCGGGAGACTGTGACGGAGGACGTCGTCGCATANNCCGCTTCCGGTTTCGTCGAGGACGACAAAGGGAGAGAGCTCGACGGGGTCTTTTTCTTGATCTGTTGAGTTGGGCGCAGGCAGGGTTTGACCGAGAGCGAAGGGTGTGCAGAGGACGGCGAGGGGGAGGAGAGGGCGAATACTCATAGGGGGTGTACGCACGCATGGGGGGAGTCCAGCGGGCTGAGGTGAAGTCACACTGATAGTCTTTACCGTAGAAGGCAGACGTGATCTCTGGTCTGGTAGACCAACCAGCACTCCGCTCTTCTCCCTGTCCTTTGCTCGGAGAAACTGCCTCGCCCCATGTCTCTGCTCCAACCGCTTCACCGAAGACTTCTTGTCGATCAGGTCGCGGCCGCTTTGCGTAGTGAGATCGCCTCTGGTCGATGGAGACAATGGATGCCTAGTGAACGCAGTCTGGTTCGAAGCCTAAGTGTGAGTCGAGATACTGTAAGAGGCGCCCTTCGTCAGTTGGTAGAGAACCGAGAGCTCTCACGGGTGCCGCGACAGGGCTACCGAGTAGGGGTGAAACCAAGCGGTCAGAGGAGTGCAGGTCCTGCCGCCGGCGAAGTCGGACTGGTCTGTCCCGAGCAAATCTACTCGATGCCCACGTATGTTATTCAAGTGGTGGATATCTTACGCGGAATGTGCGCTGAGGCAGGACTCCATTTTGAGCTTTTTGAAGGACCCCGATTTGCACGGCGTGCACCGGAGCAAATGATGGCAGATCTGGCGCGTAGCCATCCGAAGGCCTGTTGGATTCCCATCATGGCGGACCGTCGTTTGCAGGAGTGGTTTGTTCGTACGGGAACACCGGTTGTTCTGTACGGAAATGTTTATCCCGATCTCACCCTGCCTGGGGTGGGGATCGATTATCGAGCTTGCATACGCCACGCCGCGAATGCGCTGCTTTATCGAGGGCATCGTTCACTAGCGCTTGTCACCTATGATCCGAGACGTGCAGGAGAAGAAGAGAGTTTGAGCGGATTTCGAGAAGCTTTGGCAGAGTGGCGGGGNNAGCCGATGACGATGTGCGTGCACTTTCCCGACAAGTAGATCGACTCTTTCGGCTCTCCGATCCTCCGACCGGCATGGTGGTGTGTCGGACGCATCACTACGCGACAGTTGCCACCCATTTGGCAGAGTTAGGTCGGAAGGTGCCGGCAGATGTCTCCCTTATCTGCCGGGGTGAAGATGCTTTCTTGCGTTTTCTTTCTCCTCTGCCCGCATGCTATCGCGTCAATGTGGAGTCATTGGCTCGGGCGCTCTTTCGTTGCGTGTTACGAGTCGCAGGAGGAGCAGCAGGATTGGAGGAGCAACACCGAGTTATGCCTGAGTTGGTGATGAGGGCCTCGCTCGGTGCGGTTCGTACGGGAATAGCCGAGCTTTCGAAACGTAGACTCACGAACCGCAGGGAGGGACGATGAGCGTCTCCACGGTCTTTGATGTGGTGGTTTTCGGTGGGACGGCGCCGGGGATTGTGGCCGCCATCCGCTTGGCACGCCAGGGGATTCGCGTAGCCTTGGTGTCGTCATCAATGACGTTAGGCGGATCCTTGCCTTCGCTCGGGGCTCTGGAGACGCACTATCGCGGGAACCGTGCTCCTTTGCTGCAGGAGATCAGTGATGCTGTACGTTCGTACTATCGTAATCACTACGGAGAGAATTCAGAGCAGTATCGAACGTGTTCGGCAGGTAAGATGGTGACATTCGAACCCAGAGTGATGGAAGCNNGGCTAATATTCAGGTGTGGCTGGGTTATTTCCCTCTCGAGGTGAAACGGGGCTCGCGCGTCCTTAACGCCGTTTCCTTTGTTTCGATAACGGATAGAACGGAGCTCGAACTGAGTGCGACGGTTTTTGTGGAGGCGGGATATGAAGGAGATCTGATGGCTTTGGCAGGTGTACGCTGGAGGTTGGGACGCGAGTCGCGAGAGGAGTTTGCAGAACCCCGAGCCGGGCGGGTTTTCACGCGCTGGTTATCCGGAGGCGTTCATCCCAAGGCTGCGGCGGAGGGACGGCTCAATCTCGTCACCGCTCAGGCCACGACGTCGGAACCACTTCCGGAAAGCTCCGGCGAGGGGGACGACAACATCCAGTCCTACAGCTATCGCTTATGTCTGACGGACGAACCTGCCAATCGTCGGTTGCTGATGGAGCCACCGCCCGGATACGATCGCGCGCGCTATGCGCCCATCCTTCTCTCGACAGAACAAAAACAGAGGATAGCCCTCCCGTTTCATCACCGATTCTTGATTCAATCCCTACGCGAGATGGCGGAGCGTGACCACATTTTCCACGGGCATGCGCTACCCAATCGAAAGCGAAGCTGGAACGCGACGAATCTGACCGGTGCAGGGAAACGATGGGCAGAATCAGACGCAAACGGACGAGCAGAAATTCCCCGTCAGCACCTGGAACATGCTCTGGGTTTGATGTGGTTTCTTCAAACCGATCCGGAGATTCCCGCAGATTTGAGAGCGACGGCGAAGCAATGGGGGCTCGCTCGTGACGAGTTCGCGAGCAGTGGGAATATTCCACCGCAGCTCTACGTCCGTGAA
>DKKJ01000370.1 GCA_002455175.1 Opitutaceae bacterium UBA6669
GTCGCGAAGGACGACGTCCTCGGCTTCATTGATCGCGGTAGTTATTCCACCCTGACGTGTTATCCCGGCAAGAAGTTGGAAAACAACTACTCGCTTAATACCGTGGATATCTGTCCGGTCGGCGCACTGACTTCGACAGATTTTCGTTTTAAGATGCGGGTTTGGTTTCTCAAACAGACCAACAGCATCGACACCGAATCGTCGGTCGGAGCGAACACCGTGGTTTGGTCGCGCGAAGGCGTGATCTACCGCATAACCCCTCGTCGCAATGATGAGGTGAATGATACCTGGATGAGCGATAGCGGACGCCTGCTCTACAAGGCTGTCCGGGCCGAGACGCGTCTCACGAGCGCAACTCCGCTCGATAACCTAGTCGCTGCTGCTGCTGCTGCTTTNNGATGTGGCCGTAGTCGGTTCGGGTCGGAGCTCCGTGGAAGAACAATTTCTCACCAAAAAGTTGGCGGAAGCGCTGCAGGCGTCGACGTCCCTCGTCGCGCGTACCGGCGAAGGCGACCGGATCCTCATTTCTGCCGATCGCAACCCCAACACTCGAGGCGCCTTGGTCACCGGCTTGATCCAAGATGTGCCGTCCGCGCGCCTGACCGGCTTGGCCGATGCGATTGAACGCGGCACGGTCAAAGCAGTCGTGTCGGTGGGTGAAGACCTTCTGGCCGCAGGTTTGACCGCAGCACAGTTGGCCAAAGTGGCGGTGGTCTACCTCGGATCGCACACCAATGCGACGAGTGCTGCGGCGAAAGTGGTCCTTCCCACGCAGACGATCTTCGAGAAAGCCGGCACGTTGGTGAACCAACAATTCCGCCTCCAGAAGTTTGCCCGGGCCGTTCCCGGCTTGGCCGGAACGCATGATGATCTGCTGGTGTTGAGCCGCTTGATCGCTGCCGTAGGTGGAGCTCCTGTCGCTTCCGAACTCCATACCCTCTGGGCCGCACTTACCACGGAAGTGCCTGCGTTGGCTACCACCACGTACCGCACCCTCCCCGAAACCGGCCTGTTGCTCGATGCAACCCCATGGGCCTCGCTTCGTTTTCCCGAAGGCGAAACTCTTCACTACAAGCCCGCCGCTGCGGGGGAGGTTGCGAAGGTCTAGGCGCTCCCGCCTAACCTTGGCTCGTCACCAATCGTACTTCCATGGACCTTTCGAGTTATTTTGATCTCCCGCTCTGGTTGCGCCTCTGTTTGCAGAGCGGTGCGGTGATTGCGGTTCTCTTTCCTATCGCAGCCGCTTGCTCCATGGCGGAGCGCAAGATGGCGGCGTGGATTCAAGGGCGACCCGGACCCAATCGCACCATCATGCCGTTGCTGGCGTGGATTCCTATCCTAGCGCCCTTGCTCCAACGCCTCGGCCTGTTCCAGCTCGCTGCTGATGGTGGAAAGTTTGTTTTCAAAGAAGACCCGATCCCGGGTCACGTGAACAAACTCTACTTCGTCCTGGCGCCTATTCTGGCAATGATTCCGGCGCTGACGACGGTGTCAGTGGTGCCCATCGGAGCGTATTTCAACCACCTCGGCACGCTGGTGCCGATCGTGTTGGCCAATGTCGATGTGGGTCTCTTGGCCGTTTTCGCTATTTCGTCCCTCGGAGTGTACTCGCTGATTCTCGCCGGTTGGGCTTCGAACTCCAAGTACCCGTTTCTGGGCGGCGTACGTGCTTCGGCGCAGCTGATCTCGTATGAGCTCTCGATGACTCTCTCCGTGCTGCCGGTGTTTCTTTGGGTCAATGCACCTGGCACGCCGGGTTCGCTCAGCCTCTTCGATGTGGTGCAGAGCCAAAGCCAGCCCGGCTTTTGGGGTGGCATGTGGTTTGTGTTCCTGATGCCGGTCTCCGCATTTGTTTTTCTCGTCGCCTTGTTTGCCGAAACCAACCGCCAGCCCTTCGACATGCCTGAGTCGGAAGCGGACTTGGTGGGTGGGTTTCACACCGAGTATGGTGCGTTCAAGTGGTCGCTCTTTTTCGTGGCAGAATATTGTCACATGATCGTCGGCTCTGCGGTTTTTGTTCTGCTCTTTTTGGGTGGATGGAATCCGCTTCCGTGGGTGCCGCTCTCGAGCGTGGCCGAATGGCTGGGCTGGGTGGACAATCCTCTGCTTCTGGGCGTCCTCGCGATCGTTCTCTTCCTCGGCAAGGTCTTCTTTTTCATCTTTTTCTTCATGTGGGTGCGCTGGACCTTGCCGCGTTTCCGCTACGACCAAGTGATGAAGATCGGCTGGCAGAAGCTTCTGCCTCTCTCCATCGGCAACCTCATCGTGTACGCCCTCGCTATCGCGCTCTTGTCGCGTCGTTGAGTCTGCACCGCCTCCTCCCTCANNCCTTTTCCCATGTCCGTCATACCCGTCGAACGAAAGCCACTGTCCTTCGCGGAGCGCACCTACATCCCGCAGATCCTTTCGGGACTGTCGACGACGTTCAAGCACCTGGTCGCCCCGCCGGTTACGATGGAGTACCCGGAGCAGCGTCCAGAAATTCCGCGTGAATACCGCGGAGTGCCCACGCTCGTGAAGGATCCCAACGGCCGGGAAAAGTGTGTTTCCTGCCAGCTGTGCGAATTTGTCTGCCCACCGAAAGCCATTCGTATCACGCCTGGCGAAATTCCTGAGCAATCACCCCACGCTCACGTCGAGAAGGGGCCCAAGGCGTTCGACATCGATATGCTCCGCTGCATCTATTGCGGCCTGTGTCAGGAGGTTTGTCCCGAGGAAGCGATCTGGCTCCAGAAGCAGTATTCAATGACTGGATATACCCGGGCGGAGATGGTGAATAACAAGGAGCGCCTTTATGACCTGGGTGGCACGCTGCCTGACCCTCACTTCAAATGGGATAAAAAGAAGGCGGCTGAGGAAGCTGCCGCCCATGGTGGCCACCATTGAGAGGCTGTCTCCAAGCTTGCCCTCCCTCCTGCTTCCGACCAACACCTAGCCCTTTTTTCCCGTCCAAGGTCCATGGCTAACATCCTGTTCTATCTCTTCTCTGCGATTACGCTGGGCACCGCTCTTTTGGTGGTGACGAGCAAAAACGCCGTGAACTCAGCGATGTTTTTCCTCCTGAGTCTCACGGGAACGGCCAGTCTTTTTGTCCTCCTCGACGCCTACCTCTTGGCGGTGCTGTTGGTGTTGGTTTACGCAGGCGCAGTGGTCGCTCTCTTCCTTTTCATCATCATGCTTCTGGATATGCAGGGTGGGAATCGGAAGCCCTTTGCGCGTGCCACGATGGCGGCCAGTGTGATCGCTGCCGGACTGTTGGTGGTGGGCGTGCTCAGCTTTCTCAAGCGCGGCCAGATCATCACGGCTCCGCTGAGCGAATCGACCCCAGCGGTGGGTGCGGTCCTCAAGCTCTACGCATCTCAGCTTTTCACCACGTACCTGCTGCCAGTCCAGGTGGTAGGATTTCTTCTGTTGATCGCGATGTTGGGGGTGATCGTCTTGAGCAAGCGCTTTGAAGGATTGGGGGACATCAAATGACCATCGGACTTAACGACTATCTTTTGGTGAGCGTGTTGATGTTTGCCATCGGCTTCTTTGGCGTGCTTCTCCGGAAGAACACCCTGGTGATCTACATGTGTCTGGAGCTGATGTTGGTCGCTAGCACCATCGCGCTGGTCGCCTTCTCTCGCTTCAATGGAACGATGGACGGCAATGTCNNTTCGTTTTCTTCATCCTCACGGTCGCCGCCGCAGAAGTCGCGGTGGGCCTAGCGATCATCGTGGCACTCTTCCGCCGCCGGCAGACCGTGCAAGTGGATGAGCTCAACGCCCTCAAGAACTGAGTTCATGAGCTGTTTCCCGAGCCCTGACGTTTTCCAGCCGTAATCCTGAATCATGGAGCCCACTCAAACCGCTCTCATCGTGTTGCTGGCCCCGCTCGTTTCGGCGGCAATCATCGCGCTCTTTCTCCGTAAACTCGGGACGCTCGCTTCGGCGGTATCTGTCCTGGCGGCCATCGTCATCGCGGGACTAGGTCTCAAGCTGGCTCTGGGTGACGCTCGGTTCGAGGACTCCGTTTCGTGGCTTGAGATCGGCAGCTTTANNCTTTAAACTCTCTCTGGGTTTCCTGTTCAACGATCTCTCTGCCTTGATGCTTTCGATCGTCGGCATCGTGGGATTGGCCGTTCATGTCTTTTCGCTGGGTTACATGCATGAAGATCCGGCCAAGGCCCGCTACTTCGGCGGGCTCTCCATCTTCATGTTTTCCATGCTCGGGATCGTCCTCGCGGACAATCTCTTCATGATTTTCATATTCTGGGAGTTGGTGGGATTCAGCTCGTATCTCCTGATCAACCACTACCACGAACGCCAGTCCGCGGCCGATGCGTCGAAGAAGGCTTTCATCGCCAATCGCGTGGGTGACTTTGGTTTCCTGCTCGGGATTCTTTGGTGCTACACTTCCTTGGGAACGGTCAACCTCAGCGAGAT
>DKKJ01000060.1 GCA_002455175.1 Opitutaceae bacterium UBA6669
GTAGAGGGATGGCTTTGGATTTTGGTGGATTTGGCAAAGAGTACGCGGTGGATCATGTCGTCGGCATCGCCTCCCGATATGGACTGACGTCCGTACTCATCGATTTTGGCCATGATGTTTTTGGACTCGGTACACCTCCAGGTCGACCGTGTTGGCAGGTAGGACTGGAAGACCCTCAGCGGCCGGGATCGACCCTTGGGGCTTTAGGAGTCGTGAACCGTGGAGTGGCTGCCTCAGGNNCACCGCCACGTCACCATCGGCGGACGCCGCTACGGGCATATCCTAGATCCGAGAACCGGCTGGCCCGTTTCGCATACGTGTCAGCAAGCGACGGTGGTAGCGCCGACGTGTTTGCAAGCGGGTGTGCTTTCTACGACCGCATTTATCCTCGGACTGAACGAGGGACTTCGCTTTCTCCAGGGATTTCCCGATGTCGAAGGTTGCCTGGTTACACCGGACCAACGCGGCCAAACCCGCGGTTTTTTCAATTATGTTATTACATGAGCACGTCACATCGGCTCTGCTCCCTATGAAAGTTGGGGACGTAGGGCGCCCACGCACGGATAAAGGAGCGGCTGCCGATTGTATCGGTGTGGATGGCTTGAAACGTTTTTGGCGCCAAATCCTGGCGGCGCTAGGACTGCAATTATGGGCCGTCTTTCCGGTCCAGGCGGAGATCAAAGTTGGAGACAAATTGCCGCCACTCGCCACGTACGAATTGACAGGAGGACTACTCCCTTCGACGGAAGGGAAAGTGGTGTTTTTAGATTTCTGGGCTTCCTGGTGTGCGCCTTGCAAGCAGTCTTTTCCGGCTTATGGCCGACTCCAGCAGGAGCTTGCAGAGGGCGGGCTGGTGGTGCTGGCCGTAAGCGTGGATAAAAAGCCCAGTGAGTTCGCGGGATTTGTCCAGCGACACCGGCCTCCTTTTTCCACGCTGCACGATGTAAAACAGACCTTGGTTAAGGCGGTTGGAGTTCCGGCGATGCCTACTGGCTATCTCTTCGATCGTGAAGGCCGATTGCGTTCGATCCATCCCGGATTTCACGGAAAGCAGACTGAAGAGGAGTTGCGGCGTCTGATTACAGAGTTGCTGAAAGAAGGAAAAACGTCATGATGAGATTAACCCTAAAACACGTGCGTGTTACCTCGATCATCCTCGGTGCAGCGGTGGGCGTGGAAGTGCTGACGGGATGCACGACAGTGCGGGTTCAACCTTGGGAGCGGGGAGCGCTCGCTCAATATGCGATGCGGGGGGATCGGGATCCGCTGGCGACCTCGTTGGCTGACCATGTTTTTTTCTCCAGGGAAGCTGCTACCGGAGGACGAGGAGTTGGCGGCAGCGGGTGTGGCTGCAATTAAAGGAACGCATGCGGATTTTGATCATCGAAGATGAAGCGGAGTTGGCGCGACATCTGAGTCGGGCATTGGGAAGAAATGGCCACTTGGTAACTACCGCCACCCAGGGTCCGGAAGGATTAGAGGCTGCCTTTCGAGAAAGGCCCGATTTGATTGTCCTCGATTTAGGGCTCCCGGGAAGAGATGGGATGAGTGTGCTGGCTGAACTCCGGCAACGGGGGCATGCAGCTCGCGTGATGATCCTGACGGCCAGGGGTGAGGTTGAACACCGGATCAAAGGTCTCAAGGCCGGGGCGGATGACTATCTGCCGAAGCCCTTCTCTTTGGATGAATTGGTGGCACGTGTCGAAGCGATCGGGCGGAGAGGAGGAGGGACCGGTGCCTCTGATCCCTTGCGCATCGCTGATCTCATCGTTGATGTACAGCACCGGCAGGTGATGCGCGCGGGACAAGCGATCGATTTGTCGCCTCGTGAATTCGACGTCTTGCAGGTGTTGGTGCAGGAGCCCGGTCGCTATTTTTCGCGCACCGAACTCTGTGAACGCGTATGGCGGCGCCAACACGAATATGACACGCGCACGGTGGAGATTTTTATCACCCGACTTCGAAAAAAGGTCGATTCGGGTTTTGAGCCGGCGCTGATTCATACGTTGCGCGGTGTGGGCTACTCCGTCACGCTGCCGCAAAAACCATGAGCTTCCTCACTTACCTGCGTAGGAGGTATTGTCGTTGGGGGTTGTTGCTACTCGTGATGGTGGTGCTGGGGGAATCGTCATCGGTCCGGGCGAACACCGCTTCGATCGAAGGACGCGTGGAGCTTCCGAAGGCGCGGCAAACGACCGTCGTTAATCAACGTTATGAAATTGTCTCCAAAGGAGGTATCCTCTCTGTTAACCCACCGTTAGCGGTGGTTTACGTGGAGGGTTTTTTTCCCCCGCCCATTGAGCCGGCGGTCGTGAAAATGGTCCAGAAAGACCTCGTTTTTACTCCCGCAATTCTGCCGATCCGCGTGGGGACTCGGGTTGAGTTCCCTAATCTCGACGACTCCTATCACAACGTATTTTCCTATTCNNCTTTGATTTGGGGCGTTACCGTCCGGATGAAAAACCGGTGCCGTCCCAAGTTTTCGATGTGCCGGGACTCGTCACGCTGCGATGCGATATCCATGAGCATATGCGTGCGTTGATCCTCATTTTGGATACACCTCATTTTGTCGTCACAGATGAACAGGGCGTGTTCCGCTTGAGCGGTTTGCCAGCGGGTCGGTATGTGCTCAAGGTCTGGTTAAATAGCCAGAAAGTACACGAGCGCCCAGTTGAATTAGTGGAAGGCGCGATGCTGCGCGTGGAATTTCCGTGAGCCTGTCCGCCGTGCCGACTGCGTTTGGGACGAAACGTTTCCGGTTTAGGCTTTTCGTAGGTATCAAGGTAGTGGTCTCGGCCGCGACTGTCGTGGTCTTGTGGTTTACGGAGCGTCGCCTCGCGGAGAGTTTTAAGGAAGCGTCGCGACGTTCTTTCCAAGCGGAACTCGCTACCTGGCACCATGTGCAGGCGGTCCGTCAAGCTGGGTTGATTGAGCGCTGTCGTACCTTGGTGCGAAGACCGCGTATCCACGCCGCAATTGAAGACGATGCGCTCGATCTTCTCTACCCGAGTGCCAAGGATGAACTGCGCGAGCTGATGGCAGAGGGCAGAGGCGGAGCGTATTCGCGGCCCTCCGGTTCGTCGCTCGAGGCTCACTTCTATCGATTTCTGGATCGTAACGGAGCAGTGATCCGACCGGCTTTCTCACTTGATGCAGGCCTTTTGACCGCGAGAGAGGAATCCCAATTGGCTCTCCCAGGACCCATTACGAGCCAGCACGTGGGTTACCTGGCGCGAGATCAAGATCGAGGTGGGGTTACCGAGGTGATAGCGATGCCGATTTTTTCGACAGAAACAGGCCAGAGCATAGCCTCCCTCGTAGTGGGGTTTAAAACTACGGTTCTCGTCGGAGTGGAAGAGGGTTCAGCCACCCGCCGTGGGCTCTGGGTCGGTGGGGAGCTGTTCTTGCCTGGTTCCAGTGTAACGGAGCGCGAAGAGCTTTCTCGCTATCTCACTCAAGTGACCGTGTCTGACGACGGGCGAGGGAAGGGGCTCTCGACGTCAGTTGCGGGGGNNCCCACCCGCCTATGAAGTCTGTGTTTACCCGCTGACCCTGCTTTTGCTCCAGCAAGGTCAGGCTCGATGGCAGATTCTGGGCGTTGGCGGTTTGCTCCTCCTTGCTGGCCTGGGAGCAAGTGCGGCGGTTTCTCGCCAACTATCGGAACCGGTGGAAAGGCTGGCCGTGGCCTCAGAGGAAAATCAACGTCGCCGTGTGGATGCCGAAACAGCGCTGGAATCCACGCATGTCGAGCTGCAGCGAGCCGCTCGATTTTCTGCGGATGCTTCTCATCAGCTGAAAACTCCGGTGGCGGTGCTTCGTGCGGGCTTGGAAGAGCTGAGGTCGCGGGATGAGCTCACGCCTGAGACCAAAGATGAGATCGCGGCTTTGATCCATCAAACCTACCGCCTTTCTAGCATCATTGATGACTTGCTGCTGCTCTCTCGCTTGGATGCTGGACGACTTCAACTCAAGCTACAGCCGGTAAATCTGAGACGCCTGATTGAGGTGGCTCTTGATGATCTCGGTGCTCAGTCGGAGGGAGATGTGCTTACGATTGAGACAGAAATTCCTGAGAGTCTCGAGGTCAGCGGAGATGATCATTACATCGGATTGATCTTGTTCAACCTACTGGAGAATGCGCGTAAATACAACCGGACCCATGGACG
>DKKJ01000313.1:0-7076 GCA_002455175.1 Opitutaceae bacterium UBA6669
GAGTTTGATTTCACCAGGGCCGCGCAGGGCGTCCCTCGTGTTCATGGCCAGGTTGACCAGCGTTTGCCGAAGCGCCGTTTCGTCGATGAAGACGGGCCAATCGCCATCTTCGGCCGGGCCGGTGAGTTGGCTGCCGCGAGGCAAGATCACCTTGAGCAAATCGAGCTGCTCCCGGAGGACGCGGCCCAAATTCACATAAGTCTTTTCACCCGAGTTGTCCCGATTCAGCTCCAAAATTTTTCGGACCAAACGTTGGGCTTGGCCGGCGTTATCTTTGATCAGGCCCAGGCCGTCACGCAGGGGGTGACGGTTCGGAAGGGTGTTGTGGTACAGTTCGCTGAGGGAAAAAATTCCCGTCATGACATTACTGAAATCATGCAGCAGCCCGGAGGTCAGCGTGGAGAGCGATTCCTTCCACGCCCGGCTGGTCAGACGGTGTTCAGCGATTTTCTGACGGGTAATGTCCAACCAAATACCTTCGTATCCTAGTACTAACCCGTCCGGGGTGCGAACGGCGGTGCGGATGTCCAGCAGATAGACATAGGTCCCGGTCTGAGGGTTGAGAATCCGGTAAACTTGGGAAAACGGACGCGGATTGCTGCTGTTCCTTTCGAGTTCGGCGTGGAAGGCGCGCTCGTCGCCTTCGTGGATCAGACGGAGAAACGGCTGTCCGTTCTTGGTTAGAGGCTGGGGTTGAGCCCCAAGCAGCGCATCAAAACCCGGGCCGATAAACGCGAAGGAAAAATCAGAGCGTTGATAGAAGACGACTCCGGGCAGGAGCGTGAGCGTTTGATCCAAACGGGCCTCCACCGAGCGGAGTCGGAGGAAGAGTTTAGCGAAGGAAGCGGGATCCGGGCTGAGATCTGCGAGACCAACTCGTTTCAATTCCTCCGTCGGCGGGAGCTCCGGGACCAAAGTGATGCTCATGTGGTCGCCGAATTTCAGGCGGTGCAGGCCTAGCCCGAGGCCGGGCACACCGGGATGCAATTCTGGCAAAAAGAGCGATTCCTCTGACTCGAATAGTGATGCTGGAAGGACGCGGCTCCAGGCGGGCGTGAGGTCGACGAGCACCTGGCGGAGCGATTGGCCGGTCAGTTCACCCGCTCGCGCGAAGTGTCCGTCGACCGCGGCAATCCGTTGGGAGCGAATACGGCCATTGGCATCGATTACGAACTGTGCGCATTGGCTCGGTCCCCGCGAAACCGAGGGCTGACTCTCAGTCGCCCAGGAAAGCGGCGGAGGCGTGCGATTCCGTGGTGTTGAGGGTACGGAAGGAGCCTCGGAGAGAAGCGGAAGAGAGGGTTCAACCGTGGGCATGCGCGGAGAAAGTCGAAGACGGTGGAGTTGCCTTCGTCACCGTGTCTCGAGTGGGTGCCGTGTCGACAAGGGAGACGAGGTGTTGGGCAACATGATCGAGCGCGACCTGATGTTGTGAGCCCCCCTGCTCCCAAGCTGCTTTGGGCATGCCGTAGACGATAGAGCTGGCTTCGTCTTGGGAGAAAGTGAGCGCGCCGTTTTGCCGGAGTTTCAGGAGGCCGTCTGCACCGTCTTTACCCATTCCGGTAAGGACTCCTGCGATCCCGTAGTGGCCACAACACTCCACGGCTGATTTGAATAACATATCGACTGCGGGACGTTGGTGCCAGACCTGCGGCCCGTTCACCACGCGCACGCGGTAGCCGTCGTTGGCCCAATGGACAAGCATGTGGTAGTTTCCAGGCGCAACGAGAGCGAGCCCGGGTACCAAACGATCACCATCGACCGCTTCGCGGACCTCTAACTGGCATTGAGCGTCAAGCCGCTGGGCCAGCGCGTTTGAAAATACGGCGGGGATATGTTGAACAATCGCGATGGGCGGCAGATCGCCGGGGAGTCGCGTCAACACCTCACGTAGGGCTTCCGTGCCTCCGGTAGACGAGCCGAGGAGAATAAGTCGGCGAGGGTGGTTCCGCCGTGCAGGCTCGAGGGCGCGGAGGGGTGGAACATCCTGAGACGGTGTCACGCGTTTTACCGGAGCAGACGGGCGCGAAGAGAGAGCGCTTGCGACCGGTGTCGGGACTGGTGGTGTCGGTTTGGGAAGAGATTCTGTTTTCGGAATCATCCGCACGCGCGCCACGGCGGCCGCTTTGATTTTCTCCCGGAGTTGTGGACCGAGATCTCCGAACGAGTAAGAACCGCTGGGCTTTCCGAGGATGTCGACCGCGCCGAAACGAAGTGCTTCCAATGCCTGCTGCGAGCCCGCTTGCGTCAGCGAGCTGAGGATGATCACAGGCATCGGCCGTTCCGCCATGATGATCTTCAGGAAGGTGATCCCGTCCATCCGTGGCATCTCGATATCGAGGGTGATGACGTCCGGCTTGAGGGCGACGATCTTGTCCCGGGCCAAGTAGGGATCCATTGCGGTGCCGACCACTTCGATGTCAGGGTCGACCGCCAACGCTTCGGTCACGAGCTTTCGGACTACCGCGGAATCATCCACCACGAGAACACGGATTTTTCGGATAAGCATGGTCGGTCGTGGGATCAGGTGGGGTTACGGTAGATGGCGGAGCTGACCAACTGCAGACCGTGGTTGATACCGCTGAGGCTCTCTGAGTGACCCACCATAAGATAGCCGCCAGGGATCAAGTGACGGGCTAGCTTTCTGACCAATTCCTCCTGAGTGGGACGGTCGAAGTAGATCATCACGTTGCGACAGAAAATCACCTGGAATCGGTCGTTGAAGGGAGGGACTCCTTCCAGCAGGTTCATTTGCCGGAACGTCACTGCTTCCTGCAGCGTGTTTTTCACTCGGTAGAATCCGTCTTGGGGGCCGAACCCTTTTTGGAAACAGGTGCGGAGCAAAGGCTGGGGGACCTTCTGCAAGCCTTCCTCCTTGTAAACGCCGACGCGGGCTTTTTGCAGCACCCGGTGGGAAATGTCCGTAGCTTCGATTCGAAAAGGCCAGGGCGGCTGCACCGTGCTGAGTGAGTTGGCCAAAGCGATGGCGATAGAATAGGGTTCCTCGCCCGTGGAGCAGGCCGCACTCCACACATTAAAGGAGTTCCATCGTTCCTTCGCGCGACGTTGCACCATTTCGGGGATGACCTTGTTGGTCAGAAAGTCGAAGTGGCTGGGCTCACGGAAAAAGTAGGTATGGTTGGTGGAAATAGCATCGATGAGATGCGACAACTCTTCCGAGCCTTCGTTAGCTTGAAGAAAACGGCAGTACTCCCCGATTGACGTCTTGTTCGTCTCGCGAAGGCGTTTGCCCAATCGCGCTGAAACCAGCTCCTTCTTGTCAGGGCCGAGGTTGATGCGGCTGTGGTTGTACACGAGCTCGCGGATGAATTCATAGTCCCGGTCTAGCATGCTACGTTGTGGGCTTATCGGCCCGTTCCCCTCACAATGTAGGTGTGTGGTCATGAAATGGGGTGTTTCCGGGGGCTCCCACCGCCCTCGGCAAGTTTTGCCGATGTCTCTCCTTGTGCGCGAGTGAGGCAAAGTCACAAGCCCCGGCAGGATTTTCCTTTAGGATTTATCTAGTTATAGATAAGCTATTTGTGTGGATGTATCCGGGTGTGGCACGGGCGTTGCAATGGAGGAGGCTGTATGGTCGATCCGATTTTCCAGTCCTCCAACTACCAGCTCACTCGGACGCTTCTTGACGCCTCGGTTCTGCGTCAGAATGCCATTGCGGCCAACATTGCCAATGCGGAGACGCCCGGATACCGCCGCATCGACCTTTCTCCTGACTTTGCAACGCAGCTGAAGACGCGCCTGGCAGACGGAGGGAAAGATTTTACGGGCGTAGCTCCGAAGCTCACCGAAGACACCCATGCTCGCACGGTTCGTCCCGACGGAAACTCGGTCGAGATTGAGCGGGAGATGCTCGAGATGAACCGGAACACCGTGGACTACGAATACCTTACCGATCTGGTGAGCCGGAACATCAAGCAACTACGTCTCGCGATCACCGGCCGCGCGGTCTGAGCCCTCTTTTTCCTTTTATCCTNNTCTGTTTTATCCATGAATCTCATCAGCGGCATCGACGTCACTTCAGGAGCCCTTAACTCCCAACGCACGCGCTTGGACGTAGTCGCTCAGAATATCGCGAATGCACAGACCACACGGGGTTTGGACGGTTTACCCTACCAACGTAAAGTGGTCTCCTTTGAGGGCGAACTTTTGCGTAAGCAAGGGTTGGGTGGACCTTCCTTGCAGACGGTCAAGGTGGCTGAAATTTCCACCGATCGTTCTCCCGGCCAACGCGTGTATGATCCGCAACATCCGGACGCTGGCTCTGATGGCATGGTGCAACTGCCAAACGTGAATCTCGCGTTCGAATGAGTGGATTTGATCACGGCGTCACGTGCTTATGAGGCCAATCTTTCAGTGGTAAAAAATGCCCGCCAGATGGCCATGAAGGCGCTGCAAATCGGCGTCTAATTTTCTCCTCCGTTTTCCCCTCGGTAAGTTTTTCCCAGTATCATGTCTCTCATCGGCTCCATCGGTGGTATCCAAAACTCTGTGCTTTCGCGCCTGCCCGGGATGGGACGCGCGGATGGCGTCTCTAGCCCACTTGCACCGAAGATCGGAGTTCCTACCCAACCCGCCGGCACGACTCCGGCCAATTTCAGTTCGGTTTTTGAGCAGATGGTTGAGGGGGTTCATCAGAAGCAACTGGGNNGCCACTCGCGAAGTGCTGCTGGGGCAAACGGATCAACTCCACACGAGCGTAATCGCCATGCAAGAAGCAGGAGTCGCTTTCCAACTGATGGTCGAAGTGCGCAACAAGCTCGTTGACTCGTACCAAGAGCTCATGCGCATGCCGGTGTAAGCCTCCGATCACGTAATCCTTTTTAAACCTTCTTCTACTGCGCCGAGCGCATGAAATCTTTCGCCTCCTCTCTGATCGGACTCTGGAAACAGCTGGGCATCAACCAGCGCGTCACTCTGGCCGTCGCTACCCTGGTTGTCGTCGCGGGTTTGGCCGCAATGGTCGTTTGGTCGCGCCAACCTGATTTCCAGCTTTTGTACGGGCGGCTGTCGGACAAAGATGCTGCGCAGATTATCAGCTCACTGCAGGCGCAGAACATTCCTCATCGTGTCTCTAATGGTGGTGGCACGATTTACGTACCGGCGGACCAAGTGCACCGGCTGCGGATGGATTTGGCGACCAAGGGTGTTCCGACGGGCGATGGCGTCGGTTTCGAAATTTTTGATAAGGGCCAATTTGGTTTGTCGGATTTCGTCCAGCGCACGAATTACCTGCGTGCGTTGCAAGGGGAGTTAGGACGCACCATCGGCCAATTGGATGNNGTACGAAGCGCTCGGGTGATGATCGTACAACCCGAGAATCGTCTCCTCCTGACCGACCAGGGCGTCAAGCCCACGGCATCCGTTTTCGTCGAACTCGCCGGATCGCGTCTGGAAACTGAAGCGGTTAACAGTATCCGCCATTTGGTGGCCAACGCGGTGCAGGGATTGGCCCCGGATCAAGTCGCGGTGGTAGATCAAAAGGGTCGGGTGCTCTCGGAAGATCTCCGGCAGGATCCATTGCTCAGTTCAGCGTCGTCGCAAATGCGTTACCGCCAGCAGATTGAAGACTACCTGGCCAAAAAGGTGGAAACGATGCTGATTCCGGTAGTGGGGATGGGCAATGCGGTGGTTCGTGTATCTGCAGAGATCGATACGGAATCTACCACGATGATGCAGGAGAAGTTTGATCCAGATGGCCAGGTGGTGCGCACTCAGACGACCACAGACGATATCTCCAATTCGACCGAGCAGCGGACGGGCGGAATTGTGGGCGTCGCGGCCAACACTCCGGACAAGCCAGGGACACCGTCCTCCGAGGCGGCTCGCCCGATGAATGTCACCGAATCGAATCGCAAAAACCGGACGACCAATTTCGAGATCAACCGCCAAGTGACCAATGTTACCCGTCAGCCCGGTTCGGTGAAGAACATCACGGCCTCGGTCTTCATTGCGCAGCGTTCGATCGTCGCCGCGCCGGCTGCAGAAGGGCAACCTCCCGCCGCTCNNAGCCCCAACCCCAACCGCGGACGGCCGAAGAATTGCAGGCGCTCCGTCAGATCGTCCTGAACGCTCTCGGAATCAAGGCTGCTGCCGGCCAGTCTTTGGACGCTCTGGTCAGCCTGCAGGAAGTGCCTTTCCAGACCGAGCCTGTCTCTGCAAAGATCGAGCAGATCCAATCGGCGACGCGTGTGCAGGGATGGATCGACGGCGCCAGCCGTTATGTGGCGGTGGCGGTAGCAGCGTTCGTACTGCTGATTTTCTGGAAGATGCTCGGCAAGCAGAAGCCGGAGTCCGTTCCCGTTGAGCTCCTGGCTTCGATGCCGCGTGACTCACAGCGCCAACTGCAGGGCGCTAATGCCCTGACGCCGGAGTTACTCAACGAGTTGATCAAACAGAAGCCCGCCAACGTCGGTACGGCGCTGCGCGACTGGGTGGCCGTGAAAAAGTCCTGATCTGAACCTACACCCCGGAACCGCCTTCCTCCATCCCCATGGCCACCTCCGCACCTGATGCCTCAGCCGCCTCGTCTTCACTGGCGATTGATTATTCCAAACTCAATCGCATGCAGAAGCTGGCCATCTTCCTGATCGTGGTTGGTCCTGAGCCCGCCGCTCAAATTCTCAAGATGTTCGATGATGCCCAGATTGAGTTGCTGTGCCGTGAAATGGGCCAGTTTCAAATGGTGCCTGAGACGGTTCGCAAGCAGGCCATCGAAGAATTTTCTCCGATCGTCGGCGAAAGCGTTGCTTCCACCATGGGTGGCCTCGACTACGCCCGCCAAGCAGTAGAAAGAGCGCGAGGTGATTACAAAGCCAATACGATTCTAGGCCGTGTGGGCGCGGGTGGAGGCACGTCGTTGGACGTGATTCAGGACATCGCAGAGATGGAAGGCCGGCAGATCTTTAACCTAATTAAGAACGAGCAACCCCAAACCATTTCGTTTGTGCTCTCGTATCTGAGTCCGGAAAAAGCGACGGAGATTTTTTTCCTTCTCAGTCCCGAACTCCGCGAAGACGTGATTGAGCGCCTAGGAACGATCGACAGCACGTCTCTGG
>DKKJ01000313.1:7095-10669 GCA_002455175.1 Opitutaceae bacterium UBA6669
GGAGCCTAGGTAAGCATTTCGACACCAAAGCACGTCCTTCTTTCCATCGCAGCGGGGGCGTGCGGGCGGTCGCCGATCTTCTCAACGGACTCGACAAAGAAACCTCCAAGGGATTGCTGGCGCGACTCGAGGAGCGTAACAGCGCTTTGGGTTCCGCGATCCGTAAGAAGATGTTCAGCTTCGAGGANNGCAGCGCGTGCTACGCGAGGTGGATTCGGCCAACTTGGCTGTTTCGATGAAGTCGGCGAGCGAGCCGCTCAAAGACAAGCTCTACGGCTCTATCTCCAAGCGCGCCGCCGAAAGCTTGCGCGACGAAATTTCCATGCTGGGACCGGTTCGACTCAAGGATGTCGAGACGGCTCAGGATGCCATTATCCAGGTCGTGCGCCGTCTCGAAGAAGAGGGCGCGGTGTCTCTCGATGGTGGCGATGCCGCGGTGGTGGCTTAAACGAGACTATCTTTCCATGGCTGTTTACAGAAAACTGATCGCATTCGACCGCCCGTTGGCGTCTGCGACCATTACCGGTGGTTCAACCAAGCGCTATAGCGAGAGCGAAGCCGCGGATTTGCGTGTGTCGGCGTATCAGGAAGGTGCTGACGCCGCCCGTGCGTTTGGGAACCAACAATTGGTGGAATTTCGTGCGGAGGTTCAAGCGTTGCAGGAAGGTCTGTTTGCCCGCCTTTCCGAATCCGAAGCAACCATGTACCAGCAGGTGCGCGAGTCACTGCCCGCTCTTGTCGTGGAAGTCGCTCGGCGTCTATTGGCTGGGTTCGAACCTGCGGCCGACCAGGTCCAAAAACTCTGCGCGGACACCCTTGAGCAACTTTATCCGGAAAGCGAAAATCTCGAACTTTTGGTCTGCTCTGCGGACGCGGCATTGCTCGAGAAAATCTCGCCGGCATGGAAAGCGCAGTATCCCGGACTCCGCGTTACGGTGTCTCCGACGTTGTCCCCGGGTGACTGTCAGGTCCGGAGCCGGTTTGGAATCACGGATGCCCGCCTCTCCGCCAAGTTGGAAACTCTAAGCCGCGAACTCGGCGTTAACGCGTGAACGGACCCATGGCTCCCGACGTCTCTCAACTCTTTGATGGTCTTCGCGCCCAGGTCCGGGCGGTTCCTGCCGTGCGTCGCCTTGGTCGGGTGACGAGCGTGACCGGCCTGATTATCGAGAGTGAAGGCCCGAATGTGGGGCTTGGTGAATTGTGCAAACTGCGTTCCGATCGCGGTGAATTCGATTTTCTAGCGGAAGTGGTCGGTTTCCGTGGCCAGCACGTGCTGCTCATGCCGCTCGGTGAGATGACCGGCTTACATGCCGGCGCTGAAGTGATGGCCTGCGATATGCCTCCGCTGCCCACGCCTGGGCCTCATCTTCTTGGACGCGTGCTCGACGCTCTCGGACGCCCGATGGACGGATTAGGTCCTGTGCCGACTCAACGCGTCGATGTGACTGCTTCTAAGCCGCCCCATCCCTTGCGCCGTCAGCGTATCAAGCAGCCTTTCGTCACGGGAGTACGGGCGATCGACTCCTTTATCCCGCTAGGACGCGGTCAGCGCGTAGGGCTTTTCGCCGGCTCCGGGGTGGGGAAGTCGACTCTGCTCTCCATGATTGCGCGAGGAGCAGAGGCCGATGTCGTGGTGGTCGGACTCATCGGTGAACGTGGCCGTGAGTTGCGAGAATTTCTGGAGAAGGATCTGGGTGAGGAAGGTCTTGCCCGATCAGTGATTATTTGCTCCACCAGCGACACACCCGCGCCTTTGCGGATGCGTGCGGCCTACACTGCCACTGCGGTCGCTGAAGCCTACCGCGATGCAGGGGCCAATGTGCTCCTTTTGATGGATAGTGTGACGCGCTTTGCCATTNNCGCGGTTACACTCCAAGCGTCTTTGCTCTTTTGCCCCGCCTGTTGGAGCGTGCTGGCTCTGGAGAGCGAGGCACCATCACTGCTTTGTACACCGTGCTGGTGGAGGGCGATGACATGAATGAACCCGTAGCCGATGCGGTTCGAGGTATTCTAGACGGACACATTGTCCTTTCGCGGGCTCTTGCCCATGCGAATCATTACCCAGCCATCGATGTGCTGGAGAGCGTCTCTCGACTGGTACGTGACATCTGCTCGCCCGAAGAGGTCGCAGCGAGCGGACGTGGACGTGAGCATTTGGCCACGTATCGGAAAAACGAGGACTTAATCACCATTGGGGCCTACCAAAAAGGGACCAATGCAGCCTTGGATCAAGCGGTGGCTTTGCACGAACCGCTACGTTCGTTTTTGAAACAATCGGTCTCGGATCGAGTGGAGCGGGAAGCGGCGTTTTCGCTTCTGAAACAGATCGTAGGCTAAGTCGTCGCCATGAAACGTTTTCACTTTCCCCTCAAATCGGTAGCGACCGTCCGCGAGGCCAAAGAGTCCAAGGCCCGTGACACCTTTGTGGCCGCAGTGCAGGTGGTGGCGAAAGCCGAGCGGCACTTAGAAGGCGTTCGTTCCGAGAAGGCTGAGTTGGAAAAAATGATGCTCCAAGAGCGGAAACAGAATGCTTTTCGCGCCTCGGAACAGATGGCGTTTATCCATTCTCATCGTCGCCTCCTCACTCGGGAAACGGAAGCAATCTCCGCAGTCAAACAGGCTGTGCAGGTGCGAGAGCAGAGACGTGATGAGTGGATGGTATCGAGGCGAGATGTTCGTCTGATCGAGAAGCTCAAAGAAGCCGCGTTGAAAGAGTACCGTGCAGAAGCAGAGCGCGAAGCTCAGCGCTTGCTGGATGATCATGCGAACGCTGCGGTCATTCGCGCGCGATGATGGTGTCAGCCTTTTGTAATTTTTCCCCATGAAACTCCTCAGCAATCCCATCGTCCTGGTTGTACTCGGCCTCGTGCTGGGCGTGGGTACGAGCGCCGCTTTGATTTGGAAAACCGCTCGTCCGTTGATGCACGAAGTTGCGGCCTCCCGAGCCAAGGCGGGTAAGCCTGAAAAACCGGAGAAGCCCTGGGACTTTTGGACCTTGGAAATCGAATCACTCGCCTCGGAGTTAAAAGATCAGAAGGCCGTGCTGAAACAACGCGAGGAAGGTCTCGCTTTGCAGGAGGCGCGTTTGGCGGCGGAACAGAAAGAACTCCTCAAGACCCGCAAGCAGGTCGAGTCACTGCGCGATGAAATTGCTACCAAGATGATCGAGGTGCAGGCGGATGAGGCGAAAAACCTGAAGACCCTCGCTAATACCTACAAAAACCTCTCGGCCAAAGCCGCCGTGGCGATTCTCCGCGAGATGGACGAACTCACCGTGGTCAAAGTTCTCTCGTTGATGAAAGTCGACGAAGTCAGCCCTATCTTTGAAGAGATGGGCAAGTCAGCCGAGCCGGAATTGGCTAAGCGTGCCGCGGTTCTTTCTGAACGTATGCGCCTGCTCAAAGCCTCCCGAGCGACCGCCCAAGCGGGCGCCACACCATAATATTCCTCCCTTCAACTCTGACGCGCCAGGGACGGCGCGTGTCGCACCCAAGGACGGAGTGCATTTAAGTCAATGACTACCTCTGTCCTTAACTCTAGTTTTTTTCCGGCGGGCGCCGAACCCAGTCCG
>DKKJ01000282.1 GCA_002455175.1 Opitutaceae bacterium UBA6669
CGGTTCTCCAATCGGCGGCATCGCGGAAACTCAGGAGATGCTCGATTTCTGCAGCCAGCACAACATCACCGCAGACGTCGAGGTCATCCCGATTCAAAGGATCAATGAAGCCTACGACCGCCTCCTCAAGGGCGACGTCAAGTACCGCTTCTCAATCGATATGTCCTCCCTGAAAAAGGAGGCCTAACTTAGTCGCGGCACTGCCTGCTGCCCTCGCTGCGGGCGGTGCTCGCGCTCGCTCCTCGAAATCCTAACCTGGGTCCGGCGGCCTGGAAGACGCAAAGTAAGGGACGCCCGCCTACGATCATGCGATCAAACGCGACGAAAACGCGCGCAGTCGCAGTCCCTCCGCACTCTCCAAGTAAGCCTGGGGAACCGGTTGCGCGAAGTAGTCCATAGTAAATTCCTCGCCGGCTTCCACGGCCCGGCTGGTGAGCAGTTGCAGGCCGTCAGGCGACACCACGACGTTGGGAGTCAGGCTGTGATTGATGTACCCATAGCTCGTGCGAAGGGGGCGCACCAGCAGCGCTACCGGGGACAGCGCATTCCACTCCAATTCCTCCATGACCTTGGGAAAGCGTCGCGAATCGACAACCTGTCCGTCTAATCGACAAAGAATCTCACCCGCGTTACGAAAACGCAGGGTAAAGAGTCCCCGACCCGCAATCCGACTTGGACGCACTTCGGCCGCGTCGATCGTGGACAAGAATGCCCCGTCGAGCAGTGCTTCAGCACAGGTGTTGATATGAATGTCTGCCATAAAGCATGAGCAAGTCGGTGATTGATTTTACCCTTCTGTCGGCTGAGCGGCCTCCAGAGTACGCCGGACAAACAGAATGTGTTTGCGCAACTCGTAGAATTGACCGCCAAAAGAAGCCGGCATTTTTTCCCGGTGGGTCAGCACCTCCATTTCGTCGAGCTTGGTGATCAACTCTTTGATCCGCTCACGCGTCAAGGGTCCATCCGCTTCGCGCTCAAGGCGCAACAAGGGACGATAGTACCGGTAGATACGCAGCTGGATACTCAGGCGATAAAGCAGCGGCATGAGTCGTATCGCAGGAATCAATACCAAAGCTACCGGGACAATGGCTACGAGCAATCGATTGATAAGACTAGCCACCCAGAAGGAACTGATCAGGCGGTACACAAATCCTTTTCCTGATTTATAGTAGCGAGCGGCATCACTGCTAATGGGTATCTCGTGCTCGATCGGCGTGGGAAACTCCCCCTTCTTCTGCAGGAGTCCAGCGTTCCCATGGACGCGTTGCGCAATTTCAATCAACAGATCGGACACCGCAGAATTCAGATCGTCGCGTGCCACTAATTGCACGGTCGGCCCAATCAAAACCATTGGTTGNNAATCGAGCCCGCCGGAAGCGAGCCTTTGCTAAGCGCCGGAAACCGCCTCAGGTACGCGTCAGCTTGAGTGAACGAGTAGAGCTGTACATCCGCAGCCCGCACCAAGGTACGCAAGGTATCCGTTGGCGCCGAATCCCCCATAAGAAAAACCGCATCGATTTTCCCCTCCAGAAGAAGCGCCGCTGCCGCAGCCGACTCTGTCGCCAAGAAAACTGTCGGCGCTCCTGTGATGCCATTGGCCTGGAGGAGCTGAAGCGCCAAGTTGCGCGTGCCGCTGCCAGGTGCGCCCACAGAAACTTGTTTTCCCGCCAACTCGGAAAGACGCGTGATGGGCGTGGGGTTTCGATAAAATAGCCAGATGGGCTGATAGGCGACACTCCCCAATGAAACCAAACCACCAATCGGCGTTTCCTTAGGAAAGCCTCCTTGCACAAATCCGATGTCCACTCGATTCGCACGGTTACTCTCGGAGCGAAGCCGCTCCAGGTTATCAAGCGATCCTTCCGACGGCCGGATCTCCAATCTGATTCCCTCCGCTGCGAGTTCTTTTTGGTATGCATCGGCAAACCGCTGGAAGGAGCTTCCTTGAGGCCCGCTCGTGAGCACCACGGTGCGCGGAGGCGTCGAGCGCCAAACCCAAACCACCGCGAGCAACACAATCAGCCCCACAAAAACCAAGACACCAATTGCCAACAGCGGACTGAACCCAAAGGTTTCAATCAACGCTTCGACGACACGCGGTCGTTTCTTCACTTTGATTTCCGGCATAAATTCAAAAGAACGGTCTTCAACGCGATGAGTTAAACCACGGCTTTGCGACGCTTGCGGGAGAGGTTCACCGTCACTTGGCTTGCCATCACACTGTTCGGCACGACGATGTCACGATCATCTTCCGTCCGCAGGAGGGTATAACCCAAACTCAGGCTTTCCACCGTAGCGGTTTCCACCCCATTGGGCGTCGTCATCTGGACAATGTCGCCAATGCGANNCGACAGTCCTGCCATCAGGTTACCCAAAGCCTGCTGGGCTGCGAGACCGATCACGAGCGAAGTAATGCTAACGCTGGCCAGCCACGCCGTCCCCAAACGGTTAAGGGCAGGCACGAGATGGGTATAAAACAGAAACGCGAAAGCAAACACCGCTGCTTGACTGAACTGCCCCACAAAACGCAGCACTGTGGGATCCACCAAACCGTGAGTGTCCCGAGTCATCGCCCGTCGGAAAACAAATGATACCAGCCTCGACGCCACGAGCGCCAGCACCAGAAAGAGGAGCGCGTAAAGCAACGCCCCCGGTATCGTGGCAGGGCTGAAGACGTTCAGGCTCCAAAATGAATGCTCCTTCATGGATGGTCTGTTAAACCGAAANNCTTTCGCTCGCGCCAGCACGACAAGCACTCCCCACCTACGGCCCCTCTCGGGACAAAGACCGGCTTCATTTCGCAGAAAATTCTCGTTAATCCTTTGAACCGGGGCAATAAGGGCACAGCCATGTCACGTCCGCTACCTCTCATCCCCCGCCGCCGGATTCTTTCGCTACTCCGTGTCGTCTTTCACGGTCTCGCATTGACCCTGTGGGTGGCGAAAGCGAGCGCTCAACCCCGAGGCGGAGAGCCCCTGCCGCCGTGGCAACCCGGTTGGCTGGATATCCACCACATCAATACCGGGTGCGGAGACGCCGCTTTCTTCGTTCTGCCTGATGGCACAACCCTCCTCGTTGACGCAGGCGCCGTTTCGGGTCGGAAACGCCCCGAAGGTTACGATTCTCCCCAACGTCCCAATGCCACGCGTCGCCCAGGAGAGTGGATTGCTCACTACATCCGACAACACCACCCATCAAAGACCAACACAGACCTCGACTACGCTCTTCTCACCCACTTCGACGAAGATCACATGGGAACTGTGACCGAAGCCTCCCCGTTGGCGTCGCACGGAATGTACCGCCTCTCGGGAATCACCGACGTCGGCGATCAAATCCCGATCCATCGCATGTTAGACCGCGCCTGGCCTAGTTATCATTACCCTCGAGCGATGCCCGGCTTAAAAATGGAAAACTATCGTGCCTTTCTTCGTTGGCAGAAGGAAAAGAAAGCCATGTCCGTCGAGGCCTTTGCAGCCGGCCGCCACGATCAGATCGTCTTGGTCCACCACCCAGAGCGATACCCAGAGTTCGAAATTTTCAACCTAGCTGTGAACGGCCGTATCTGGGAGGGGGCAACGCGTGTACTCCGGGATCGCTTCCCAGAGATTGATCCTCCGAGCGAAAACAACTCCAGTACAGCGTTCCGTCTCCGCTACGGAAACTTCCGTTACTACACCGGGGGCGACCTCGCGGGACCTCCCCAGTCCAATCAAAAAACCTGGCGGGACATGGAGTCGGCTCTGGCTTGGTTGGTCGGCCCGGTAGACGTCCACGTGATGAATCACCACGGAACGGAGGGATCCGTGAACNNACAACGTTTTCCTCAGCGTGCTCAAGCCCCGTGTGCATATCGCCTCGACCTACGCTTCCAGCCAACCTGGTTCCGATTTGTTGAAACGAGTCCTTTCCGAAGAAAACTATCCGGGCCCCCGAGACGTATTTTTGACCAACGGACTCTGGGAAGGACGCTGGCCAAATATGGTGACGCTTTTCGGGGAGGAGCAAGCGACCTGGTTAGCAACCCAACTAGATCGCGGCTTGACGGGTGTGCAGGGACATATCGTGGTCCGAGTAATAGAGCGGGGCGCGCGGTACTACGTTATTCGGTTGGACGATCAATCCGAAGCGCCCAAGGTTCTCGATGTTCATGGTCCTTACCTTTCCGCGATGTCGGCAATTTGATGAGAAGGCATTCATCTCGGCGCGCTTGCTTCATAATCCGAGGTTGCCCTGATCAAATTCTCCAGGGTCCCCGCATGTCATTCTGTACGGAAGCAAGGCTAACCTCACGCCGCTGATTACAATTTCCGCCCGGAATTCCTTTACCTCCGGAAGCCGATGTGCCACCGTTGGGTTACCCCCTCGCTGTGCCCCACTTCCTGGATCGCGCTGCCACTGTCGCCCCTTCGGATTTCAATCGCTGGCTTGTGCCCCCCGCGGCCATTGCTGCTCACATGTGCATTGGGCAGGTGTACGGGTTTAGTGTGTTCAACAAACCGCTTGCGGCTGAAATCTTCGGCAAACCAGTCACCGCTAATCTCGCGACCGAGATCTCTCATGTGCAATGGGCTTACTCCCTTGCCTTGATCATGCTAGGATTGTCCGCCGCTGTATTCGGAAAGTGGGTCGAGCGGTCAGGCCCCCGAAAAACCATCGTCGCTTCGTGGCTCTGCTTCTGCGGAGGCCTGCTCCTTACCGCGTTGGGTGTGCAGCTTCACTCGCTCCCGCTCGTGCTTTTCGGATACGGATTCGTGGGCGGCATCGGCTTGGGACTAGGGTACATCGCTCCGGTCTCCACGCTGGTGAAGTGGTTTCCTGACCGGCCCGGCATGGCCACAGGGATGGCGATCATGGGCTTTGGTGGAGGAGCGCTGATCGGATCGCCGCTCGCGCAGACCCTGATGGATTTTTTCAAAGTGGGTGAAGATACCGGAGCGATCAAAACCCTGGTCGCCATGGCAGGTCTGTATTCATTCTTTATGCTTCTGGGGGCCGTCCTCATCCGTGTCCCCGCCGACGGCTGGCATCCACAGGGTTGGACACCCAAGCCTAAATCTGGGGGCATGATCAGCGTCCATCATGTCTCTGTAGATAACGCCTGGAAGACGCCGCAATTCTGGCTTCTCTGGATCGTGCTGTGCATGAATGTGAGCGCAGGCATCGGAGTCCTCGGTCGCGCTTCGGACATGTTTCAGGATATGTTTTTGGGAACGTCGACCGACCCCGCTCAGATCAAAATGAATGCGGCCATCGGCGCAGGGTTTGCCGGGCTTCTGTCCATCTTCAATATGGGCGGGCGCTTCATCTGGTCTTCGATCTCGGATAAAACCGGACGCAAGGCCGTCTACTGCATCTATTTTATCTTGGGCGCAGCACTCTATGCGTTGCTACCGTGGGCGCAAGAAACGCAGAGCAAGGTGATGTTCGTCGCATTGGCCGCCGTGATCATCAGCATGTACGGGGGAGGTTTCGCCACCATTCCCGCGTACCTCAAAGACATGTTTGGAACCTACCAAGTCGGCGCCATTCACGGTCGCTTGATCACCGCATGGAGTATGGCCGCCGTCATCGGTCCCTTGCTCATCAATAAACTCTACGCGAATCGCGTGGCCGCGGGCATCCCGAAAGCCGAGGCCTACAATGGCACGCTTTATTTAATGTGCGCACTGCTGGGTATCGGCCTGATCGCCAACCTCCTCGTGCGACCGGTGGCCGCTAAGTATCACGTCAAGGCCTAGTCGACCTCTCCTAGACGGTTCTCCTTTTCCACATGAAACTTATCCTCGCGTGGCTTCTGGTATTCATCCCGCTCGGATGGGGCCTCACCAAATCGGTCCAGAAATCTCTGCCGCTCTTCCGTTCCGCCCCGTCGGTTTCGACCCCCATTGGGGCGAAATAGTCCTCCTTTTCTTTTCCCCATCCCATGAAATCCCGTCTCCCTCTGCTCCTGCTGGCTTCAGCAGTGCTCCCCTCGTTCGGCCTCGCCGCCGATGCTGTGACTCAACCGGGTGGCAAGATTCCCGGCTCCACTCCCATCGCGCTGGTCAAAGTCGCGAGCGGACTGGTCGATCCCATCCACGTCGCCTCTCCCCACGACGGTTCCGGACGTCTCTTCGTCTGCGAACGCCATGGTATCATCCGTGTGATCAAGAACGGTGAGGTGCTTTCTCGTCCAGCTTTAGACATCCGTGACAAAACCCTGAGCTCCTTCCTGGAAGAAGGTCTCTACGCGGTGGAGTTTCATCCGGACTTCAAAAACAACCGCAAAGTCTACGTCAGCTATGCGGACCTTTGGTTGAATGGGGCCACATTGCTCATCGAATACACGATGTCTGCACGTAACCCCGATGTCATTGATGACTCGACGGCACGAGTGATCATGCAGATCGACTTCCCTTACTGCAATCACCACGGCGGCAAGATGAAATTCGGGCCCGACGGTTACCTCTACGTGGGCGTCGGCGACGGCGGTTGGCTAGGCGATGTCATCAACGCCGGCCAGGATCTCCACACGCTCCTCGGCAAAATGCTGCGCATCGACGTCAACAAAAGCTCTGCTGACCGCGCCTACGATATTCCGAAAGACAACCCCTTCCTGACTCCCTTGCAGCAAATGACCCTCTTCGGCGTGAGCGAAGAGCAGTTCAGCAAAATCCATCCTAGGGCGCGTCCGGAAATCTGGGCCTACGGTATCCGCAATCCTTGGACGTTCTCCTTCGACCGTAAAACCGGCGATCTCTACATCGCCGATATCGGCCAAAATCACTGGGAGGAAATCAACTTTCAACCTNNTACGGATGGAAGTTCATGGGAGGAAGCCATCCCTTCCCACTCCTCCTCAAAAAAGGACCGGACGGAAAACAAATCACCGTCGCGCCAGGAAACGCCCCTCGCGTCGGTGTGATGCCCGCCGCCGAGTACAGCCACGTCGATCAAGGCATCTGCGTCATCGGCCTGGGTGTGTATCGGGGTAATGACTACCCCGAGCTCGACGGAACCTACTACGTCTCAGACTGGGGCACAGGCAAAGTCTGGGGAATGAAACGCGACAACGCCGGCAAATGGCAGATGGAAGAACTCCTTGATCTCGACGCCGCACTTCGTCCCACCAGCGGTGGCGAAGATGAAGCCGGCAATGTCTACTTAATGCATGCCNNACTACGGCGGCCCGGTTGACCCGACAACCAGTGAGCGGGGTGCGCTGTGGAAGATTGTTCCCGCCAACAAAGTCCCCGCCGGAGCCACCACGGCCGCTATTCAGAAAAAGTAGTCACGAGCGCGACGTTGCTTCGTCTCCTCAAATGGTCCAAAAGCAGCCAGTCGAAATCCGACTGGCTGTTCCTGTCTATGAAATCTATCTTCGTCACGATCTTGTTCACCGCCTCAGTGCTCGTCCTGGGCGCTGCTGACTCCACCCCACCCTCCGCACACCATGCACATGCAGCATCGTCGGATGGTCCCACATCCGGTCTTAAGAAGGAGATGATCGCAGGCCTGACCGAAAAGGATTTCCTAAAAAAAGGAACAAAGGATAAGACCGTTAAAATCCTGATTGTCGCCACATGGAGTGACGACAACTACGGCATGAATTTCAATGGGTGGTCCAAAGGAGGGGCTGTCTACACCCTTCCTAAAGGCTGGACCGCAGAAGTGACCTTCATCAATCCGGGTCCCGTGCCCCATAGCTTGATCGTGATCGAGAAGGCCGCCGTGAAAAAGATCCAGATGCCCGAGCCCTATTTCGACGGCGCTGTGGTTCCCAAGCACCTCCAGGGAATGAGCTATGAGAAGGCGACGTTCACCTTCACCGCAAGTGAGTCCGGCGACTTCGCCTTCGCCTGCGGGTTCCCTACCCATGCCATCAATGGCCACTGGATTTCCTTGGAAATCTCCGATGATGCCAAGGAGCCTACCCTGCAGTTGGGGAATAACCCCGTGATGAAAGCCACGCCCTAGCCAGCGGTCGTCTTCGGGCTGGACCGTTCTTGTCACGACGGCCAGCCCACGCCGCCTCTCGCCTGTTCGTCGGGGTAGATCGGCGTCGCTGCAGTCATGGGTAATTCAGCACCTCGGTGGCGGGATCGGTCGTTTATTCGTTCGCAAAGGACCAGCCTACATATGGGCTGGTCCTTTGCGCTAAAACGTTTCGACTCACGCCATGCCAATCCCCAACCCCCTGGGTGCGCCGAGGCACCCCTTTCCCTGCTCTTCAATGGAGTTCCAGCGCACCTCCGCTCCAAAGGCAAAACTGCTGCTAATTTGGATACAGGGGATAAGTCTCGTTCTTGCGGTTTTTTTTCTGGCGGAGACAGCGTTGGCCGCTGAACGACCGAACATCCTGTGGATTACGAGTGAGGACAACAGTCCTTATCTCGGTGCTTACGGCGACGCTCAAGCTCAGACACCGAACCTCGATCGCCTGGCAGCCGAGGGCCTCCGTTACCGAAACGCCTTTGCCAATGCACCGGTGTGCTCCATCGCCCGAACAACCTTGATCACGGGCCTGCATGCGAGCTCGCTCGGCGCTTTGAATCATCGGAGCCGCGTGCAAATCCCCGCCGGCTTCAAACTCTATCCGGAGTACCTCCGCGCCGCAGGTTACTACGCGACCAATCATTTCAAAACGGACTATAACCTAGCCGGGAATCCCACGCCTTGGGATGAGAGCAGCGCCGGTGCACACTACCGAAATCGTCAGCCAGGCCAACCCTTCTTCGCGGTTTTCAACCTCACCACCACGCACGAAAGCCAAGTAAAGCCGAAGGCCGGGAAATCCACCTTCCGAATACCGCCGGAAAAAATCCAGCTTCCTCCTTACCATCCCGATACCCCTGAATTGCGCCGGGATTGGGCGAACTACTACGATCAGATGACCCTGATGGACAGCCAAGTCGGCGAGTTTCTCGCCGAGCTTGAGCGCGAGGGTTTGGCTGGGGACACCATCGTTATCTATTGTAGCGACCACGGCGGCGCCCTCCCACGAGGCAAACGTAATCTCCACGACTCCGGCACGCGGGTGCCCTTGATTGTGCGGTTTCCGGAAAAGTGGCGCCACCTGGCACCGGCTCCCGCGGGAAGCTGGATCGACGAGCCTGTCAGTTTTGTCGATTTGCCCCCGACGTTTTTCAGCCTGCTCAGCATTCCGATTCCCAATCAGTACGAAGGTCGCGCTTTTCTCGGAGATAAAAAGTCTCCGCCACGCGACCACGTTTTTATGTATCGAGCCCGGATGGACGAACGGTACGACACCGTACGGGCCGTCCGAGATCGCGAATTTCGCTATGTGCGTAATTACTCCCCTCACCGTCCCTGGGGACAGCATTACACCTACCCTTTCGACGTAATGCCTGGCATGGGCTCCTGGAACAACGCCTTCCAGGAGGGAAAGACCAACGCCGTCCAATCACGCTACTGGCAGGCAAAACCTGCGGAGGAATTTTATCACACCTCCGATGACCCTTACGAAATCCGCAACCTCATCGACGAAGAATCCCACGCTAAGCGTCGTGACGCACTCCGGATGACCTTGCGCGCGGAAATCATCGCTACGCGCGATACCGGTTTCATCCCGGAGGGGATGTTCGACTCCTTGCGAAAAACGGGGACGATTTATGACTACGCGCAGAGCAAGCAGTATCCAATAGAACGGATTGTTGACCTGGCTGATCGCGCAACCTCCGGCGATCCCAAATGGTCGGCTGAACTGCGGTCGGCGATGGACGACCCACATCCCGTGGTTCGCTATTGGGGAGCTCTGGGTGGCTTGATTCTGAACGAGCGAGCCGCTCCTTTGAAGCCCAAGCTACGCGAACTGCTCAAAGACGACTTTGCGGACGTCCGCGTAGTCGCGGCCGAAGCGCTCGGAAGCCAGGGCGAAATCGAAGCGGCCCTGACAGTCTTGAAAGACGTTCTGATCAAAGGCGGGACCTACGAAATCCTCTCGGCACTCAACAGCGTAGAGTATCTATGGCGAGGAGGACACATCCCGCTCCAGCAAGCACAAACAATGGTGCGTGATCTTAAACTGACTGAACCCGCAGATCGAATTCAACGCCTGCTCCTTAATCAGAAGTGAGGGAAATCCGTTAAGCCTACACTCGTGATGTCTTCTCATTCGTTCTCATCCGTTCCCGGTCTCGTGCTCACATTGGCGTCGCTCTTTGGGAGCGGTGCCTTTTCCACGCCCACCGCGGCCTCACCCGCGCGGCCGAACGTCCTCTTCATTGCAGTCGACGATCTCCGAAGCGACCTGGGCACTCTGGGAGCGACTCACGCGCGCACTCCCGCGCTGGATACATTCGCAGCCACCTCGCGTATCTTCAGCAACCACTACGTCCAAGTTCCGACCTGCGGAGCCTCACGTAGCGCCTTGCTCCGCGGACGCTATCCGTCAGAACCCGCGCACCTAAGCAACAGTGCCATCGCCACGACCCATGAACAATGGGGCGACGCGAACTTGCCCGCCTGGTTTCAACGTCACGGCTATCGGACCCTCTCTCTGGGCAAGATCACCCACCACCCCGGGGGTCGCACTGGCCGGTTATGGGCAGAGGGACCCGAGGAACTCCCTAGTTCGTGGGAGCGTGCCTGGATTCCAGAGACACCCTGGGGAGCTCCCGAACGCATCATGCACGGATACGCGAACGGCGTGGCCAGGGTTCCCGGGAAGAGCCCACCTTGGGAAGCCGTTGACGGAGCCGACAACGCCTACCCCGACGCGTGGATCGCAGAGGACGCGGAAACCACCCTGGTCACCTTACAAAAGAGCCGCGAACCGTGGTTCTTCGCCGTCGGTTTTTTTAAGCCACACCTCCCGTTCGCGGCTCCCCGCCGATGGTTCTATCTGCATGACGCCGATAAAATTCCCGGGCCGAGCGCAGAGGCAGGCGCAAAGCCGTCTTGGCCGTCAACCTGGCACGCGAGTGGTGAATTCCGGAACAACTACGGCCATGCCGGACGAGACGTCATCACCGACTCTGATTATGCCCAACTTCTCCGACACGCGTATGCGGCGAACGTGAGTTACGTGGATGCGCAGATCGGGCGGCTGCTGGCGGCGCTCGATCGGGTGGATCCGAACCGCGAGACGATTGTTGTGCTCTGGAGCGACCACGGATTTCTGCTGGGTGAACACGCGATCTGGGGTAAACACTGCCTCTACGAGCAAGCGCTACGCTCCCCCTTGTTTATTCGCGCGCCAGGGCTGCGTGAGCCAGGAGCCACGACAGCCGCAACGGTGGAGAGCATCGACATCTTTCCGACACTGGTGGATCTGTGCGGGTTGCCACAGCCAGCGAATTTGGATGGCACGAGCCTGCGGCCTTTTCTGGAACGGCCCCGCGCCACAGCGCTCAAACCCGCACGCGGCTTTTGGACCAATGGGCAACGGACCCTCCGCAACGAGCGCTGGCGTTTGATCGCTGCACCGCAGGCGGACGGCTCGACTCAATGGGAACTCTTCGACTACCAAACTGACCCCGATGAAAGCCGTAACCACGCAGCAACATTTCCGGACGAAGTGCGCAGACTGAATGAAGAAATCGAGCTCCGGCCGCGTATTGCCCAGGGCCCAAGCAAGGGCGGAGCGATGGCGCCTTCCCCCACGACGCAAACTCAAAAGTAACGTGATGCAGGCGTTCATGATTCAAGTACTGGCGATCGGATTTCTAGTCCTCGCAGCGTCGATCCACACAAACGCTGCCGCGAACCGTCCCAACCTCATTGTTATCCTCACCGACGATCATGGTTACGGCGACGTCTCATCCTATGAGCGTCGTGACGTACACACGCCCCACATCGATCGTCTCGCGGCCGAAGGCATGCTTTTTACGCGCATGCGCGCGAACGCTACCGTCTGCTCGCCAACGCGTGCCGCGCTCCTAACGGGTCGCTATGCGGACCGGGTGGGCGTTCCGGGGGTCATTCGCACGCAACCGGAAAACTCCTGGGGGTACTTTGCTCCCAATGCTCCCACCCTCGCCGACCTTCTCCGCCAGGCGGGCTACCACACGGCAATGGTGGGAAAATGGCACCTGGGACTGGAGTCACCCAATACTCCAACCGAGCGAGGGTTCGATTTCTTTCACGGTTTCCTTGGCGACATGATGGACAGTTACCTCACCCATCGGCGACACGGAGAGAACTACCTGCGCTACAACCAAACAGTCATCGAAGCAGAGGGTCATGCCACGGATCTCTTTTCGGACTGGTCGGCAGACTACCTCCGCGAACGCGCCCGCGACGGCCAGCCCTTCTTTCTCTACTTAGCCTACAATGCCCCGCACTTCCCGATCGAACCTCCGGCCGATTGGTTGCGACGCGTGAAACAGCGTGAACCCGCCTTGGAAGAAAAGCGGGCGCGGAATGTCGCCTTGGTGGAGCATTTGGACTCGGGTATCGGCCGCGTCCTGAGCGCGCTGGCTGACGCAGGACTCGATCGCACTACGCTTGTCATTTTCACCGCAGACAACGGCGGATCGCTCCCGCATGCGCAGAGCAATCACCCTTGGCGCGATGGCAAACAAAGTCACTACGAGGGCGGATTGCGGGTGCCCTTCGTAGCCCGCTGGTCCGGTACCATCGCGGCAGGCACAAAGAGTGATTACGCTGGACTCACATTTGATATCGCCGCGACATTCTTGGAGAGTGCCGGCGTCGATCGTCCCGCGAACTTCGACGCAGTGAGTTTGCTTCCGATTCTTCGCGGAGAATCGCCGCCCACCGAGCCGCGTGACCTCTACTTCGTGCGGCGTGAAGGGGGTTCCCATGGCGGCAAAAGTTACGAAGCTCTGATCCGCGGCGATTGGAAGTTACTGCAAAACAACCCGTATTCGCCTCTGGAACTCTACGACCTTAAGAATGATCCACAGGAGACGCGCAACGTCATTCATGAACACCCCAAAATTGCGCGTGATCTCGAACGTTCGCTGCGCGCACACATCCAGATCGGCGGAGCGACTCCCTGGCAGAAACCTCGCGCCCAATAGCTCATGAAAATCCCATTCCTGAACCGGTTTCCAGGGATTTATCGACTCTGGCTGGTCCTCGGCACCACGCTCGTATTGCTACTGACGCCAATGCACGTGACCGCGCGTGCCCCCAACATCATTTACATCCTTGCCGACGATCTTGGCTACGGCGACCTCGGCAGTTATGGACAGACGCTCATCCGGACCCCGCGGCTCGATCAGATGGCGCGGGAGGGCATGCGCTTCACACAACACTACGCCGGCGCACCGTCTTNNACCGTCTTGTCACCCGTCGCGTTGCGTGCTCTTCACCGGCAAACACGGTGGTCACGCTCGCATCCGCGCCAACAGCAAGCTGCCCCTCCTGCCCGACGATCTAACGTTTTCTCAAGTTCTGAAAAAGGCAGGGTATGCCACGGGAGGCGTGGGTAAGTGGGCCTTGGGTCTCGAGGGAAGCACGGGAGCACCGGAGCAAAAGGGAATGGATTCTTTTTTCGGTTACCTCGATCAAACCCACGCCCACACCTATTATCCAGACTACCTCTGGCGAAACGGGAAGCGTGAACCGATTCCCGGAAATACCAACGGGCAGCGAACGGTGTACAGCCATGACCTCTTCGTTAACGAAGCGCTGGACTACATTCGTCGCCATCAGGAACGCCCGTTCTTTTTCTACGCAGCATTGACGATCCCTCATGCCGAGGTTGCCGTGCCCGATGATTCATTCGAGGAATACCGCGGGAAATGGCCGGAGCCCAAAGCATTTCCGGGCAGCAAAACCTATGCCCCGCAGACGCAGCCGCGCGCGGTACGGGCTGCGATGATCACACGGCTTGATCGTGATATCGGCCGGATTCTCGATCTGCTCGATGAATTGAAGTTGTCGGAAAACACGTTGGTCATCTTCACGAGCGACAATGGCCCTATTACCGCCGGAGGCCAAGATCCCGAATTTTTCGACAGCAACGGTCCCCTGCGTGGGCTCAAATTCTCTCTCTATGAAGGCGGAATCCGTGTGCCCATGATTGCACGATGGAGAGGTCGAATCCCTAGCGAGACCGAATCCACGCTCGTCTCGGACTTTGCAGACATGTTTCCCACGTTTGCCGAATTGGCGGGCGCGGCGCCCTTGGGAGCAGCGGGCGTGGACGGAGTGTCGCTGGTCCCGACGCTGACCGGGCGGCCGGACCAACAAAAGCGGCGCGACCACTACTATTGGGAGGCAGCGCCACAGCAGGCTGTCAGGCGCGGCGATTGGAAAGCCTATCGTCCAGCACCGGACAAGCCCCTGGAACTTTATCACCTCTCCAACGACCTTGGAGAAACCACGAACGTGGCGAAGGCTCACCCAGAGGTCGCCGCATCCTTAGAGCGACTCCTGGTGACCGCACGAACGGAGTCTCCCGAATTCCCCCTGCAGGCTAACAAAAGAACCAAAACCAACGACACCGAGAAACCATGAAATCCTTCCTCGCGCACGTTTTCGCGCTGTCGCTTCTCTCCCTTGGTCTGGCGGCGGAAAAGCGTCCGAACATCCTCTTTGCCTTCGCTGACGACTGGGGGCGTTACGCGAGCGCCTACGCCAAACTCGATGGGCCGGGCGGGATTAGCGATGTCGTGCAGACGCCCAACTTCGACCGCATCGCGCGCGAGGGGGTGCTTTTCCGGAGCGCATTTGTCTCCGCACCTAGTTGCACGCCGTGTCGCAGTGCAATTCTCTCAGGCCAGCATTTCTGGCGAACAGGGCGAGGCGCAATCCTCAGAGGCGCAGTCTGGGACTACACCAACCCTTCCTATGCCCTGATGCTTGGTGACGCTGGCTACCACCTGGGGGAAACCTACAAAGTTTGGGGACCAGGTACACCGAACGATGCACCGTATGGTGCAGGCAAATACGCTTACGAGAAGGCAGGAAATAAGTTCAATCAGTTCTCGCAACACGCCACCACCCTAGTCGGACAAGGACAGCCGATCGAAGCGGCCAAGCAGATGCTTTATAATGAGGTGCGCAAAAATTTTGACGCCTTTCTGGCCGCGCGCGCGACCGGACAGCCGTTCTGTTACTGGTTTGGTCCGACGAATGTGCACCGCAAATGGATCAAAGGTTCAGGCAAGAAGCTTTGGGGTATCGAGCCAGATGCGCTCCGGGGAAAACTCCCTGCCTTTTTACCCGACGTCCCTGAAATTCGCGAGGACCTCGCCGACTACCTCGGCGTACCGGTCACGACCATCTACGACTGGCGCGTGGACGGAAAAGGCCCCTGCGGCGTGGGGGTGGGGCGCCACGTGAAGTTCACCCAGCGCGACGTCCAAGCGTGGATCGAGGAGCATCGCGAATCCAGGCCGGGAGCACCGCTGGAAGGCAGGTGAGCTGACATGGGACGCCCACGCACTGCCGTTGGCACCTTCGGCGACTTCACGTACTTGCCGGCCGGAAACGGGAAGGTGAAGGCACGCGTGCGTTTCCGCGACGACGACGGCCAGCTCCGGCTGGTCCAAGCCACAGGGGACTCGCGCAAGGCTGCCGAACGGGCCCTGAAGTTGAAGCTCTCCCGTAGGGACAACTTCTCCGCGGGGTCTAGGGACCTGTCCGCTGACAGCACCTTCGCGCGACTGGTTGATGGGGTCTGCTGCACGGATAGGTGACATCTGATCTGTGGCGCCGGGAGGTGTCGCTGGAAGGATGTGCACTGTGCCGAAGCCTTATCCCAGGGAGTTCCGCGACGATGTCGTGCGGGTTGCTCGGGGCCGTGATCCGAGGACGCCGTTGAAGCAGATCGCCGACGATTTCGGGATCGCGGAGTCGTGTCTGCGGAATTGGCTGCGTGCCGCTGATGTCGAGGAGGGCGGCCAGTCGGGCGTGAGCTCCGACCAGGCCGCCGAGCTGCGTGAGCTGCGGCGGCGCAACCGGCTGCTCGAGCAGGAGAACGAGGTGTTGCGGCGGGCGGCCGCGTATCTGTCGCAGGCGCATCTGCCGGGAAAATGATGTACCCGCTCGTCCGCGAGCTGGCCGACGAGGACGCCCCCGATCCGGGTGCCCGTGACGGTGACGTGTCGGGTGCTCGGGCTGGCCCGTCAGCCCTATTACCGGTGGTTGGCGCAGCCGATCACCTCGGCTGAGCTCGAGGAGGCCTACCGGGCCAACGCGTTGCTCGACGCGCACCGCGACGATCCCGAGTTCGGCTACCGGTTCCTGCTCGACGAGGCCCGCGACGCCGGTGAGGCGATGGCGGAACGGACCGCGTGGCGGATCTGCTCTGAGAACGGCTGGTGGAGCTCGTTTGGGAAGAAGAAGGCCCGTGGGAAGGGCAAGAGGCCCGGTCCGCCGGTCCACGACGACCTCGTCCGGCGTGCGTTCAGCGCGGATGCGCCGAACCGGTTGTGGCTCACCGACATCACCGAGCACCGCACCGGCGAGGGCAAGCTCTACCTGTGCGCGGTCAAGGACGTCTACTCCAACCGGATCGTGGGCTACTCGATCAGCGACCGGATGAAGTCCAAGATCGCGGTCAGCGCCATCGACTCAGCCGTCGCGCGACGCGGCGAGGTGGCCGGCTGCATCGTTCACTCCGACCGGAGCAGCCAGTTCCGCAGCCGCAAGGCTCAACGGACGCTGAAGCGACACGCCCTGGTCGGATCGATGGGTCGTGTCGGCGCGGCCGGTGACAACGCAGCCATGGAGAGCTTCTTCAGCCTGCTGCAGAAGAACGTCTTGAACCGGCGCTCCTGGGACACCCGCGAGGAGCTGCGCGTCGCGATCGTGACCTGGATCGAACGCACCTACCACCGCCGGCGGCGCCAAGGCGCTCTCGGCCGATTGACCCCTGTCGAGTACGAGACCATCATGAACGCACCAGCCGCTCAGGCTGCGTGACCCAACCTGTCACCTGATCGTGCAGCAGACCCTTGGGCTCGGTTTGATTCGCAAACATGCGCAACTGCGTGCCGATGCGTTCAGGCGAGAAGGTCAGGCATCTCCGCAGGTCAAGGGTGACTTCGGGACGATGATCGCAGTCGGCCGCAAGGGATCGCGGCCACGCTCAGCCGCTTTGACGTCTTCCCGATGACCCACCACGTTGAGCATGCCCCGGACGTCCTGAGTTCGGCCTGATGCCACCGCGCCGTGGGGTGCACTGGGTACGCACAAGAACGAGAAACGGCGCCTGACGCTAAAAGACGTTGAAAGACGTTCTCGCAGCTCAGACGCCGTTTCAGGCACCTATGCGCAGGTGAGAGAGACCCCGGAATCAGATGTCGTAGTAGAGCTCAAACCCGTTCTCGTTCTCGGCGTCAGGTTCGCTGAGGGATTTCACTACTGCAACGCGATCAGGTCTTCCATGGGTCTGGCTCTCCTCGGTCTGCGCCATCTCGTTGGTCTCGACCAGTTCGGTGGCGTCGGGGTTAGTCGCCTTCGGCCTGCCTCGGTCTGCGCCGTCTCGATCGCGCCCTCGTGGTGTTCGATCATCGTCGTCAGGAGCCGCCAATGGCCCGCCTCACTTGGTCATCAAAAGGGCATCAGAACCGACGAGCAACCATCCCGAGATGTCCGGAGGGGATCCTAGAACTTCGGTCGTGCGCTCTCGGCGTCGATCTGGTCCGAGGGCTAAAGGGTCGAATCGGCAGAGCGGAATCAGTAGGTCGTGACGTGGACGTGGTCGTAGTGGTTGGCCGTGACGGAGCCACGATCTTCCATGTAGCGCCAGCCCTCGCTGGAACGATCCACTGACCAGATTTGCTGCGCGTGGATCACATAGTTCACTCCGAGGTCGGAGAAGTTGGCCCGCACGAAGTCGGCGACCTCCTGTCCCCGCGCGCCGCTCACCATGATGTCGACGGCGATGCCTTGAGAGTGCTCGCCATCGTCACGGAGGGTGCCGTAAGTCGTGATCTCCGGGAAGTTGGCGCACACGGCCTGATGCACTGCCGCGATGTTTGGGCTCACCCCGCTGGGCACAGAGGTGCCATTGGTGCACGTGCCACCCAGGCCCGGTGGGCTGGCGTCGGGCTTCTCGTCCGACAGGTAGCCGGACGTCACCCAGCGTGACTTGCCATCGAGGACGATCTCGATCCGTCCGGCGGCCGAGCGGCCGGTGACCAGGACCTTCTTGCCGGCGTCGAGCTCGCCGAGTTTCTCGGCGGTCGCCTCCTGTGGGGTCGTCCACAGGTTCAGGGTGGTGGTGGTCCAGAGCTGGGTGTCGGCCCGGCGGATCGCCTTGGCCGTCGCCTGGACGGTGATCATCTTCTCGATCTCACTCAGGGGCTCGATCCGGCTCCCGGAGCGGCTTACGACCCGGGCGCGGTCGGAGAGGTCGACGGCGGCACCGAGTGACTGTGAGCCGCTGCTCGTGGTGGTGGAGCTGCTCGAGGCCAGTAGGTCCTGTGTCTCGGGACTGGCGACGAGGACGCCTGCACCGACGGTAGACAGGGTCGCCACGAGGGCGAGAGGGGCGGCCACGAAAGGTGCCTTCGGGACGCGGACACGGAACTTGCGGGCATTGGTCTCCCGCTTGTGGCGGTGCTCAGCCACAGCGCTGAATCCTTTGCGGTTGCCGGCGGGGGTAAACGTCGAGGCTTACGGCCCTCGACGCCCGAGAGGTGACCGAGTGAAGCATCGACCGAGCTGAGGCGTCAACTATGCCTGGTAGTAGATGCCTCAGGTTCGGCGATTCGAGGCCGATTTGACGTGCGTCGTGACCGTCGGGATGACGCATCCCAGAGAGTCTGTTGAAAGCAGGAGAGACGTGGACACAACGGAGGATGCATCTGACCGCCGAAGGGGCACCTCTCGGAGGAAGCTGATCATCGTCGTCGCGCTAGTTGCCCTCATTGGGGGAGCCGCCTACTGGTTTCTGCTCAGGCCGACTCCACAAGTGGTCCCCGAGCCAGGCGAAGTGGTCGCCTTGGAACCGATCCAGGTCAACCTGGCGGATGGTCACTACCTGCGAGTGGCGATCGCTCTCCAGGCCACCTTGGACGTGGAGGAGGAGGTCGACGGCAGCCGTGCCCTCGACGCCGCCATCGAGGTCTTCTCGGGACTGCCCGTCGACGAGGTCGCCAACACCAAGTCCCGAGACGCCCTCAAGTCGGAGCTGAAGGAGCGGATCCTGGAGCTGTACGAGGGGGAGCTCATGGACATCTACTTCACCGAGTTCGTCACGCAGTAGCGCCGACGCGGCCCGTGCGATGGCGCGACGAACCGGCCCGCGCAGGGGCTCCGCCGTTGAAGCGCCCCTCGCCGAACAGGTCAGCGCTTGCTGACTAGTCCCGTCAGAGTTATGGTCAGCCTGTGCTGACCATTGCTTCGCGGGTTGAGGTGATGACTCGTCTGGGACGAGCCATGGCCGACCCAACGCGTGCCCGGATACTGATGAAACTCGTTGGAAAGCCCGGCTACCCGGCGCTGTTGGCGCAGGAGCTGGACTTGACGAGGACCAACGTGTCCAATCACCTCGCCTGCCTCCTGGGCTGTGGACTCGTGGTCGCCGAGCCGGAGGGCAGGCGCACCAGCTACCGCATCGCCGATCCCCACCTGGGTGAGGCCATTTCGCTGCTGCTCGACGTGGTGGTCGCCGTCGACGACGGTTCCGGGTGCCTGGGCGAGGCGTGCCCTCTCGGCTGCTGCGGCGCAGAGGTCCAGCGGTGAGCCGCGAGTGCTGCGGTCCCGATGAGCCGACGCCTTCCGGCGACGCACGGCAGAGGTTGACGCTGCTGGGTGGGCCGCCCGTGAGTGCAGGGGGCGCCGACGTCCCGGCTGGTCATGACCCGGACGACGACTGCTGTGGACCGCGGGCCGTCCCGGCCGATGTGCCCCTGGCCCACGAGCAGCTCACGCCGTGGTGGCGTGACCGGACGCTCCTGCTTCCCGCCCTGTCCGGCGTGCTGCTCGCTGCCAGCCTGGTGGTCGGTCGGTTCGACGCCGAGCGGGTGCACCTGGTCCTCGAGATCGGATCTCTCGCCGCCGGGGCGTGGACATTCGTGCCCGGGGCCCTGCGTCGGTTGCGCCGTGGCCGACTCGGGGTCGGGCTCCTGATGACGATCGCGGCTGTCGGCGCGGTGGCGTTGGGACGCTTCGGGGAGGCGGCGGCCCTGGCCTTTCTCTTCTCCATCGCCGAGGCGCTCGAAGAACGCGCGATGGACAAGGCGCAGCACGGCCTCCGCGCGCTGCTCGCACTCATCCCCGACACGGCCCGGGTCGAGCGTCGCGGCCACGAGGGCCTGGTGAGGGCCGTCGACCTCCAGGTGGGCGACATTCTGGTCGTCGGTGCGGGCGAGCGCGTGTCCACGGACGGTATCGTCGAGGAGGGCGCCTCGAGCCTCGACACCGCCGCCATCACCGGCGAGTCGATCCCGGTCGCGGTCGGGCCTTGGGACGAGGTGTCCGCCGGATCCGTCAACGGCTCCGGCACGCTCCGGATCCGCGCCACCGCCGCTGGTACGGACAACTCGCTGACGCAGATCGTGCGGCTGGTCGAGCAGGCCCATGCCCGAAAGGGTGACCGAGCGCGCTTGGCCGACCGCATCGCCCGGCCGCTGGTCCCGGGAGTGCTTTTCCTCTCAGCGAGCGTCGCGCTCCTCGGTCTGCTGAGCGACGCCCCGGGTATGTGGTTGGAACGGGCGCTGGTCGTGCTGGTGGCGGCGTCGCCGTGCGCCATGGCCATCGCGGTGCCGGTCACCGTCATCTCGGCCATCGGTTCGGCGAGCAGGCTCGGTGTGGTCATCAAGTCCGGACAGGCCTTCGAGCAACTGGGAACCGTCACCACGGTGGCGCTGGACAAGACGGGCACCCTGACCCGAAACCAGCCTGAGGTCGTGGCCGTGGCCACGACACAGGGCTTCTCGCGCGACCAGGTGCTCGGCTACGCCGCGGCACTCGAGGCGACCAGCACCCACCCGCTCGCCGAGGCAGTCCGAGCTGCCAGCAGCACGGCCACACCGGCGACCGGCGTCGAAGAGCACGCTGGGCACGGGGTAGTCGGCACCGTCGACGGTCGGGCCGTACGGGTGGGCAGTGCCCGCTGGGTCGCACCCCGAGGCCTTCAGCGAGAGGCCGACGACATGGCCGCGCAGGGGATGAGCATCGTCGTTCTGGCGGTCGACGAGCAGGTCGCTGGTGTGATCGGCGTCCGTGACGAGCTGCGACCTGAGGCCGCGGAGGCAGTCTCCATGTTGCGTGCGCGCGGCATCGAGGTGCTGATGCTCACCGGCGACAACCGCCGGACCGCCGGGGCGCTAGCGAATGAGGCCGGCATCTGCGACGTACGGGCTGAGCAGCTCCCAGCGGACAAGGCCGACGAGGTGGCCTCACGCGCGAGCCGTACGCCGACCGCGATGATCGGCGACGGCATCAACGACGCACCAGCGCTCGCCGCCGCTACCGTCGGGATCGCGATGGGGGCGACCGGCTCCGCGGCGGCGGTCGAGTCAGNNTGGCGGAGGTCGTCCTGGTCCACGAGCTCGCCGAGGTGCTCGTCATCCTCAACGGACTGCGCGCGGCCCGGGTACGCCGCGATGCTGCGACGACCCCGGCGATGCCAACACCCGGAGCCCCGCAACGCGCGGCCACCAGTGGTGCTCGGCGATGAGCCGAGCTGACGTCCGTGCTGGCGTGCCACCGCTGGGGTTGTGTCTGGCGGCGGCGCTGGCGCAACGCCTCCTCGGACGACCGACCTCCCGCAATGGGCGCAGCGCGC
>DKKJ01000146.1 GCA_002455175.1 Opitutaceae bacterium UBA6669
CTTGGCGAGAGACTTGGGATAAGCCGCCTCAAGTTTAACTTTAGCTTTGGGCAGTTTACCGAACTCCTTTTGCGTCACAGGTGCCTCAGGCAAAGCAACATAGAGCTTACGTTTGAAGGCAGTATTCAGCTGCTGCTCGATCGGCGGGGTAAAATTGAAGGGAATTACCACCGTCCGCTCCACGGCCACACCGTCCTGCTTCGCCGGCTCAAACGTCCAAACCTGCACTGCCTCCAAGGCGGCCTTCCCGAAAGCAGGATCATCTGTNNTTAGGGCCAATGGGACGGGGATCCGTGCGAGCGGGATCGGCAGCTAAGCCGACTGCGGTGAGAGCCAAAAAAACCGGCCAGAGCCGGCAGAGGCAGGTATGCATATGGGTAAAGCACCTCCACCGTAAGCAGACACCCGGCTTAAGGTCGATCTCGGGCTAGCACTTTCCGCCCGAACCCCTACGAGCCCGCTTATCCCACCGCCAACATCGCCGCGCCAAACACGCCAGCGCTGTCTCCCAATGCTGGTTTGAGAAACTCGGTTTTCACCTCGGGATTGAAGAGGAAACGCCCCACCGCCTGCCGCGTCTCAGCCGTGTAAAGAAGGTCCAAATTGCCCACCCCGCCGCCGATCACAATGGCATCCGGATCGAGGATGTTGATCACGGCCGCGATCGCCTGGCCAAAGCGGGTGCGTAGGTGTTCGAGCGTCTCCACCGCGACACTCTCTCCCTCGGCCGCCCGCTTTACAATCGTTCGCAGATCCGCCTGTTGGCCGGACTTTTCTCGATAAAAACGCTCCAACGAAGGCCCCGCGATGACGGTTTCCACACAGCCCGTGCGCCCACAGTAACAGGGTCGGCTTTCTCCCGGGATGGGATTGTGGCCCCACTCGCCGCCGATTCCGTGGCACCCATTGATGACCTTCCCATCGACGACGATCCCTCCGCCGACCCCCGTGCCCATGATCAGCCCCATTACCACACGTCGTCCCTTGGCTGCACCTAACGTAGCCTCGGCCAGCGCAAAGCAATTGGCGTCATTCGCCAGCCGCGCCTCGACGCCTAGGAGCCGGGAAAGGTCCGCCCCGAGAAACCGCCCGTTCAAGGCCGTGGTGTTGCAATTCTTNNTCGAGCCTGCGCCTGCCCCGGTTGAGCCGGGTCGAGCACCGCACCTTCAATTTTGGTTCCGCCTAAATCGATACCCCAAACGTTCATAGTTGGAAAGGCGTGAACTGCCTGAGCGGTTTCTCCGTGTCCACTTCAAAGCGGCGTCCGCATCTCCCATCCCCTCGCACTAAGGTCGGTCCAAAAGCATATCCACCGCCCGGGCCAGAGCGGTCTCGGGCGGGCCCTCCGGCGCTACATAGGTTGCGCGCGCTTTGGCTTCTGGCCACCCGTGAGGCATGGCGACCGACAGCCCAGCCCAAGGNNCATCACGATGCTCCAACGCTGCGATGGCCTCCGGCGTTCCGATCCAAACGATTTTGAGGAGCCGCTGCGTCGTCCAGTCTTTTGCCAACCCGCGCGGCCGTCGGCCTGCGAGTCGCGTGTAAAAGCCCATCACCGCCGCATCTTCGTCGACCAAAATCCCGGCATCCGTGTACAACGCGACGTGGAACCCCCAGCTTCGACCGAGAGCCATCACCTCTCTGCCCGCTTCCGGCTCCAGAAAATCCTGATGGAGCACGAGGGAACGATCCACGCGGGTGACGTCACCCCCTTGCGCGGCCACTAACCACTGCACTCCCGGAACCCGCTCCGCAAAGGGCCGAAGGGTCTCATAGTGTCGACCGGAAGCGAGCACCAGTTCCACACCTCGGTTTCGCAGCCGCTGAAGCGCCGCCGTATTGGCACCACTCACTTCCAGGTTGAGCCCGACGAGCGTCCCATCGACATCGATCGCCGCAAGGCGGATGTTTTCATTAAATACCGGCCTGACCATCCCTTACCAAGCCGTTCATCTCACGACGCGAGTCAATCCTCGTCTCTACGAGGTGTGACCGGACGACTCGATTGATTGCCCAGCCTCCGGCGCCACGCCATCGGACTGCGAAAACCCATCCAATCGCCAACGTTTCCCGCTTCCTTCTTTTCAACCGCGTCGGCTTCGCGTGGAGTGGTCTTCCGCATTGGCGCCTCATGCTCCGTTTCCTTCATACTGCAGACTGGCAACTCGGCGCCCGTTTTTCCCAATTCGGCAGCCAAGGAACTCCGCTACGTGCTGCCCGGCTCACGACGTTGCAGCGTGCGCTCGACTACGCCCAAACCCACGCCCTGGATGCTTTCCTCATCGCGGGTGACCTCTTCGAAGACAACCATGTCGACGACAGCTTGGTGGTTTCCGTCGTCGATCTTTTTGCAAACTTCAGCCGCGTTCCGATTTTTATTCTGCCAGGGAACCACGATCCCTTCACGGGACCGGATTGCGTCTGGCAACGGAAGTCCTGGCGCAAGATCGCCCCTCACGTTCGCGTGTTCACCGAACCTGGCACCCACCCCCTCTCCGCCGACGCGTTTTTGGTCGCCTCTCCGCTCCGGCAAAAACGGTCCATGGTCGATCCCAGCCTTGCGCTCGTCGCCCTCGCCGCCGCCCTACCGGCATCAGCCATCAAGATCGGCCTGACGCACGGAGCCCTGGCCATTGAGGGGAAGCATCAACCCAACGACTTTCCGATCTCTTTGCAGGCAGCGTCACGCGCCGGACTCGACTACCTAGGCGTGGGACATTGGCATAACTGGCTCGTGGATACCGACGGAGGCCGTATCATCATGCCGGGTACGCCAGAACCGGACCGATTTGGCCACGACCAGGCAGGGATGGGCGCGTTGGTGGAAATCGCGCAGCCTGGTCAAAAGCCACACGTGACGGCAATTCCCTTTGCCACCTTGTCGTGGCAGACCTTGACCTTCGATCTCCAAAACGAAGCTGCCGCCCGCGCTGCGTTGGACTCCTTTCTCGCCGCCTACCGGTCGCATCCAGATAAAGCAGTGCTGCGGATCACGCTGACGGGTTCCTCCTCCGCGCAGCACTTGGCGACGCTCCAGGAAGAGCTTTCTACACGCCTCGCGCCCTTTCTCGTCGGACAACTCGTGGACGATACGCGCCTGGAGCTCTCGCCGGTGGAATTGGAAGCCCTGCACCAACGGCACCCGCTGCTCTCCCAGATTTTCGCCGACATTGATCAGCTGGAGCGTTTCGCCACGGGTCAAAACGCCGGCTCCGTCAGCATCGCTCGCCCCACGGATTCCGCGCTGAGCCTAGCCGAAGCTCAAGCGCTACTGGGTTCTTCGCGGATCGAACTCGCGCAACTCACCCGCGCCGATTTTGTTTTCCTACGACAAACGCTCCTTCGTCAGCTTCAGGAGGTTTCGGCATGATTTTACTCGCGGTCGAACTGACTCACGTCGGGCGCTTCCGGGAAACCATTCGCCTCGGCCCCTTCGAGCGAGGGATCACCGTGCTGGCCGCGCCCAATGAGTCTGGAAAATCCACTGTGATGCGAGCGGTGGCGCGGGCACTCTTCGACAAACACACCACCCGCGGTGACGAAATCAAATCGTTGCAGCCCGCCGGCACCGACCTCGCTCCGCGCATCGCCGTGGAGTTTGCCACTCAAGCGGGACGTTTCCGCATCGAAAAGACCTTCCTCCAATCTCCCCGCAGTCTGCTCCGACAGGAGATTGCCGGCAGTTGGCAAACCGTGGCCGAAGGTGATGGCGCCGATCTCCGGCTACAGGAACTCTTACAATCCACCCTTCCGGGTCGCGGGGCGACTCGACCGGAGCACTGGGGATTCTTTGGCTTCCTGTGGGCGCGCCAAGGAGAACCGACCGCCTGGCCCGCTTTGGATGAGGAAGGTATTGGACAACGGATACGTTCTCAGCTCGCTCGTGTTGAGATCGATCCGGTCATCGAAGCTTTGCGCCAGCAACTTTCTCGAGACGCTGACACCATCCTAACCTCAACGGGCCAACCCAAAGCCGGAGGCGCGCTTCGGGTGGCCGAAGACGATCTCGCAGCCATCGAGCAAGAATTGGCGTCACTGCGCCGGCTGCAAAGTGAACTCGAGGCGTCCCAGCGCACCTATCAGAACGCGCTGCAACAAGTCGCGCTCCTGGAAAAGGAGCACGAAGACAAGAAGCGGATCGCAAACGAAACTCAGGCTCTCGCTCAAAAAGCGGAAGGCGTGAAACATGAGTTGGAAACGCGCCAAGTAGAGTTCACCACCGCTCGTGAAAAACTCTCTGCCATCGTCCACGACTACGATCTCCTCCAGCAACGCGCAAAGGATTGCGAGGGCCTGCAGAGCAAACAAGCGTCAGGTCAGGCCGCCATCGGAGCCGCCGAACACCGTGTAAGCGCTTGCCGCACGCAACGCGAGCAGGCGCAAAGCGCGCGACCCCACCTAGAGAATAAGGTCCAATCGTTGCGCCAAGCTCTGCAACGAGTGCAAAGCTTGCTTAAATACCGGAGTCTCCTTTCCCAACACCGCGTGCTCCTCCGCCAAACGGAGCAGGCGAGCGAGACTGTGACCCGTATCCAAAATCTGAGAGCTGAGCTTTCCCGGCTGCCCAACATTACTCCCGCCAAGCTACGCTCGTGGGAGGAGCTAGCAGACCGTTCGCGCTCGTTGCGGGCACAACTCGACGTCGCAGGTCTGGAAGTCATCCTCACTCCCGATCAAGACAGCGCAATCCAGGTGGCAGAAGCTCTCAAGATTCGGGAAGAAATCCTTTCCGCCGGAAAATCAGTCACACTGCGCAGTCCACAGTCGATCGACCTTCTTCTTCCTGGATGGGGACGGGTCGTCATTCACTCCGGCGCGGTCGAAACGAAAACGTTGTCCAAGGATCTCACTGCGGCTGAGAGCCGGCTGCAGGAAGAGCTCAAGTCGGAAGGGCTGGCTTCGGTGCCTTTGGCGCGTGAGGCCGTGGCGCGCAGCCAAGAGCTTTCCTCGCTCGTGCGATCCCTGGAAACAGCGCTTAAGCAACAGCTGGAATCACAGCCTTCTCTCGACCTGCTGAAAGATTCGGCAGCTCGGCTGCTCAGTCGCGCCGACGCGCTGGAAGCCAGCCTAGCGCTCACCCCAGCAGAGCGCGAAATCAGCCAAACGGAGCTGGAGTCTGAGGACGCCCGCCTCGCCCAAGCATGTCCCGCCGCTGAAGCTGAACTCGCAGCGCTCGACCAAAAACTAGCCCGACTCCACACCGAAGAACGAGAAGCTGGATCAGAGCTACAGCGGGTCACCCAGGCACACCACACGCTCTCCCTTACCCTGCAAACCGTGCAGAGCCAAATGGAAGCTTTGAAAGCACGGTATCTGGATGGGTTGGATGCCGCCCGATCCCGCGCGCAGGTCCATTTCGCAGAGGCGGAGGCTCGCTGGAAAGCGCTCCAGGCGCAACTTCCTCCCGATTTTGAAAAGCTTCCCGAGCGCAATCGTCGCGCTACATCGGTCCTGCAGCAGGTGGCGAACGAACTCCAGCAGAGGCGCGCGGAACGTGATCAAGCCCAAGGTGCATTGGAATCGCTCGGGGGCCAGGGTTTGTATTCACGGGAAACCGACTTGGAGGAAAAACGCGTCGAAGCCACGCTCCGTCGCAACGCGGCGCGTCTGCGGGGAACCTCTGCCCGCATGGGACAACTGTTGATCGATTTCCGAAAGGAAGCTGCCACCCGTTCGGTCCTCCAGCCCTTGGAAGATCGACTGACCTCCACCTTCGCCGAGATGAGCGGAGTCCAGCATCGGAAAGTCTTTTTGGACGACTCTCTGCGTATCGTCGGGATTGGTCCGTCTCGAGACAGCACCCATCGCTTCGAAGATCTCTCCCAAGGAGCCAAAGAACAACTGCTCCTTTGCTTGCGCATCGCCGTGGCCCAAGAGTTGGCGACGAAAGAACCTCAGACCCTCATTCTCGACGACAGTTTAGTGAACACGGACCCGGCTCGACAAATCCGGATCGGGGAAGGGCTCGCTTCCCTCGCTAAAAACCTGCAGGTTATTGTACTCACCTGTCATTCCGACCGCTATCGCGACTTTCAACAAATCAGCCTCTCCCCATAATCCCTGTTTCTTCCTCCTCCATGTTCTCCTTAAAGTGCCTCCTCCGATTCCTGTCCGCTTTTTCTCTGACTGCATTTTTAGTCGCTTCTTTCGTGCCGCTGGCCTCAGCGGCTGAAGACTCCCGTGTCTACGAACTGCGTACCTACACCACGCTACCCGGTCGCTACGACGCGCTGCTCACGCGTTTTCGTGATCATACGGTGAAACTGTTCGAAAAGCACGGCATGACCAATGTCGGTTACTGGCAGCCGATGGATACCGCCGATGGAGCCGGCCAAAAACTGATTTATCTGTTAAGCTATCCTAGCCGAGAAGCCGCCACCGCCTCATGGAAAGCGTTTGGGGCCGATCCCGAGTGGCAGAAAGTCAAGAAGGCCAGCGAGGAGGACGGAAAGATCGTCGCCAAGGTCGAATCTGTCTTCCTAAAAACCACAGATTTTTCTCCCGCACTGACGGNNCTGGTCGTCTCTCTGCATTGGATACACGGTTTCGCGACCACACCTTGGGGTTTTTCAAACACTACGGCATGACCAACCTCATCTACTTTCACCCCGCTGATGCCGACAAAGGCGCCGACAACACTTTGATCTATTTCCTGGCCCACGCCAATCGAAAGGCGGCTGACGCCTCTTGGTCGGGATTCCGCGCCGATCCCAAGTGGGTCGCCGCAAAAGCGGCGTCGGAAAAGTCCGCCGGCGGTTCGCTCACCGCGCCCAATGGTGTGAAGTCCGTTTTCCTCACCCCCGTGGACTTCTAGGACATGAAATGAGGTGAGTCCTCGTCCANNTCTGTTGCCGCATCAACCGACGGCGACGCACCTCAGCGGCGATCGCATCCAAGCGTTTGGCCTCATCCGCCGCGGTCGGATTCAACACCACCGGGGGTTGTTCAATCGGCGTCGCGCTGGCAGGCGCGGTCATCACCGGCGACACAGGCATGGGCGCCGAGGCCACCTTCACTTTTTGTAGGGCCAGATTCATCGACCGGCCCCCGTGCTCGACCGTGATGGTCTCAGCGTCCTCATTGTAACTCTTCACGACAATGGGTGCTCCTGGCTCGTCCTTCTTGACCCACGTGCTGACGCGTTTTCCCGGCTCNNGGAATTCGATCGGAGCCGCTGTTTCCACCACCGGCGCGGCTGCTTGAGACGACGGCGGCATAAACGGCGATCGGCGACTCCCTTCCTGGGCTCCCGCCACAGCCATCAGCACACCTGCCCCGGTTAACATCATCACGCCGCGAAACATGCCCAAAGCGAACCCACATCCCCCTTGCTCGTCAAGGGGGAGCTTAGGTCAACGTTAGAGCTCTCGTAGTTAAATAGTTACCCACAAAAAACTACCGCGCAGGAGCTGCTCACACCCCAACCTACATTCAAGATGTGCGAAAGATCACCCTCGTGAGAACTCCCCGGCTTCACCTCCTAGCGAAAAGCTTGCTTGGGATGGGACACGAGACTGAATGAACGCGTGCCCCCTCCCGAGTCAGAACTTACCCTCTGGTTCCGAACTCACGTGCAGCCGCATGAACCCGCGCTCCGCGGCTATCTTCATGGGATGATCGCGTCGAGCGATATCGACGATGTGGTCCAGGAAACCTACCGGCGTCTGCTTCGCGCGCGTGAGCGTGGCGCAATCGACTCACCTCGAGGACTGCTTTTTACGACCGCGAGGAACATCGCTCGCGACCTTTTTCGCCATCAAGTCGCCGCCAACACCTTTCCCATAGCGGAAATGGAGGACTCGCCCGTCTACGATGATACTCCCGGCGTTCGCGAAACCGTCAGTCGACGCCAGGAAGCAGAAATGCTGACCCTAGCAATCGCCTCCCTCCCTCCTCGCTGCCGCGAAGTTCTCCTGCTTCGCAAATTCGAAAATTTGTCCCAACGCGAGATTGCTCAAAGGCTGGGGATTTCAGAGCACACGGTAGAGGCGCAGCTAAATAAAGCCCTCCACCGCTGCGCCGATTACTTCGCCCGTCAAGGAGCGATCCCTCGCGCCCAGCCATGAGCGCCTCTGACATTCCGGATACGAGCAGAGACGCTCTTCGCCAGACTGCAGTCCAATGGACCATCCGTCGCGACCGCGGTCTATCAGCCCAAGAAGCGATTGAATTCGAGCTCTGGCTAGCAGCCGATCCGCGACATGGCGAGGCGATGCGTTTTGCGGATGGCGCCTGGTCGTTGCTTGAACACACACCCGAGGCCTACGCTGTTCGCGAACTCTCTCAACTCCGGCAACGACGGGCGCAGAAGCGGCGATGGCTCTTAAGTCTTATCCCCTTGGCTGCAGCCTTGGCGCTGGGCAGTTTCTATTGGTGGGAGAACCCCTCTGTCTCCCCTAAATTCTCTCCATCGATCTCCGAATCCGCCGCCCCCCAACTCCTCGCGCTCGCTGACGGGTCGTTAGTAAAGCTAAACACCAACGCAGACGTTTACGAAGACTACGACGCCCGGGAGCGTCGCGTGCATCTCCGTCGCGGAGAAGCCCATTTCACGGTGAAAAAGGATGCCACTCGCCCGTTCATTGTGATCGTCGGGGACGTCCGACTTCGCGCCGTCGGCACGGCATTTAACGTCAATCTGCAATCGTCCCAACTCGAAGTCCTCGTCACGGAAGGACGCGTCCACGTCGCCACCGAAAGTCCGACGGAGAGTCCAACCACCTTGCTCGTTGCTGGGGAACGCGCAATTGTCACTGCACCCAGCAATGCACCGGCACAGGCGGCCGTCCGCTCGATTGTCGTCGACCAACTCGATGCCTCGGCGGTGAACCGACTGCTCGCTTGGCAGGAATCGCTGGTCAAACTGCGCGGAGCGACACTCAGTGAACTGGCAGACTACTTTGAGCGCCGCTTTGATCAGCGCGTGATTTTGGAGCAGCCCGAATTGGGTGCCTTGCGCGCCGGCGGCCGTATACGCGGTGATCACCCCGAGGCCTTCCTCAACTTGCTAGCAACTACGTTCGAACTTGAAATCGAACAGAGTGGTGACGGCGTGTGGATTCTGCGAAAAAAAAGTTCAACTTCGCGATAGCGGAAACCTGGCGCTGAGTCGTCTACCCTGCGCCAGCAACCCACGGGTCGCTGGAAACCCCGTCCATGATTTCTCTCTCCCGCCAAGCCCGCGGTATCCCGGGTCCGCTCTTGGCGCTCATGTTATTCCTCCATCTTCAGATCGTGGTGGTCAGCTCCGCGCTGGCCGCCGAGGTCCGGAGGTCGTTTGCGCTCCCCGCAGGCGACGCGGAGGAGCAATTGGAGACCTTCTCTGAGCAGGCAGATGTATCTACCATCTTCCCACTCGAGGATGTGCGCGGTCTGACGACCAACCCGGTGTACGGACGCCTCACGCCACGTGAGGCGCTGACTCGGATGCTCGTCGGTACCGGGCTTAAGGGGGATCGGGACAGGAAAACCGGATCGTTTGTCGTCAAACGCATCCGGGTCCAACCGAACCCACACCCCAGCCCTGCCCCCGATTCGACCGAACCGATGAAACGCAATCCCTCGAGAAAAAAAATCACCCGGCTTTTTGCTCTGAGTTTTGGCCTCCTCACTGCCTCCTCCGGTAATGCCCAAAATGGAGACGCATCTTCAGACGAAGAGGTGCCGGTCCATCGGCTTAGTCCGTTCGAAGTCGGAGCAAGCCGACAGGACGAAGGAAGCACCGTTGTCTCTGCCACTCGTTTTGAAACACCCAACCGCAATTTACCCGTAGTGGTCGACGTGATCACTGAGCAGACGCTCAACGAGTGGCGCTACGACGATCTGATGCAGGCCCTCGAAGCACTCACCCCAGGCATCGGTCCCGCGGGAGCTCCACGCGAAGCTATCATCCGCGGTATGCCTTCAGACTACGCCATGCGCAACGGCGTGCCTGTCACGAACTTTTTCGGCACTGCTCCTCTCAGTCGGATCGAGGTGGTCCGGGGCGCCACGGGCGTTCTCTTCGGCATCACCCAGCCGGGCGGTGTCCGCAACATGATCTCGAANNGTCCGGCTTATGAAATGACGGTGACCGTCGACTCCGTGAATGGTAACCGCACCCAACTCGGAGCCAGCGGACCTCTCACTAAAAACGGCACCCTCGGTTATCGTCTAGGAGCGGTCTACGCCGAACTCGGGGACAAATATGCGCTCGACGGCCGGTATCGTTACGATCGGCTTCTTTACCCCGCCTTGCAGTGGAAACCCACACCAACGACGCAGGTGTTCCTAGAATTCGACTACATCTACTACAACGCGAGCGCCTCGAACCTCACTCCCAACGTCAGAAAAGTCGGAGAAAATTTCAACCGTCCTCCCACTCCTAATAATTTGGGCTACGTGATTTCGCCCCAATTTGATGCAGGCGGCCCCAGCCCCTACCAAAATCAGCGGGTGCGCTTGTGGAGTTTGGTGGTCGATCAGGGCCTGGGTGAAAAATGGGATTTCCGGGGAATGTATTCGTGGCAGCTCTACGACCAAAATGTTTATCAGCGACAACAGAATGGGCAAATGCGGCCCGGCGATACCACGCTTAACGTCAATCACCGCTCGCTCGCCAACCGCTTTCGACAGGAATTCGCACGCCTGGATCTCCTAGGGAAGTTCGACTGGCCTGAGGTCACCCACAAGATGCTGATCGGTGGAGACTACGTGTGGAGACTGTCCACGGATCAACGGATCTGGAACGACGCCACGCAACGAGCCAATGGAACCTTCGCGACCAATGTGAAGACGCTCCGGATCGCCGACTACAACAACCAGACCTACGAGAACAACTGGCTTTACGATTTCTCTCAATTCCGAGAACGGATGCCGCTACAGACCGTCAACCGGGGCTGGGTCGAAGACTACGGCGTCTATCTCGTCAATCAGATCGAACTCAAGCGATTCCATACGCATCTCCTCGCAGGTATCCGCCAAGACCATATGATCGAAGGTGCATCGACGCCGGTTCAAAACTACGTCGCCGATCCCAACGGACGCATCGAGCCCGAAACCGTCACTGATCACATCAGCCCTCAGTTGGGCGTGGTCTATCAGATCAATCGCGAAATCTCGGTGTACGCGAACTACAGCACCTCAGTTTACCCAAATCGCGTCATCAACCCAGATGGGACCAGTCTCGATGCCCAAACCGGGAAAGGATTCGACCTCGGTGTAAAATTTGGGCTTCTCAATGACCGGCTAACCGGACTGGTCAATGTGTACGATATGTACCGGGAAAACTTGCCCGTACCCGATCCCGCCGCTGACACCGATCCCAGCCGTGAAGGTTTCTTCATCCTCGTTGGCGAAGCTGAATCCCGAGGATACGAGGTCAGTCTCAATTTCCGGGTCAACCGCCAGCTTACCCTGGCCGGATCCTATGCCTATACCGATGCGTTTGAATCCGACACACGAGCTCCTTTGGTGCGCTCATTCAAACATAGCGGCGTGGTTCAAGTCAGCTACCGTTTCACTGAAGGTCCNNGCTCCAAAGTGTATTTTGGCCAAGCGGGTCGCACCTACGCTCCCTCGGATGACAGCGTCAGCTTCCGCATAGCTTATCCCGTACGTATCAAGGACCGTCGCATCGACCTTCAATTGAACATCAGAAACGTGATCGAGGATGTGGAAATCTCTGATGACATGGGCGGCGGATGGGGCTGGGAGAACAAACGCGTCTTCCTCTTCACTGCCAGTCACAAATTCTAAACCAGCCGCTGAAGCACCCGCTGTTTCTGAACATCGCCACGCACGAAATCCAGGAGGGGCGCAGTCTCGCGAATGTCTTAGAAGATCGCTATTCGGCGAAAAAGCACGGGANNCAGCTGTCAGCTTTCCGCTTTCAGCTTTTGACCTCGGCCCTTCCCTCTCCTATGAAAATGACGTTGGCTTGGTTTCTCCTGATCGCTGGGTGCTTCCTCCCAAGTTACGGTGCCGAAAAAGCGTTGGCCCCTTTCACCCCCGAGAAAGACCTCAAGGGTGCATGGACATTTCCCGTCGATCCTCGTCTCCCCAACGTACTGATCCTGGGCGACTCCATTTCCATCGCCTACACCCGACCCGTGAGGAACCTGCTGGCAGGGAGAGCCAACGTCTCACGTCCTCTGCAAGACGAAGGTCGGAAGCCGGTCAATTGTGGAGAAACACGCATGGGTCTCCAAGCAATTGATACGTGGCTGGGTCAACAGCGTTGGGACGTCATTCATTTCAACTGGGGGCTCTGGGACCTATGCTATCGCCACCCCGAATCGACGAACCAGGGCAAACGCGACAAAGCACGTGGTACGTTATCGGTTCCTCTCGAGGAATACCGACAAAACCTCGAGAAACTCGTCGTCCGCCTCCAAGCCACCNNCCGGCGCGAAACTCATCTGGGCCAGCTCCACAGTCGTACCCGAAAACGAAGCCGGCCGGTTTGCTGGCGACGAGATCAAATACAATGACGTGGCACGCCAGGTGATGAACAAGCACGGAGTCATCATCAACGATCTCCATCAGGCGACAGTCCGTTTTGCAGGCAGGTATTCTGTCGGCCCAGGTGATGTTCACTTCACTCGCGAAGGTTCGCAGGAGCTCGCCAAGGTAGTAGCCAATGCCATTTCCGAGCATCTTTGAGTTTCAAACAACATCAAAGCCAACAGGCCTTTTCAGCTGTTAAAAACGACGGTCGATCCCTGAACGTCGAAACTCCGTAGTGAAAACTCTCCATCTCGAGGATCTTTCATGATTTCCCTCCCTTCGCGCATCACCATGATGGATATCGCCGCGGCANNGAGTGGCTCGATCCACGGTTTCCAAGGCCCTTCGTAACGATTCACGTCTTTCCACGTCGCGCTGCCTACAGATTCAACGCATCGCCTCTGAACTGGGCTACCGACCTCATCCGATGGTCTCAGCACTGATGTCCCAGATCCATCGCCCAAGACGGAGCATAGACCCCTGCAGCTTGGCCTGGATCGATTTCTGGTCATCCGAACTCCCTGCAGACACCGCAGTTTTCCTCCACGAGTTGCTGCAAGGAGCACAAGCACGAGCCAAACAGCTCTGTTATCAAATCGACGTGCATCGGATCGGCGGCACTCACCTTTCCCCACGACGCTTACAGACCATTCTCCGCGCCAGAATGCAATGGGGCCTTGTTATCCCGCCCGTACCAGATAGCCATCGGGACCTAGAGCTCGAAATCGATGACCTATCGTGCGTCACTATCGGTACCAGCCTCCGCTCTCCGGTGTTGCACAGCGTTTCCACCGATTACTTTCAAGGCGGTCAAATTGCCTTTAACCGAGCAATCGCTCAGGGATCTCAAAACGTGGGTTTGCTCCTCAGTCCCTCCGCCAACGCCCGCAACAACGGCAAGTGGCTCGCAGCCTTCCTCGAACGGCAGCAAGCCCTCACGCCGGAATCTCCCATTCCCGCCCTTCTCGCCAACCCAAATGAAACGGAGCGTGTGACCAACTGGCTATGTCGTTATCAACCCGATACGGTACTCGTGGCAGAACCGACGCTCGCGGAGATCTCCCGAGACGCGATTTGTTCTCCAGCGCAGTTCATTTGGCTCCAGCACGGGCCGTTCGCCCAAGATGACGCAGGTCTAGACCACCAGCCCCGCCTGCTAGGCGCAGCTGCCGTCGACTTGGTTGTGGAGCAAATTCATCGCAACGAGCGGGGTGCGCCCCGGATACCCCAGTCACGACTGCTGGCGAGCCGTTGGGTCGAATCCCTTCCGGCGACCACCCGCGTTAGTCACCTCCCGAGGGACAGAACGTGGGCGGAATCAAGCACCCTCAGCCAGCTCGGGTGAGAATCGGGACTAATGGACGAAAAGCGCCCGCTCCTGGATTCTGCATAGCCCGCATGTAAATCTTCCCATCTGAACCGAGAACATAGAGCGTCTTAAACTCCGGCCCTCCGAAACAAAGCGACACCGCAGCCACCCCCTGCGGCAGCGGGAGGATTGCCCCCGTTCTTCCGTTGGCATCACAGATTTGTACCCCCATGGCAGTCGCAACATACAGGTAGCCAAAGCGAGAGGCCTCGGCAGCAGCATCCAACGATCCCGAGTGATCCTCGGCATCCTGTTTGTGAAGGACATAAAAGGTCTGTTTGTAGTTCAGCTCCCCATCACGCCCAATCTGATAACTAAAACCACGGGTGGTTTTCCGCTCAAAAGCAGCGAGCCAATTGCCATCGCCCGTCACAGCCANNGTCAGTAGTTCGTTGCAGCAGAGATCCCCGCTCATCACTCACAATGCTCGAACGGCCATCACTTGAGAACGCCCAGAGCACACCTTTCTTAAGCGGTCCAACTGAAGTCTTCGATTGCAGCTGAGTGATGCCTGCGGGCGTGCTGACGAAGACCTCTCCGTCTCTATTGGCACGCAGTCGAGTTGCCCCTGAAAAAGTCGAAGAATGAATCGTCCAGCGTTCTCCCGCTAACACCGTTTGCTTGAGGACGTGGTTTCGCGATTTCACACTCGTTCCGACTGGTTCAGGCCATCCTGCCCAGAGGAATCGCATTGCCCGCGGAAAGAGCGCCGTACCGTGATCCATGGAGTGACGCCCCTCTCCGAACTCATGATCAAATTCGTAACCTGCAAACGTGAGCGCTCTGACCATGCCGTTGTTCGCACTCCACCAATCGCCGAAAACCGTCCACATATCCTGCGTGCCACTCTGAAGAAAAAGTCGCAGTGCCTGTGGTTCGGTTTTCTGTACCAGAACTGGCGATACATACGATCCGCGCAACCCCGTGTAAGAGCCAATCGCGCTAAATACGCGGGTNNAAAACACCTCGGGGCGCGCCCATGCCGCATTGAAGGCCGCCGCAGCGCCACTGCTTCCTCCGGCAATCATGCGGTCCTTGCCTTCAGACGAGAGCCGGATAGGTGTGCCCTCCGCAGTACGAAGCTTCTCCACTTCGGGAAGGATCTCCTCGACGAGGAACCGTAAGTAGCGATCTCCCGGACTATCGTATTCGAAGGTCCGATTGTGCCGTGTACCAGTCGGATCAATCGCTCCCTTCACCGCTCCCGGAGGAACTGTCACTGCGATCATCACCGGAATGTCCCCTCGGTGAATCAAATTATCGATGACGATCTCAAAATTGAATCCCCCCTTGTCTTGGAAAACGGCGAGACAAGCCGGTGCTTTCCCCGTGTAGGCACGTGGTATGTACACGCTGATAACGCGCTCCGTGCCAGGAAAAATTCGGGACTGGTTCCAGCCAAAGTGCAACGTTTCCCCTGGCTCAACCCCTGGAAGTCTCTGCGCACTTTCCGGGGTGAGCGGAAACACGGGAAGCACTGGCTGCGCGGAAAAGAGCAAGCGCGTCCCTGCAAACACAGCCAGGGCCATCCCGATGAAGATCCGTCTGTACCTCTTCATAGTATTTTAAGAAAACCCACCCCGCTGCTCAGCGGGAGCCTGGCGTCCATGGCGGTGTTCCTGCTTTGCCAGGACGCAAAAACTGCGCTCCCGTTTCGCGGTACCAAGCATGGAGCTGACCACGCATCTCGGCGACTCGGTCAGGCTGTTCCAAGGCCAGATCTCGTTTTTCTCCTGGATCTTGCTGCAGGTTATAAAGAGATACCGAACCGTCCTCGTAGTTTTCGATCAACTTCCACTGACCTTTACGCACTGCGCCTCCCGGAAAACCTCCCTGGTTGGAATAGTGGGGATAATGCCAATACAGCGGGCGTTCGAGATCCCCTGACCGCGGCTGTGCCAATAGGGGCAGAAAGTTCACGCCGTCGAAGCGGACGCCGGCGGGAGGCTTTACCCCCGCGAGGGCGAGAATCGTGGGAACCAAGTCGGTGGTCACCACAGGCGCGGAATTGACAATGCCTCCGCGTTTCAAGGTGGTGGGACTTTTCACGATAAAAGGGACACGAATGCCGCCCTCGAAGACCCAGCCCTTGCCCGCACGCCATGGAAGGTTGGACGTGGGCAGTCCCTCAGCCGTCGCTAGGCCGCCATTGTCAGAAACAAAAACAACGAAAGTATTTTGATCGAGGCCGAGTTCCTTGAGCGTATCCAGAATCGTCCCGACCGCGCGATCCAAACTCTCCATCATTGCCGCGTAGGTCGCGTGACTCTGCACTTCTCTCACCCGGCGCTGCTGAGAATTCTGATAGAGGTACTGTTTTTCTTCTCCGAATTTGTTCTCCAAGCCTAAGCGCTCTGCTTTGCGCCGGTATTTCTCGATCAACTCCTCAGGCGCCTGCAACGGTCCATGCACCTCGTAAAAAGAGTGCACGAGAAAAAATGGTTTTTTCTCGCTGTGGAACTGACGAAGCAGATTCGAGGTTTCGTTGGCCAAACGCACAGGAAGATACTCGCCAGGGGGCCCGTCCTTAAGGCGCGGGTTTTTATAGGGAGAAAAATAACTGTCGGGCCGGCCCTTTGACCATCCGCCTAGATTGTAGTCGAATCCTTGATGCTCAGGCCAGTGGCTTTCGCTTTCACCCAGATGCCACTTCCCCACCAACGCAGTACGATAACCCACGCTTCGCAGTATTTCTGCAATGGTGACTTCGGAGAGAGCCATATCGTCGACAATGGGCGCATCGCGAAATCGTTCGTTNNGCCCCGGCAACCAATTGGTCAACTGTGCACGGGTGGGATGTTTCCCGGTCATCACGCTGTAGCGGGTGGGCGAACACACAGGATTCGCCGCATAACCATCCGTGAAGAGCACCCCTTCTGAAGCCAGACGATCAATACGCGGCGTCTCGTAGAAACTCTCGCGATGGTAGGCGCCGATGTCTCGCTGACCGTAGTCATCGACCAGGAGGATCAGCACGTTGGGGTTGGACTCCGCGTGGACGGAGTCCAGAAGTGCCACCGACGTGGTCCATGCGGTCAACAACAACCAGGAAAAGCGTAGTTTCATAAAGGGAAGGAAGACGTTTCGAGGACGCTCTCCCCATTCGCACTCTTCACGCCGTCTGGCAACGGGCTTGGTGCGAACATTGTTTCCCAGCTTCGCCATTCCTGAAGCCTCGTTGAAGCACGCCCGCCACCTGTTTGCCAAAACCAACTCGACATCCGAATCTCTTAGGAATGGGCGTAGAGTCAGAGTGCCCCGGGTTGACCTTCGACTGATCACCCCGGGCGACCCATAACCTCACTGCGTGAGAAACGTCACGTCGCCTGAACGGAGGCTCAGAGAGGGAAGTCGGACGGGATCAATTTCCAAGACGAGTGTGTTGGTGCCCGCTTTCGCCGTCACCGAGAACTCTTTCTTAGGATCGATTCGTTTGCCATTCAACCATCCACCGACCACGTCACCAGACAGGGCGAGGGTCACTTTGCCTTCCCGCGTCGCCTCGAATTGCGTGGCGGCGTAAAAACCACGGTTATTGCTGCGCGAGGGAACGGTGTGATCAATGATGTCCTGGCTCAGTTGCCCGCTCACCAAAGAAAATACCGGTATCCAGTCCGCCAAGCCAAAGTCTCCCGCGGCCACGCGTTCCATGCCAACATGCTCGTTCTTAGCAGTGATGAGGTACAGGCGCCACGCCCGCGCCACGCCGCCTTTGCCGGCATCAAACTCGCCCGGCTTTCCGAGTTGGGCGAGAAATGCGTAAAGGTCCAAGCGCTCCTCCGGTAACAACGAATCAATCAAACCGGCGGGCATCAAAGAACCGACGTTGGTGCGGCGCGAAATTTTGGCTACCGGAATGGAAATCTCCTGGTTATCGGCGGTGCGCAGCAACACTTCGGTCGCAGTCTCACGGGCGACCATACCGCTATAATCCTGTCCGTCCTGCGTCCCAATCATCACCGAATGATAGCCTTCCTTGACCTTAGCCGCAGGAGCAAGCAAGGCCTCCACGAGATAGTCCCCCGGTGCACTCGCCCCAATGCTGGTCAAATCCGGACCGATTTTACCACCCGCACCACCGATTGCATGGCAAGCCACACAGGCGAGTTCCGGGCGACGATAAAGTTGCTCTCCGCGACGCGCATCGCCTTTCGCTAGCGCTTGCGCAGCGAGCGTTTGAAAGTGGGCCGTCGTCAACGGTTCTGCCGAAGCCGCCAAGCCCGCTCGCTTGGCCAAAGTGGTAGCCAGAGCCTGATACTGATCTCCCTCACGCGCGGGACGCAGTCCAGCCCGGGCCACTTCGACCGGTAGGTCGACTCCCTCCAGAACGCTCGGCAAGGCCGCGCCGACCCCCTTGATGCCCAGGAGCGAACGCCACAGCGTCTGCGCCTGCGCCTCATCGGCGGTCGCTTTTAGCACCGCGAGAACATCAGCGGTCGCCGCAGGGAAATCGAGAGCCGCCAATGCCACCGCAGCGTCTCGACGAATCGGTAACGATGTTTGCGCCGATGCGAGTGACTTCAACGCTGCCAGTGCGGACGGCCCACCAATGTCGCGCAAGGCAGCAAATGCGGCCGAACGCTCCTCGCTCGTCGCGGTGGCGCTTCCTGCAATCTGCTGCAACCGCGGCACCACGTCGCCGACCTTCCAAGCGCCCGCCAATTGAGAGGCGGCTTGGCGAAGACGAGGCGATGGCGACTGCACCCAAGCAGCGACGTTATTGAGTCGAGCGGAGGGTTTGACCGAACGCAACCGAGCGGCCTCGGTGAGCGCCTTGAGCCCACGCAAGGTAACGTCCTCCGTGAGATCTCCTTTCAAGAGTCGCTCATAGAGCGCACTCACTTCAGCCGTACTACCTGCCGCCGCAATCAGTTCAAACCAAGAACCACTACCATCGAGTGCTACGGTGCCTTTGGCAATCAATCCGCTCAGCACTTCAGAAGCGTAGGTTGGCTCAATCGCTTTGAGAGCAAATTCCAATTGCTTCTCGCGACCGGCGATAGCCCACGACCCATCTTTCACCGACTCCAACCACGGCCGGGTCAGCTCATTGATTGCCAACCAGACGGCGTAGTCGAGAAATGGATCCATCGGTTTATCCAACACCGAGAGAACCTTTTCCGCTGCAGCGGCAGTGCCCACGCGACCGAGCGAAAGAACCGCCTCGAGGCGTACGCGTGGGTGTTCGTCGCCTACCCGCTTCTCTAAAATGCCCATGCTGCCGGTTGCAGGTACCGCGCGGGTCGNNGGCTTGGCTGAGCTCGACTAATAACGCCGCAGGAACGCGGTTAAAGGCCTGATAAAGGCGAAGCCCCTGCAACCGCGCGACCTCCGCTTTCTGCGCCTGCATCCAACGGTCAAGGTCCGGCATGACGGCATTGGCACCTCGTTCGACGAGGACCTGGGTAGCGCGCTCCTGGTTATAGGCGACCGTTGAAGTCACATGAGCGAGCAACTCGGCATTCGAGAGACGCGTAAAATCAATCTTCGCTAGAGGCTTGGATCCCTTCGGGGCAATCCGCCAGATGCGACCATGAGCTTTGTCACGACGCGGATCACGGAAATCCACCTCGCCGTGCTGAATAATTGGATTGCTCCAATCGGCAATGTAAAGCGCGCCATCAGGCCCAAGCTTCACATCAATGGGACGAAACGAATCCGCCGTGGTCCGCACGAGATCAGGCATTTCTTTGGTCACAAAGCCGGCACCGTCTTCAGACATCTTAAAGCGAACAATCCGGTGGGCACGAAAGTCGGCCGTGATAATATCACCCTGCCAGTCGGCGCCGAACAAAGNNTCCACAAAACTTTGGATACCGTCCCGGGCTGATCGAAGGCGCCTGGCGACGAGCAGGAGCCAGCGTGAGAAAGGTCGCCCGCGGCATCGCCCAGGTGATGCCCTGGAAACCCGCGCCGTCGGTGACGAAGGAATCGCCATATTGATCAAACGCATGCCCCCAGGCGTTGACCCATCCACCGTAGGAAATCTCCATGGTGTGGTCGCGCGGATCAAAGCGGAACATCCCGCCCGCCTTGAGACGAACAACCCCGTGGGGCGTTTCTGTATCCGTACGCGTGTAGACAGATTGATTCAGGTAAAGCCGACCATCCGGTCCCCAGCGCAAGGTATGAAGATTGTGGTGAGTATCTTCCGTGCCGAAGCCGCTCAGAACCGTGAGGCGCTCATCCGCGCGCTGATCTCCATTCGTGTCGCGCAGGTGCAGGAGCTCGGTCCCTTGAGCCACGTAGGCTCCATCATTGCCGAAGGCAACTCCCGTTGGGATGATCAAACCATCAGCAAAGACTGTGACTTTGTTTGCCTTACCTTCACCGGTGGCGTCTTCCAAAACGATGATCTTGTCGTTCGCCGCTTGGCCCGGTTCAATTTGTGGATACAGCTCCGAACTCGCCAGCCAGAGTCGACCCTGCGGATCAAAATTCATCTGGATGGGTTTGTGGATGAGCGGATTCTCCGCCCACAAGGTGNNTTGCGGATTCTCCGCCCACAAGGTCATTTCGAGAGCATCATCCACCTTGAACTCGGGATGAGGTTGCGGCGTCGGCGTTTGCCCGGCCTGGCCAAGTCCACGAGGGATGACCGGGACAGGAATCGCACCTGCAGGGCGCATCTGTGCGATCCGCTTTTCCTCCGCCTCAATCAAGCGATCGAAGCGAACGATTTCCGTGGCGTTCTGACCCTGCTCGTGTTTCCGGAAACCGAAAATGTAAACGAGGTTGGCGGGACGAGACCGATGGAAAAACCATTCGTTCTTCGTCACAATCGCCTGACGCAGAGGCTCGATTGTCCCTCCCGACGTGAGCCAACGCCCCGGACGGGTCGCGCCAAAAAGCTCCTTTTCCATCACTTCCGCGATCACCTTAAAGCCCTTATCGGTGGGATGAATCCCATTGAAAGTCACCGGATTCGATTGTCCCGCCGGAGTCGCCGACCGTGCCTCCAAAGCCGTGAAGAGCGGGACGAAATGGGCTCCGCGGGCTGTGGCCACTTGGGAGAGTTCGCGGGCGTAGAGATTGAGTTGCGCGTTGTGCGTGGTGGGAACAGGCCAGGCGCCACCCAGCGTTTCGTGGTACAAAGGGCTGAGGATCACCACCCGCACACCGGGAGTGACACGCTGGAGCGTATCGATCAGCCGGTTCATCTGCGAGGTGAACGTGGTCAATCCGCCTTCGCCGGCAAACGAGTTGGCCATGCCGTAGCCGAGGAAAACCACCGTAGGCTTAACCTCCTCAATTTGTCGAACCAGCTGCCGCCACCCTTCGTCGGCTGCCTCCCGACCAGCCTGAACCAAACTCAAGCCCAGTCGGGACTCGCCAGCGGGGCTATCGGCATTCCATCCCAAATTGCGAAAAGTGACATTTCGATCCGCAAACCGGGTGGTCAGCATAAGCTCGATCCATCCCGCTTGCTGTTCGGCTTCGATTAAGCGATCGCCGATAAACGCCACCCGATCCCCCTCTTTCAGTTCCAATGGGAGCTGGTCGGCCGATACCCCGGACGAAAGACCGAAGGACAGCAGCGACCCAAACCACACGACCAAGCGACGCAAAAAACGAACAGGAAGTAAGCTCATAGGGGAAGGGGGCCACGCAAAGGCGAAGCCACGCTCCCCGAGCGAAACTGCCCGGGCGCAGAATGCAAACCCGCAGGCGACCCTCCTGCCTGCTCCCCCCAATCGCTTAGCGCCCAGCAGGTAGCAAAAGCACCTTACCGGTCGTGGCCCGCCCTTCCAATGCCCGGTGGGCTTCAGCCACGTCACGCAGAGGAAACGTTGCTCCGACCCTCACCTGCAGTCGCGCCCCCGCTATCCAAGCAAAAAGATCGCCCGCCCGCTTGCGCATCTCCTCGGTGGTCAAGGTGTAATGACCCATCGTTGGGCGTGTAAAAAAGAGCGAACCCTTCTGGGAAAGCACCAACGGGGCAAACGCCGCCACGGGACCGCTGGAATTGCCGTAGGAGACAAACATGCCGCGGGGCCGCAAACTGTTGAGGGTGCCTTCAAAGGTGTCTTTGCCCACAGAATCATAGGCGACGTGCACGCCTTCGTTATTGGTAAAGGAGCGGACCGCCTCTACGAAGTTGTCGCGCGTGTAAATACACACCTGATCGGCCCCCGCACCGCGAGCCAGCGCAGCTTTTTCCTCGGTTCCCACCGTAGCGATCACCCGGGCACCACGCATCTTGGCAATTTGGATCAGCAAGAGCCCCACACCTCCTGCTCCCGCATGCACAAGAGCAGTGTCCCCCGATTTCAATGGATAGGTGTCACACGCCAGATAATGAGCGGTCATCCCTTGCAGCATCACCGCCGCTGCCGTCTGTGTGGGCACACCCTGCGGAATACCCACGGCTCCTCCTGCCGCGACCAAAGCCTCCTCGGCATAGGCTCCATTGACCTTGGCCGAGGCAATGCGATCACCGACCTTAAACTCTTTCACGCCCTCGCCTACGGCCGTGACGACACCGGCCGCCTCCAAGCCCAGCGTGGCAGGAAGCTTTACCGGATAAAGTCCACTGCGTTGATAGACATCAATAAAGTTAACCCCGGCCGCCTCCACCCGAAACCGGAGATCACCCGGACCCGGTTGCGGAAGAGACACGTCATCCGCACGCAGCTTATCAGGACCACCGGTTTCGTGAATGCGAAGTGAGAGCATAAGAAGTGAGAGAAAAATTGAGGGACGTCAGCCTAGCCAGCAGCAGCCAGAAGGCCAAACCGCCACCTCACCCGCAACTCCCGAATTCTTGACCAATCTCCCGCCCGCAAGTTCGCCGCTGCTTACCTTTTCATCGTCTTCTCCCCTCTTCCCCCTTCACCAGCCGATCACCGCCACAACATCTCCACCGTAACTTGACTTGATCGATCAGAATCGCGGTCAGCCCCACGTTCCTGATCACGCCAGGTTATAGCTTGATCGTCGTGGTCAGAACCCACGTACGATATCCGGCAGGGAATTGATAAAGGATCGAGCTCCCTTGTGCATCACCGTACCAGTAGTACCGGCGCGGGAAGGGATCATCGAACTTGAAGATATTATTTCCGTTCAACTGGAAGGTCACCGGCTTGCCCTTGATCCGCGTCGAATACGACAGCAGCAGGTTACCGAAGATCTGCTCGTAGCCTTTCATTTGTCGGCTGGTCTCGTTGTTGGGGTACGCCAAGACCATAGGGCCGCGCCAATTGACCCCGCCTCCAAAAGCAAACCCCTTCAACCTGCCGTCGGTAAACTGATACCGAGCAAAGGCGTTGGCATTCTTGGGCCGAAAGAGAAACGGCATGCGGCCATTGTTCTCGCGATCAAGCACGAGCTGCCGCTGGAGGTAATCCCACAACTCTTGAACATTATTACCAAAGACCGATGCTCCGCCCACGGGGCGTTGCGCATTCTCCGGCGAAAGCCAGTAGTCCCGGTGGGAGTTGAGATAATTTTCTTCGTACGAAAGTTGACGGTTCAGCCCGTATTCACGCGACTCCGAATAGTTGAAGGTGAGACGCAGGTTTTTCGTCGGATTTGCCACCAGCTCCAGTTCATAGCCTTTGCCATTGAGATCCTGAAGATCCCCTCCCGTCAGTTGACGGCTCTCCCCCAAGGCCTGCCAGATCAGCTGGGGAATGGAGGCATACGCGCCTTGCGGTGAGTAGTACTGACCAAACTGCGAGGTCTCATAATAGTTGAAATTGAGATGAACTCGGTTTCCAAAAAGTTTTGTTCGCACGCCGTAATCACGACCATTTCCACGGGTGTTCTTGCTGAACCCATTCGTCCCCACCTCCCCGAAAAGCAAGGAACTCGCCTGAAGCGCGAAATTGTCAGACTTGTTGGCAAACACGCTCAACCACGACGTGAGATGCAAGACGCCGCCGATCGACTGGGTCGTATCATAGGTCGAGGGAGCCCAAGGCAGCTGGTAGTTGATCCCATAATACTCGCGCGAAACCGCATCGCGCACCGCCGTAGAATTCCGATTGGAAACACGATCGCGACGAATACCGGCGGTAAACCAGAGGCGATCCTTGAGAAAGCTGCTTTGACTGGCCAGTACAGCCGAGGAGACAACGCTTCTCGTGCCGGTCCAGTTCACATTGGCCAAGCCGGATTCCACCCTAACCCCCGGCGAGCCATAGAGAATACCGTTGATGGGATTATCCCGGGGATCCCACATCCCACGCTTGCTCAGATCCGGCGAGAACAAGTCGATCATGTTCGCGCGGGTGATATAGTTCGTCGTGTTCGTCAGATCGGACACGGCACGCGATGACGAGCGGTTCACTTCCTGACGTNNAGCCAGGCGATGATGCCCCAACCAGCGCACCCAATTCGTGCGCTTCGTCAGATCTAGGTCATAGCTGCCGGTCACCCGAAAATTATCGGACTTATCGTGGGTCTCCCGTTCACCGTACTGACCCCGAATCAACATCTGTCCTACATTTGGATTGGGCGCATATCCGGTCAGCGCTCCCGTGACCGGGTCAAAGACAGCGATGTTCGTGCTGACCTCACGCATGAGAATGTTGTCGTTGAACACCATTGGCTGTTGGCTGAGGTACTCGCGCCCTTGGTGATACCACGCCGCTTCGAACGCGACACTCCGACCGACACGCTGCTCGACGAAAACTCCCACTACCGACTGGTCCGATTGATTGCCGTTGGACGGACCGAGCAAATTGGTCGTGCGCGGCGCCACTGAAGGATCGAGAATTCCAGGGAAGTCAGTACCCGTCCCTCCACGGATGGGTGTTGGTGCGCTCGTTCGCAAAAAATTTCCCGACAAAGCAAAAGGATGATTACCGAGCGGGCTCTCTGGATAGTAAATCACGCCACTTCCGGAAACACTGGCCAACGCCCCGGTCAGCGCCGGTCGAGTGACCGGATCGGTATGCAGGACTGACCCTGCAGCAACCCACTGCGAGATCCCATCGCTGATGGGAAACGGCCGCGGACTCGCGCTAAAGAATCGCGCCAACTCGGNNCGTCGTGGAACGGTAAGGCATCCAGGTTACGCTCAGCGTCCCCGCATTCCGTTCGGTTTTCTGGAAGTCATAGTAACCATCCGCATCCTGGCTCAAAAGATTAAGGCGCACCGCCAGTTTCTTTTTCGTCCCCAGCGTGCGGGCTATGTCCATGCTCCCGCGAAAATCGTTGAAACTGCCTACCCGAAACTGCACCTCCGTCAGGGTCTGTCCTGGTCGGGCAATTTTGGTCGATGAATTGAAAACTCCCGCCGGACTGGCAATGCCGAAAAGCACTGCATTGGGTCCACGCGCCACCTCGTAATNNTTGCGCGCCACGGTGGCGCCGCTGAATCCACGGATGGAAAAACTAAAGGCACTGAAGGCCTGCGTGTTGCCCGTGACATCATTGGTATCCACATTGGCATTCATCGCATACTGGATCGCCTGATTGGCATCGATCGCCCCGATGTCATTGAGGAACTCCCGCGTCATGATCGAGAGCGGTGCGGGCGTATTGGCCACGGCGGATTTCAACCGAGTACCCGCCAAGGTGTTGGTGGCAGCGTAACCGGAATCGGTTTCGGTGCTCACGATGAACGGCGAGAGCGTGACCTCAGGGTCGAACTCAGATGCTTCGGGTGGAGGAGCGCTCGAAGTCGATTGCGCCTGTAGGCGCAAAGCCGCGCCAGCCCCAAGCAGAGAAATGCAGATGCGAAAGAACCGAGACGATGTTACGGAAACAGGGGGCATGGGGTAAGGGGCATCGAACGGAAATCATCCGATCGAACGCAGAGCGGTGGTAGGGCGAAAGGTGTGATCACGCGAAGCGCGACCTACGCATCTGAAAAATAGAATTACCTGCGATGCGCACGTCCTCCGATATGGTGCTTTCGGACCACACGCATCACGTGAGACGCAGATCTTCGCTCTACCAACCCAAGCGCGCCCAGAGCCTCATGACCCTTGAGGTTCTGATGCACCCGAGACGTTGACGTAGCGGTTGGTCGTGCCCAGGATGAAAGCCGCCTCGCTTGAAATCACGCCCCGCACTTATGTACCGGTCTCTTTTGCTCCTCCTCATTCTACCTTTGGCTGGCGCTGCAGAAAAAACATTTGAGGCGCGAGGCCTAAAGATTTCGTCGTTCGGAGAACAGGGGCAGCTGATCCGTCAAATCAGGTCAGAAACAGCCACCGGGCCCTTGGAAGCACCAGTGAATAAAAACGGCAGAGTTGACTTCTTCAAGTCAGGGGAAACGCCAGACGCTCTGGGAGTAATCACATGGACGGAGGCCATCTACCGAAAGCGAGAAGAGCGCATCATCGGAAACGAACATGTGACGTTTTCAGCACAAGGAGCCACCCTAGAGGGAAAAGGGGTTCAATGCGACTTGGCTTCCGGACGCCTCGATCTGCTTTCCGAGGTAACGGCCTCCTTTGAAAAATTCCGCATTAACGGCGATAAAGCCCTCATTGTCCTCGACCCCAAAGTTAAAGATTCCAGAGGACTCGTCCGCTTCGCAGAAATCAGTGGTCGCGTGGTGATCATTCCTCCCGCGTCTGCCGATTATCCGTTCGAAAAAGCACAAGCTCCGTTGGTCAAATACAACGCGGCGGAGCACACGCTTCTCTTGAAATCACCGGTCACTCTTTGGAAAGAAGGGAAGTCCGAACTCGTAGAGACTACGGACTCAGAGTTCTTCGAAATCAATTTGGGCGTAAAAACACCTTAACGGAGACCCCTGAAACGTCATCTGACGACCTGTCCCACCTTGCAGCGTGTCATCCGAGTGGAAGACATCGTATTCGTTTTTTAATCACACCACCTCAAACTACGCCCTCTTTTTTAAGCACCAGGATGACAGCCCTCCTCATCAGCTCCTTNNCTTTTGATCGTGGTCACAGCCCTCCTGACGTTTGCTGGTTGCACCACACATCGATCCACGTCTGACGCGCTCGACACCAGGAGGCCTACACCTCAATCCAACGAAACTCCGGACGCCGCCTCCACCGTACCCTGGGGCGATCGGAGAACAGTGGAGGCGATCCCGGGGCTGGTGGCTTTCTGGACCTTCGGGGAAGAAGCCGGACAACCGCGCACTTCGACGGGGACGCGCTACTCACATCCTTTGATTGAGGTCGGTGGTCCGGTGGCCCGCGTCGCGGGAGGACCCTTCTCGGGATATGCGGCAGAGTTGAATGGAAAGCAGTTCCTCAAGATTCCGTATTCAGAAACGCGTGACATCAACATCAGTGGGCCCACAGCAAGCGTGAGCATGTTCGCCGTCGTGAGGCTCGTCGACCTCAAGGTCAGCCGGACGATCGCGGGCATGTGGAGTGAAGGAAAAGGCCACGGAGACGACAGCGGCACGCGCCAGTACGCGATGCTCCTCAATATGCCCACCTATGGTGGGCCGCGGCGCTTGGTTCCCCACATCTCAAGTGAAGGCGGGGTGACCCGACGCGCAGATGGAAGTGCTTTCCCCTGGTGTGGCGACTACGCGGTCTCGGAACACGAAGTACCCGAAGAAACGTGGGTCACGTTAGGATTCACTTACGACGGAAAATGGATTAGCGCCTACATCAACGGCGTGCTGGACCGCGCTGAGCTTGATCCGGTCAAACACAAGCGCACAGACCATTACTATACTCAGGAAGGTCCCAACGGGGGCAGTCGCGGACTTAACCCGTATTACCACGGGCGTGGAATCTTCGCCTATGATCCGGCGAAGCACGCCGAGACCAAGCCGATGGGCGGGTCCGATTTCATCGTGGGCGCGCGCTACGCCGTGGGTTCACTCTTCGCCGAAGGCAAGGCCACGATCGGTCGCTTCGGCGGCCTCGCGGTGTTTAACCGGGCGCTCAGCGAAGTGGAAATGAAACGCCTTCACGACGCCGCCCGGATTGCCCCTTGATCTCAGCTCGAGATGCCAATGCCATACACGCGTTAGGTTTGCCCTCTCTCTGCTCGCCTCAGCCCAGTTTGCACTATCCGGATGAGGCTCGCGGTAGCGATCACCACCAGGCTGGCAAGGAGAACGACAACCCCGCTCATAAAAACACCTGCCGGTCGGTCTTCTCCATCGCCAAAGAGGAGAATGAAAAGTAAGGCGCCGGCGACGAATCCAATGATGGCGATCGCACAACGCTTGATCGTTCTCAGCGCGCTCACGGTTGTGTGCGAAAACGCCCCATAACGCCTGACCTGGCCAAACAGGCCAAACGCTTTGTAAAGCGCGACAAAGAAAGGGATCGAACCCGTATAAACGTAGGCAAGGAAGGGATCGTTAAAGTAGATCTGAGCCAAAGTAGCATGAGCATTTCTGCCCTCGAGATGCGGCTCCCAAAGCATGAAACCAAGCATGCCGACGCCCACGAGCACAGTGACCATCTGAAGAAGCAGAGCCGTATGCCTACTTAAGACAGGTAGATTCATGGCAACAGAATAGTGTAATCCGATGAAACGGGTATGAAGCGACGATGAATTCCACGTGATAACGGCCCGACAGTCTCGGGTAGAACACGCCCCGTAAACCAACTGACTTTACCGACATGAATAAGTTCGTCCCGGTCTTGCTTTAACGATGTCAGACAGCCCAAACACCAAAGTCAGCCGGATGCCCCCAAGTCTAGCGGTTTCTTTCTCCGCAAGCCCTCGCTCGCCTTCTCGCCCTCACCTGGACTCCATAAAAACCTCGCCAGGCCGGCATGAGTCGGTTTTGACGTCCGTACCCCCGCTTTCAGCCCCGCTGGTTTTAATCCCGTGAGCCCGCACGCTGCCCCATCCTCCTCTGCCACCGCTTGTGCGGGCGCCTCGCCGCTCAACACCACGGCGGCGTGGTTTGAGGAAGAGGTCCAGCCTCACGCGACCGCCCTTCGCGCCTATTTGCGGGCGAGGTTTCCCTCGCTCGCAGACCCGGACGATGTCGTCCAAGAAGCNNGGCTCCAACGGTACGATTCGGTCAGTACGCGCCCTGCTTTTTGTCACTGCGCGCAACATCGCCTTGGATGTCTTTCGCAAGGAACGGTCCAACCCCGTGGACGGGCAAATCAATTGGGAGCAGGTAGAGGTGGGAGAGGATGCCCGCCCGGCCACCCCCGAAATACCTAGCCTACNNGCCGCGAGCAGAAGTTGCAGTTGCTCGAACAGGCGGTGCAGTCGTTACCCCAACGGTGCCGAGAGATCATCATGCTGAAAAAGCTCGAGGGCCTTTCCTACGAGGAAATCGGACAACGGCTCGGCATTTCCCCTCACACGGTCAGCGCGCAGCTTACCATCGGCATGTCCAAGTGCCGCGAGTTTTTCCTCGCTCACCCCNNGAAAGGGCCTCGCTCATGACGGACCCCGCCGACTCACCCCTTTCGCGTTCGTCTTCTGATCGCATCGAAGGTAAATTGCCGCCACACATCGAAATAGAGGCCGCAGACTGGTTTGGCCGACGCGAAGTTGGGCTGACCTCCGCAGAACAAGCGGAATTCGAACGCTGGCTGGCGGCGGATCAGCGCCACGCCGAACAACTTCAGCTGTTGGACGAGACCTGGAAGCTACTGGACGATCTTCCAGAAACCGTTGGAAAATCGTCTGATAAGCATGACATCCGGACTCCAATTGGCGCGATCACGCCAGCGCCAACGACAGCAGTGGTAACCCGTTTCCCGACCCATGGAAGACCACCGTCTCAGCATCGTCGACGGGCATTGGTGGCTAATAGCCTTATCTTAGCGGCCGCTGCCGCCATTGCCTTCATTTTCCTGCCACGTTTTTTGACCAGCGAACCGGAACCGATTCGGCTAGAGTTCTCCACAGCCACGCATCCAGAGGGACCTCGGAATGTTTCTCTCCCGGATGGCTCCCGGATTCAGTTGAATGCACAGACCTCCGTCACCGTTGAACTCGGCGCTCGAGAACGTCGGGTCCGACTCACTGAGGGTGAGGCCTATTTTATCGTAGCGAAGGATGCCCAACGTCCTTTCACCGTCTCGGCCGGGGTCGTCTCTGTCCGCGCGGTTGGCACCGCCTTTAACGTTCGTCGCGCGTCGGCATCAGTCGCCGTGATCGTCACGGAAGGAAAGGTAGCGCTCGATCACTCGGATGTTCGTGATACCGCCCACGCGCGCTCGAACTTCTTTTCTCGACTCACCTCTTTTCCCTCATCGACGGGTAACGCGACGTCGTCACATCAACCGCTGGGCTTCCTTTCAGCAGGAGAAGGCGCAGAGGTCTCCTTCACCGAGACCCATAGCAAGACGTCGTCCATTACGGCTCTGCCGGCAACAGATCTCACGCCTGCACTTTCCTGGCAGATAAAAATGCTGGAGTTCGATATGACCCCACTGAGTCGCGTCATTGCTGACTTCAACCGCTATAACTCCCATCAGCTCATTATCTCGGACGTCGAACTCGCCCGGAAACCTTTTGGTGGATCGTTTCGGGCCGACAACTACGAATCTTTAGTCGAGCTCCTCGAAAGCCGCTTCAACGTCATTGCCGATCGAGCATCGGATCGCACGGTGCTCCGCCTGAGACGGGATTGATTCCGCGACGATCCGATCGAGGATATCCCAGCCTACGGGAAGTCAGCTCGATCCAAAAAAAGTTCTCCAGGGCCTTAGTGAGTTTCGTTCTGTCTTCGTCGTGTCTATGTCCGACCACCTTACCCCGCGTTTAGCCGTGGCTCGGCGCCCCTATGATGACTCTCACCTTGTCGCCAGTTTCTCTCTTTCGTGGCTCGACCCCAGGCTTTATACGAAAACTACGTCGGCTCCTCGGCTCGACGTTTTCCTTCGCTCGCCGAAGCACGAGCATCGCACTCGCGAGCATCCTCCCCCTCACGACGCTGGCTCCGGTGCTCACCGCAGCCAGCTCAGGCTCGTCCGAGTCGCAAAAAATCATCGATTTCGATATCCCATCCGCGAGCGCCTCCCAAACGCTGAAACAGTACTCGGCTCAGGCCGGGTTGCAGGTCCTCTACGCCAATAGCGAGGTCGCCAATGTCTCCACCAATGCGGTGAAGGGATCATTTACCGCACAAGAGGCTCTCAATCAGCTCTTGAAGGATACGCCGCTCGTAGCGACGCGGGATCAACGCAACGGAGCCGTCGCCATCGGGCGGGAGANNGAGGCAGTGCCGGCGGATCGGCGAGACGATCTCGTTCAACTCTCTCCCTTTCAGGTCGACACCGACAAAGACGACGGTTTCGCCGCCTCCAATGCCGGCACCGCTACCCGGATGTCGTTGGAGATGCGCGACGTCCCCGCACCCTATTCTGTGATGACGCGTGAATTCATCGACGCCTTGAGCATCACCAATGTCGCCGAAGCCGCTTCCTGGATGCCCAATGGTGCGGCGGTGGTGTCCCAGGATCTCGTCCAGCAACCGATGCAATTCAACACGCGCGGAACGGACAATAACTCAGGACAACAGCGCAACAACTACCTCACCTCCGGACTGCTGGAAAGCTACGCGCTCGAACGCTACGAATTCGGCCGTGGCCCAAATGCCGCACTTTTCAATATTGGCGGTCAGTCCGCTCTCAGTGGTGGCCTTGGTGCGCAAACGAAACGACCCCGCTACGATCGCTCGTTCCAAAACATCAGCGCGACGTACGGCTCCTGGGACTACAAACGCTCCACCCTCGATGTAAACCAATCGCTCAATGATCGCCTAGCCCTGCGGATGAACGCGGTGTGGTTCGATCGGAACGGCTGGCGTATGCTAGAGTCAGAAAAAACCAAGGGCATCACCGCCGCAGGCGCTTTCCTGCTCACCCCCAAAACCGAAATCCGGGTCGAAGGCGCCTACGACAAGACGGCCAGAAACATCCCCTCCATCGGAATTTTCGATAATGTCAGTGGATGGGACGGCGTCACAGTCTTCCGTGGCCCCATTAGCGACGCCGTCCTAGGCACTCAATCTGTTCCCGGCATCCCTAACTCGTTCGGCCAAGTGCTCCGCTTCCAAGGAGAAGCCCAGGGCGTGAATCGACGGAGTGCAGAGTACTACGTCTGGGATCCTCATTCCGGCCAAAACATGATCATGAACTACCAAAACGAAGGGTTCACGCGTCGCGCCGACTCCACGGTCAACGTACCCATCCTGGCCAACGGAGTTCTCTACACGCGTGGAACAGGCCTGCCTTTCGGCAACGGTGGTACTGGTATCGTCGCCCCCACCGCGACGCAAAATGCAAACGACGAAGCACCGTTTCGCTACCAGATCAATCTACCCAACGATCGCTTCGATCGCGCCATCAATGGCTCCGCGTTCCGCATTCCTTCAAAGCGTTTCACATTGGCATTCGACGAGGCGCTCTACACGCAGGACATGAAAGACGCGAACATCGCGATCTCTCACCAAATCGGCCAGCGCTGGTTCTTCGAGGCCGGCGCGGATGTGAACAAGGTCTACTCGAAGGCGATTCGCGACGGGGGCGTCACGGTCCGAACCATCCGCATCGATATCAACCAGCTCCTCCCCAACGGAGCCGTCAATCCGAACTACCTTCAGCCTTATGGTGACGCTCCGGTCGGATATACGTATCGAAATTTCCTTAACAAAAGCGTCCGTGCCAACATCGGTCACCGCTTGAACGCCGGCAAATGGGGTGAGTACGTTTTCAACCTCAACGTTTCCTCGAACAGCCGTACTACGGAGAATCGGAATCGCAAATACAGCGTGGCTACCCTCTCCGATCCGAGAATGTGGCAGAGCAGCGCTCAAGTTGTTGTCGTTCGGCAGTACTGGAACAGTCCCGACCGACCTTACGGCGATTCGCAGATTCCCACCACGCTCAGCCAAAACGTCTTCAGCACTGGCAACGCCAGTTACACCACCACGCAACGCACGATCACACCTCGTTGGGTGATGGCAGACTGGAATGATACCAAAGAAAAATTCGACAACGCCGTTCTGGCCATCGGGGCTAAGTATTTCGGGGGTCGACTTGCCGTACTGGCTGCAGCGCGACACGACAAATACAGTTCACAAACCCGGAGCCGTTTGGAGTACGGAGATCTTCCCTCAAATTGGGACGGCGCTACACTGCTCTACAAACCCACGGCACCTGCCGATTGGGCCGACCTCAAGTACCTTCCTCGTAATGCGACGACCTNNGCCGCCACACGTCCTCGGGTGAATCCCACGGGAGTCACCGTCAACAACGGCGTGCAGGTGCCGAACGCCTTTTTCGCCAATGATCGCTTCCGCAACGACTATAGTCCGCCGGTGAACAAAGGCACCGGTATCACGGGCACCTACGGGCTCGTGTATCACCTTACCAACCACATCTCAGTCGTCGGCAACTATGCCACGAGCTACGTCCCTCCACCGACGAATGCCTTTACACTCTACAATGAACTGGTGGAGCCTCTCACCGGAGTAGGCTATGACGGCGGACTCCGCTTCCGGTTCTTCCAGGACCGACTGACCTTCAATACAAGCTACTTCTACAACCAGGAAGATCATCAGCGGATTGCTCCGCCCACCACCGCGTCCATCACCAATCTGCTTTCCCGCAATGCCGCCACGGATCCGAGCCCGGATGGACGGAACATCCAGGGTCTTCCGGATATTTTTGGAACCGACTACCAGTCCGCCAAAACCTCTGGGGTCGAATTCGAAATCGTCGGCAAAATCACCCGCGGCTGGCGCGTGATGTTCAACTTGGGCACGGCCGAGGTTTTCACCTACAATCGCTACCCGATGGCCAAGACTTTCGTTCCGGAAAATGCCGATTTCTACCGGCAGGTTCTCGAAGACGCTGGCGGCCGACTCGACACGACGCAACGGCCCAATGGCGCACCCGGTCTCGCCGTCATCAATCCCAACGTGACAGCAGCGATTGCCAGCGAGCAATCCAACGCGGTCATCGATTACAACAATATCTGGGCTAACTACGCGACGGTCCAAAGCACCGGCCAAGCGCAGGGCAACAATCGAGTCACCATCAACACATACTCCGACTACACGATTCAAACCGGCCGTCTGAAAGGGCTCCGTTTCGGTTTAGGTCTGCAAGTACGCGGTCGCGACTATGTGGGTTCTCGCAGCGCGGATACAATTGTCGATCCCAACAACCCGCTGCGCGCCATCGATGATCCCACGGTCGGTCAGGAAGACGCCATCTACGCCAAGCGTCCGCCCATCGTCACCGCCACGTTCGGTTACAGCCTGCGTCTGAAGAACGGCTGGCGCGTCCTGCAAAACAAGGAAATGACCTTCCAGTTGACGATCCGTAACCTGCTCAATGATCAGTCAGTCGTCTACAATGGCTACGATGTGATTGGGCGTCCACCCAACGGGGATTTTACACAACCCAATCGCATCTCGGTCACTCCTCGCAATAGCGTGTATACCGAGCCGATCAGCTTCCTCTTCACCACGTCATTGAAGCTGTGATCCGCCTGCACGCCCGGGTGAGTCACTCACTCCTCAAAGCGTGGGCGCTCGCTGCCCACGCTCTTGGCCTCATCGCCGGAGCCACTCCACTCCTCAGAGCTGAATCCACGCCTGATCCGCTTCTTCAGGATTTTCAGCAACCTCCGGCGAGCGCACGACCGGAGACGTGGTGGCACTGGCGCGATGGAGACGTCAATCTTGCGGCAATCACCGCGGAGTTGGAGGCGATGCAGCGTATCGGCCTTGGCGGCGTCACTCTCTTCAACGTGCAAGCCTACGGTGCGCGTGAAGGAAAGCGTATCGCCGTTTTCAGTCCCGAGTGGGAGGAAAGACTGCGTTTCGCTGAACGGGAATGCGCACGTCTTGGACTCGCACTCACACTGCACAACTGCGCCGGCTGGTCGACCGCAGGAGGCCCCTGGATTACTCCTGACCAAGGAATGCACCGCGTCGTCACGTCGCGTCACGTCGTTCGCGGAGGAGACACGTTGGTGCTACAAGCCCTTCCTAGTTGGCCCGAGTCAGGACATACGTTCTACCGAGACATCGCTTACCTGGCATTTCCCACTCCGTCCGCGTTGCGCGAGACCGCAGCGCTCCCCTCGCCCACCATTACCAGCAGCTTCGATGGGGCAGATCTCACCGCGCTCAGCCTCACAAGGGAACCGCTCAAAACGTTAAAACCGGCCACGGCATCCGTCGAACCAACAGCGCAAGGCTGGGTTCAGTTTGATTTCCCGCATGCGGTGACGTGTCGCTCCGTCCTCATTGCGGGCACGCCCAACGCCACATTCCCCGACGAACATCGCGCGCGTGTCCTGGCGAGTGATGATGGGAAAACGTTTCGAGAAATCATCACGCTCTCCACGTATCAATGCCTCTACAGCAACGCCGAAGCGCCCGTCGAACACGCCCTCCCTGGCACGACGGCGCGTTCGTTCCGACTCGCCTGGGATGGACCGGCAAAACTCGAGCTCAAGCGGGTCCTCTGGTCATCCGAGCCTGTGCTCACCGGAATCGATGGTAAAATCGGCGAAGCGGGACGCACCTTTGTGGCAGAACCCAACCTCGATACCGAGNNAGCCTGAGACAGCCGTTCCTCTCGCCTCCATCGTGGACGTGACCTCGGCCAAGAGCGCTTCGGGCGAATTTCGTTGGACCGCACCTCCTGGGCACTGGACGGTGGTACGCATCGGCTATCGCAATACAGGGAAAATCAACGAGCCCGCGCCACCCGAAGCGCGCGGATTGGAATGCGATAAATTCAGTCGCGCGGCAGTGACGCTTCATTTCGAAAACTATGTCGCTCGCATTTTGAAGATCTTGGAGCACAAAAAAGACCGATCTTCCCAGCATCGCGCCAGCGCGCTCAAGGGTGTGCTGATCGACAGTTGGGAAGCACGGACGCAAAACTGGTCCCACCACTTCCCAGAAGAATTTCAGCGTCGTCGCGGATATCACCTCCTGCCTTATCTCGCTGCCTTCGCACGAATCATTGTGGAAGATCGCGCCACCACTGAACGTTTTCTTCGTGATGTCCGCCAAACCGGCAGCGACTTGGTAGCGGAAAACTTCTACGGTGTGATGCGTGAGCTTTCGAATCGTCACGGGCTCCAGTTATCCGCGGAAGCCTGTGGCGGGAGTGGTCCCGGCACCATGGTCGCCGACGGCATGCAGCACTATCTCCACGTCGACATCCCGATGACGGAACTCAATCGCCCCTTGAAAGAGGCCGTTTCCGCTGCAGCGATGACGGGAAAATCGGTCGTTGCTCTGGAGGCTTTCACCCAAGGTCGTGCCAATTGGAATGACAGTCCCGCCTCGCTCAAAGCCACGGGAGATGCCGCGTTCGCAGCCGGGATCAACCGGATGGTTTTCCATACCTATGCCCACAACCCGGAGCTAGACCTACTATCACCGGGACCTGCCTTCGGTAAGTACGGGCTTCCCTTCTCCCGCGGACAAACTTGGTGGGAGATGGGCTCTGCCTGGATGGCCTATTTGAGTCGGACTCAGTTTCTCCTGCAGCAAGGCCACCGCGTCGCAGACGTGCTCTATTTTTACGGAGAGGATCCTGCCGGCCCAATTGCGGAGGTCATCGGGAGCGATCGCCAAGATCTCGAACGGTGGCCCGCACTCCCTTCTGGATACACCTTTGATCTTCTCCCAGCGGACGTCCTGAATCGCACGCTCAGGGTGAATGAGGGTCGCTTGGTACTGCCTCACGGTGCCTCCTACCGTTTACTGGTTTTGAGAAACTCCGATCGACTCACGTTAGAATCAGCCAAGGCACTGCGCTCTTTGATCGCAGAAGGCGCCGTGGTCGCCTGCCCCAAGCCGCGCCACAACCTCAGTCTTCAAGGAGGTGATGCTTCCGAAAATGAAATCCGTAAAATCGGCGACGACATCTGGGGTGACCACGACGGCACCACGATGACATCACGCCCTTACGGAAAGGGGCGGGTCTATGGAGGAACGCCTATCACGAAAGCACTTCACGAATTAAAGCTTTTCCCTGACTTCCGGGCCGTGTCGTCCATGAACGGAGAAGAGATTAATCTTCGCTTCACACACCGGCGTAGTGGGGCAACCGAGCTTTATTTTGTCGCAAATCCTCACGCTCACACCGTCTCCGTCCACGCTCACTTCCGATCATCGAGCTCCCAAGTCGAGCGCTGGGATCCAGTCACAGGCAAATCAACCGTCGTCGAAGCACTCAGCTCCGTGGACGAAATCACGTCGATCCCGCTGACGCTGGCTCCTTTCCAATCAACGTTCATCGTCTTCCGCGCAGGTGACACAACCGGGTCAAAGCCTGCTGATTTTTCCCATCGCGCCGATCCCATCGTCGGACCCTGGACGGTGACGTTTTCAGGGATATCTGCACCGACGAAGCCAATGATCTTTCCCACGCTAGCGGATTGGAGCGTTCATCAAAACGACCAGGTACGCTTTTTCTCCGGTACCGCTACCTACACACAAGAGATCATGTGGAGTCCCTTAACCCATTTGCGCGGTGCCGTGGTTCTGGATTTGGGCAACGTCGCAGTAGCAGCCCAGGTCAGTGTTAACGGCCAGGATTGCGGCATTGCCTGGACGCCTCCTTATCGCGTCGAAATCCAATCTGCGCTCAGACCCGGAAAGAACCGCCTCGAAATCCGCGTCGCGAATACATGGGCTAACCGATTGATGGGCGATATGCGCCTGCCCGAAGCAGAGCGCAAAACCTGGACAACCTACCACTCCTACACCGACCAGTCTCCACCGGTGAAATCGGGGCTCCTCGGTCCAGTTCGACTGATCAGCTACTGATAGCCCTCACTTACCGCTTCTCGACTTTAACCAGTCACCCTGCTCATGCCTCCTCGCTCCTTTTCCGCTCTCCTACTCGGGTTTGCTTGCCTCCTTTTGCCTCACGTCGTCAACGCCGCGGCCGCGGAGACCGATCCGCGTCTCCACGCCGATGGCAAAGGCTGGCGACTACAAAAGGCGAACCGCACCGATCCCATGCGACCCCGCGTTTTGCTCATCGGCGATTCGATCCTGAACGGCTACCTCAAAGCCACGATTTCGGGATTGGGTGAACGCGCCGATGTGGATGCCTGGGTGAATCCCTACCATCAGGCAAACGCTGACCTCGAACGGATGGTAACCGAGGTTCTCGCGCAGGGGCCCTACGATGTGATCCATTTCAATCTCGGGCTTCATGGTTGGCAGCCAGGACGTATTCCAGAGGGGCAATTTGAACCCCTCACGGAAAAACTCGTGCAAACGCTTCGCCGACAAGCACCGCAAGCGCGTCTCATCTGGGCAGCAAGTACGCCAGTGACCGTGAAAGGCAATCCGCTCCAGCTCGATCCGACCATCGATCCCATTATTGTCGCACACAACCAAATGGCAGCAGAGGTGATGCGGCGAAACCAAATCCCCATCATTGATTTTTACGGTTTGCTGGTCTCGCGGCTTGAGTGGGCACGAGGAGATCAGTTCCACTGGAAGGCGCCGGCTTATGACCTCCTCGCTACGCACGTTGTTAACTCAGTGGGCGCTTTCTTGCCTCCACGCTCCCGCTGACGGTATCCAGGCGCTGCACGCGTGATCGGTCGAAACCTAGCACCTGTCACCCCCTTTCATTCACGTCCCTCGTCATGTTTTTCTTCATCCGCTGCGCCGTCGTTCTCTTCGTCCTCGCTCACTCGCTCGCCGCGGCGTGGCGCGTGTCTTCGCCTGACGAGTCCGTCCGCCTCACGTTCTCTCTGAAAGCAGACGGAACGCCGCTCTACCAGATCGAGCACCAGGGTAAACCGACCGTTTTACCGTCGCGTCTAGGTTTCACCCAAAAAAACGGGGCTGACCTCCTAGACGGCTTCGAACAGGTGACGTTTTCTGAACACCGCCACACCGCTACCTGGAAACCACTTTATGGCGAACGGAGCGAGATCCCCGACGGTTACCAAGAGATGCGGCTCACCCTGCGTCAGAAAACCAGCGGGCAGACCCTGACTTTGGTCGGTCGCGCCTACAACGAGGGCGCAGCCATTCGCTATGAGTTCGAGCCCACCGTAGGGAACACCTCCGGTACCCTCAGCGCCGAACGCACCGAGTTCATCTTCCCACAGGGCTCATTTGGTTACGAGGAGTACGGACCCGAAGGAGAGTACCACCGCACGCTCATCTCGAACATCAAGGCCAAGTGCGAACGTCCGCTGACCGTCGAACTCGCGGACGGGCGCTTCGCCTGTCTCGTCGAAGCAGATCTCGACCGCTATCCTCGCATGTTGCTCGCGCCCTCGCCCTTCACCGAAGGCGGGCTTATCAGTGCACTCTCCGGTGAGGTCGAGTACGCAGGTCGCCTCACTTCACCTTGGCGCGCGTTCATCGTCGGAAATCGCCCTGGCGATCTCCTGGAGCGAAATTATCTCGTTCTGAACCTGAATGCGCCCAACGCCTTGGCGGATACGAGCTGGATCAAGCCGGGCAAAGCGATTCGGGAAGTGACCCTCTCCACCGCAGGAGGCAAGGCCTGTATCGATTTTGCTGCTGCTCGTGGATTAAGTTATGTCCTCTACGACGCGGGTTGGTATGGGCACGAATATGACGACGCCTCCGACGCGCGCAGCGTGAATGTCGACCCCAAGAAAGTGGCCAAGACTGGCGAGCTGGATCTTCACGAGGTGATCGCCTACGGCAAATCCAAGGGCATCGGAATCTTTCTCTACGTGAATCGTCGCGCGTTGGAAAAACAGCGGGATGAGCTTTTTCCCCTTTATCAGAGCTGGGGTGTCGCCGGGGTGAAATTCGGCTTCGTCAACGTCGGCCCCCAGGCCTGGACCACCTGGGTTCTGGACTCTGTCCGCAAGGCTGCCGCGCATCGCCTGATGGTCGATATTCACGACAGTTATCGTCCCACCGGTTTCACGCGAACATTCCCCAACCTCCTGACCCAGGAAGGCGTCCGCGGCAATGAACACATGCCAACGGCGACTCATAATGCCACGCTGCCTTTTGTGCGTTCTCCGGCGGGCCCCGCAGACTACACCATTTGCGTCTACAGTCCCCGCATCAAACCCACTCGAGCCCACCAATTGGCTTTGGCGGTGGTCATGTACAGCCCACTCCAACTGCTCTACTGGTACGATCAGCCGTCGGCCTACCAAGGAGAACCTGAAATCGAATTCCTCGATCGCACGCCCACAGTCTGGGATGAAACGCGCGTCCTGGAAGGAAAGATCGGCGAAGTGGCCAGTATTGCACGGCGTAGCGGGCGCGATTGGTTCGTCGGTACAATCGCCAGCGATCACGCACAGCAGATTGCGCTCTCTCTTTCCTTCCTTCCCGAAGGCGTCACCTACGTCGCAAAAATTTTCGAAAACGGGACTACGCCAAGCGAAACTCGCATTCGCACGGAAAACGTCACCTCGCGTTCTACCCTCAAGGCCGCGTTACCCTCAGCCGGCGGACAGGCGATCTGGCTGACCCCGGAGTACGTGGGTCGTGCGGTCTCTCCTACGGGTGAACCCACCAACGCCGCCGAATCGGCCGCTGCTCAAGCGGCTAAAGATCGGGAGGTGGAGGCCGCTTTCGAAGCGTGGAAAAACCAGCGCAGTGCAGCGGAGCAACGCTGGTTGGCCACCTTGGAAACCTACCTGGGTTCGTACTACCTCCCGCGCTACAAACAGGAGAAACTCGCAGGAAAGGTAAGCCCGTTTGACTTCGTTTCGGATGACCCGACGCTTCCTAACGTGCTGCTCATCGGCGATTCGGTTTCCAATGGCTACACGCTGCCGACTCGAGCCGCACTCGCGGGCAAAGCCAATGTCTACCGCGCTCCAGAAAACTGCGGACCGACGGCAAACGGCGTCCGCAAGCTGGACGCCTGGCTGGGTGATCGTCGGTGGGATGTCATTCACGTCAACTTTGGGATCCACGACCGCTCCACACCTCAAGCCGACTATGAGCAACGCTTGGATCAGATCATGACGCGCCTGGCACAAACAGGAGCCAAAGTCATCTGGGCCAGCACCACGCCCATCCCACGTGACGACACCAAAAAACAGGATCCCGCCTCCATCGTTGCCCTCAACGAAATCGGTGCGCGTTTAGCCAAAAAGCACGGCTTTATCATCAACGATCTCTACGCGTGGATAAACCCAGAGATCGATCGGTATCAGCGTTTCAACGACGTGCATTTCACTCCTGCCGGTTACCAGCGTCTCGCGCAACGCGTGAGCAACGCTCTCTGGACCGCGCTCCCGGGCTCATCGAAAATCAATACGGCCATTGTCCCTACCGGGAAAATCGAGGTGGATTCCTACCTCTGGGAAGACCGTCACGCCGCCGCTCTGGCGATCAAAGGCTCACTCAATCCTGACATCGTCATGATTGGCGATTCGATCACCCACTTCTGGGGCGGACAACCGGAGGACCCCAAGAAAAATCGCGGCAAGGAATCCTGGGACACTTTGTTCGCCGGGCATCGCGCGCTCAATCTCGGCTTCGGCTGGGACCGCACCCAAAACGTGCTCAAACGGATCGAACTCGGAGCACTCGACGGCATTGATCCACGTCTGGTCGTTCTCAACGTCGGGACCAATAACACCTCAGGCACCGCCTATGCGCGCGCGAGCACCCCTGCAGAAATTGCTGACGGTGCATCGAAAATCTGCGAACAGATTCGCGCCAAATGCCCTCGCGCCCGAATCGTTGTCATGGCCGTTTTCCCCCGCGGACAGTCTGCAAGCGACCCGCGCCGCGCAGTTCTCGCTGACGTGAATGAGCGACTCGCCCAGGTGGCGCGACAACAACACGCCACTTTCCTGGATTTCAAGGAGCGGTGGCTACAGCCGGATGGGTCACTATCAAAGGAAATGATGAATGACTTCGTTCATCCCACCGCCGCAGGCTATCGTCTTTGGGCCGAGATGCTGAAGCCGTATCTGCCTCCCCGAGACTAGGCCAACTTCGAAAAACGGTAGCCATTCAGGTTATAAGAAGCCCCACTCAGTCGGATCGGAGGGCTCGGTGCTCAACGGCGAGAAATCCATCGAACCGGCACTTCTAAGCGGTAGCCGTCCCTGCGGCTCTGACGGAGCAGAGCCCTCCTATAATCACCTGGTACGTTCGTCCGCACCCTACGATCGCCTAGATACAAAGACAGGTTCTCGAAAATCCAGCCATCCCTGAGCCCGACGCCCGTTACGCCCCCGAAACGCGGATGCTCAGGCAACTAAATTGCATAAAATGCCGCACTGGGTTACCCAGTAATCCTCGTAACTACCTTCGCTAAAGCGAGTAATAAAAATAACGAGTGCGAAGCGCCTGGCGGTGAATTCGCTGTACGTTCGCGGTCGTTTTCCAGTTCCGCCCTCTTGACGACTTTGATAGGGTAGAGCTTCGGTCTTCCGTTGATTGTCCGTAATCTCTGTACGTTTTGTCCTGTCTCCGTTGGATTCCCATTGCCCATGACCTTCCCACGCCTCCTCCCACTCACGCTCCTGGCTCTTTCTTCGGTTTTTGTGNNACGACCACGCTCACAATCACGGACACGCCCATACGGCGCCGCACGGCGGCACGTTGGTTGAGTTGGGCGACCATCAGTTCAACCTGGAGTTTATTCTCGATTCCGCTGCAGGGAAGCTCACCGCTTACGTCCTGGACGGACATGCAGAGAACTTCATCCGTCTCGAAACACAGACGATTGAGGTCAATGTGACGTCGCCTGCGCCGGCGCGGACCTTGATTCTCAATGCGACGGCTAACGCGGCCACAGGTGAAACCGTGGGTAGCACATCGCAATTCGAAGCGAGCGTCGATTGGCTTAAAGGAGTAGATTCTCTCAGTGGAACTGTCGCTCGCGTCGATGTCCGAGGCGCAAATTTCCTCAAGGTTCCAGTGACCGTCACGAAGAAGGGCGCGGCTCACTGAGCTGCCTCTGCTCCGCAGATTCGCAACGCGTTTCCTTGGCGTGCCCACGGCCCTTGGCTGATTGCGGCACGCCATCTCTCTTTTCTGGCTTTTTTATGACGGCAGTTCGCCGCTTAGTTTTTGCCCTCATCGTCGGAGCTAGTTTCGGTTGGGGCAGTCCTTTATTTGCCGCGACACCGTTGCGGGTGGTCACCGTACACACGGTGCTCACGGAGATCGCTCAAACGTTGGGTGAATCCGATGTAGACGTCCTCCCCTTGGTTGCTCCCGGTACCGATCCGCACGTCTACGAACCTACCCCTGGAGACGTGCGTCGCTTCAAAGAAGCGGACCTTGTTCTCGCCGCGGGTTTAGGCATGGAGTCGTACCTTCCTCGTCTCGCTGGTGAATTGCGACCCGACGCCATCATCAGCGTGGGCGACCGTCTTTCTCCCGAGCTTCTGCTTAAAGGAGGTCCGCACAACCACGACGGCTCCCACGGCCATGCTCACAGTCACGCGCATGTCGACGGAGTGGATCCGCACTGGTGGCACGGGGTGCCTCAAGTCATCGCAGCGACTCACATAGTGGCCAACGCGTTTTCTGAACGCCGTCCAGCGCAGGCCGGCCTCTTCCGCGCCCGCGCTGAAAGTTATGTGCGCCGACTGGAGTCCTTGCGTGCTTGGGCAAAAACTGAAATGGCCGCCATCCCGGCGGAGCGACGCGTGCTCGTGAGCTCTCATGACGCCTTCGGCTACTTGGCTCATGAGCATAGCTTCACCGTTTATCCCCTGCTCGGTTTTAGCACCGCAGGCGAGGTCGACGCTCGTCATGTCGCCCGCATCATCCGCTTAATCCGCGCCAAGAACATCCACGCGGTTTTTTCTGAGCGCTCCACCAGTCCACGAGTAATTGAAGCCATCGTTCGGGAAACCAGCGCCAAGCTCGCCCCAGCACTTTCTGCCGACGGCTTGGGCCGAGACCCGGCACTGTCGACCTATGAAGGTATGATGCGCTTCAATATCTCGACGATCGTCGAAGCCTTGCGTTAGCTATCCGGCGAACGCTGTCCATGGCCGCTCATCACGATATTTTCCGCCTCCAGGATGTGACCGTCCGGTATGGTCGCCGTCTGGCTCTCGACGGAGTCTCCACGCAAATTCCCTGTGGTGGATTAGTGGCTTTGGTCGGACCTAATGGTGCGGGCAAGAGCACTCTTCTCCGCAGCTTGCTTGGCTGGCTTCCGTTGACACGGGGGGAAATCAGGTTGGGTGACCTGCATCCCCGGCACCTACATCCGCGCCTTGCTTACTTGCCACAACGTGCCGAGGTCGAATGGGACTTCCCGATCACCGTGCGCGAGGTGGTCGCCCAGGGACGCTGGCCCAGCCTAGGTTTTTTCGGGCGTTTTTCGGCTGAGGAGAAACGCCGCGTGGACCGCGCCTTGGAAGAACTTGATCTGATTCCGCTGGCCCAAGAACAAATCCGTCGTCTCTCCGGTGGCCAGCAGCAAAGGATGTTCCTCGCACGGGCCATCGCTCAAGGCGCCGACATCTTTCTTCTCGATGAACCGTTTAACGGTCTCGATCTCGCCGCCACCGCTGAATTGCTCCACCTCCTCCAGCAGTGGCTCGCCCAGGGAAGAACGGTCATCGCAGCCATCCACGACTTGAGCCTCGCCCGCGCCCACTTTTCACAAGCCCTGCTCCTCGATACGCGATTGATCGCCGCAGGGCCCACCGCCGAGGTCCTCAGCGAAGCCAATTTGGATACTGCTTTCCGACGTCATATGCCCGTTCTGGGAGCCCGTCCATGATTGCTACCTGGATCGACTTTTTCGCTGAGCCGTTTCGCTACGACTTCATGGTGCGAGGCCTGGGCTCGGCTGTTCTTCTGAGCATTAGCGGAGGACTGCTCGGCAGCGTGCTCGTCCTGCGACGATTGGCATTGCTCGGCGATGCGCTCTCTCACTCGCTGCTTCCCGGCGTCGCGGTCGCCTGGATACTTTTTGGCCAGGGCGTTATGGCTATGCTCCTGGGAGCTCTCGCCACCGGCCTTCTTATCGCCGTCGGCAGCACGCTCCTTAGCCGCCTCACGCGCCTCAAAGAAGATGCCGCCTTTGGCGCCTTCTTCCTGGTCGCGTACGCGGGCGGCATCGCCCTCGTGAGCCAATCCGGGACGCGAGTGGACCTTCTGCACTTCCTATTCGGCCACATTCTCGGAGTCGGCCCGACAGATTTATGGCTCTCCGCGGCGGCGGCAGGCGTGACGCTTCTGTTTTTTGTTTTATTTTACCGAGGTATCGTCCTCGAAGTCTTTGATCCCACCTTCTCTCGTGCTGCCGGGATGCACGGTCGCTGGTTCCAACTGGCATTCCTCAGCTTAGCCGTCATTAACCTGGTCGCCGCACTGCAAACCATGGGGGTGGTTCTCGCCCTGGGGCTTTTCCTGCTTCCTGCCGCGACGGCGTACCTGTGGTGCGATCGTTTCTCCGCCATGCTCCTCGTCTCCGCCCTCTTGGGCATGGCCGGATCGGTCATGGGCTTGATCCTGAGTTTTCACAGCGGGCTATCGAGCGGGCCCTCCATCGTCCTTTGTCTCGGCGCATGCTTCCTCTTTTCTGCACTGAGCAGTCCTCGGTACGGGTTGTTGCACTCTCTCCGCCTCGCCTGGCGGGAACGTCGGGCAGTTCGGCACACCGCAGACTGAAGCCGCTGCAAAAACGCAGCCTCCGCCTCGTAGCGTCAGAGTTGAGGTTTCGGCAGAACGACCGGCAACCCACTCTGGGGATGAGGAAAAATTTCCAGAGACGTACCGTAAATGGGAGCAAGCACCTCAGGCCGCAGCACATCGGAAGGAGCACCCTGAGCGCAGAGTCGACCGTCCGCAAGGAGCGCGACGCAATCAGCCGTCCCAGCCACCAGAGCTAAGTCATGGAGCGTGAGCACCACGGCGATCTCATGATCTCGGGCCAGACTGCGGATGCGGCCCAAAAGCTCCGCTTGGTATTGGATATCCAAGTACGTAAGCGGCTCATCCAAGAGGAGCACCCGAGGCTGCTGCGCCAGGGCCCGCGCCAAAATTACTCGTCGCACCTCCCCACCCGAAAGCGTCGATAGAGTCCTCTCTGCCATCGCGTCCAAGCCAAGCATAACCAGTGTTTCCTCCACGACTTGCCTGTCTTCACGCGTGTAGGGCATCATCCACCCTCGGTGGGGACCGCGTCCAAGAGACACTGCATCACGCACCGTCATCGGCCATGCCGCCGCCGTCGCCCGTTGCGGCGCCAACGCAATGGAACGCGCGATTTCGCGCGGCCGGAGATGATCGAGCGATTTCCCCTCGAACAGAACCTCCCCAGCCAAGGGACGAATCAAGCGGTCGAGGGCGTGCAAAAGCGTGGATTTGCCTGCTCCATTGGGACCAATCAGCGCCCAAACCTCCCCGGCGTGCACCTCCAAGTCGACGTCGGCAAAAACCACGGTGGAGTCGTACCCGCAGGAAAGCCTGATCGTCTGCAACAGCGGTTTCATGCCAGCCGACCTCCCCTGGCTTTCAAAACATAGAGGAAAAATGGGCCACCCAGGGCGGCCGTAATGATGCCAACCGGAACCTCAACCGGAGCCAGTACGGTACGGGCCAGAATATCCGACCACACCAACAAAATCGCTCCAATCAGCGCACTCATCGGAAGCAAAGTCCGATGCGACGCTCCAAACATCAGACGTGCCACGTGCGGAGCGACCAACCCCACAAAGCCGATCACTCCCGCCAGCGCCACAGCCACCGCCGCCGCCAACGTAGCCACACTGACCATCACGATGCGTATCCAACGAACCGATAATCCCAGGCTCTGTGCCACCTCGTCACCTGCCGTCAACGCGTCGAGGGGACGCGCCAATAGCCAGAGCAGGCCAAAACAGAAAATGAAGTACGGGGCTCCTATCACCACATGACTCCACTCGCGTCCGGAGAAACTTCCCAACAGCCAATTGAACGCCTGGAACCAAGGCTGGCTTCTCCAGAGAAGCAAAAATGCCGTCCCAGCCGACAACATCATGGCTAACGCCGAACCCGCAAGTAGCAGCGAAGCAACCGAGGCTTGCCCTCCCTGCTCAGTGAGAAACAAGGCGGCGAAAACGGTGATCATCGCCCCGAGAAAAGCAGCCAAGGAGACAGGGCCAAGACCCGCTAGCCCAAAGGTGAAACCAAAGGTCAGCGCGAGTGTTGCGCCGAAGGCTGCACCACTGGAAGCCCCTACCACGTAAGGATCCGCGAGCGCGTTACGAAAGAGGGCCTGGAACGCCACACCGGCACTGGCCAAACCCGCACCCACCAGGGCCGCCAGCAAAGCCCGCGGAAGGCGCAATTCCCACACCACCGCCTGTTGGGACGCATCGACACCATCTGCCCGCAAAAGGAGCGACGGTAGATCGCTCATCGAAATCGACACCGCTCCCATCGCCACACTGGCCATCAGGCTGGCGCCGAGAAGAAGCAGCAAACCCATCCCCCACTGCCACGCGCGCTTCAACCGCCGGTCTTCTTTTTGCCGTGGTGCAGACTTCTCCGTAAAGGTTTTTTTTCGCCCTCCAGTCATGGAGCCGCCGGCGCCGGAAAGCGCTCTGGATAAAGCGTCCTTGCCACCAGTTCGAGTCCATCCACCAAACGAGGTCCAGGTCGCGAGGTGAGGTCCGCGGATACAGCATGAACGCGGCCCATCTGCACGGCATCAATGCCCCGCCATCCGGCTCGCGCCCGAACCTTTTCCAACGTCAATGAGTCTCCGTTCTCCACCTTAGGTCCCAGAATCACCTGCGGATCACGAGCAATCACGGCCTCGGTGCTGATTTGGGGAAACTCTGAATCAATGTCAGCGAAAACATTTAACCCTCCCGACAATGCGATCAGTTGCCCAATGATAGTGTTGGGTCCCGTGGTGATCACCGGAGCGTCAAAGACTTCCCAGTAAACCCGCAGGCGATCCACCTGTCGAATTTTGGACGCTCGCGCCACCACCGCATCCACGCGCGCCAGCTGCGCCTGCACCAGCTCCTCCGCCTGCTTATTTTGGCCGGTGAGCTTCCCCAGGGTGATCATTGAGGCAAACACGCCTCCAAAATCGCTCGCCTTGATCGCCACGGTAGGCACCCCGGCCTTGGTCAGCGATTCCACCACTTTGCGATGATACTCATCGCCGGTGACCACAAGGTCGGGTCGTAGCGCCAAAAGACTCTCAATATTAACCGTGCTCGCAGCAAATCCACCCACTTTTGCCCGGGTCTTCGCCTCGGCCGGATAATCACAGAACGTCGTCACCCCGACCACACGATCCCCGCAACCGAGAGCGAAGAGAATCTCTGTATTTGCCGGAATCAAAGAAACGATCCGCTGAGGAGGCGCAGGCACGGTCACTGTCCGCCTTAAGGCATCTTGCACCGACACCGGCCACGTCGGTTCCGCCCCCATCACTCCCAGCACGCCGACGAGGACGCATCCGATCCAGCGCACCGCGGCGAACACCGACAGACCCGAGATTTTTTTAGGCTTACAGTTGAGCACCGCAACACGCTGGCAGCCCTTCTCCCAGCTGTCGCGTGAAAATATACGAATCACCCCGAGGCGCAACCCAACGGCATTTTCTCACTTCTCTTTTGCCTGTCCTTGATCTTGAGCTCACGTTCGCCCGCTCTTTCGTCCACCTTGATTCGTGCGCTTATTTTCGATTTCGACGGCCTCATTCTCGATACCGAGACTCCCTTGATCGACGGGTTTGCGGATGTTCACGCTGCGCACGAGAAGCCCTTTGATCGCGAACTTTTCATTCGCAGCGTCGGTCACGCCAGCTATGCGTTCGATCCCTGGAAGGCCTTCGACGCCGACATAGACCGCACCGCCCTGGAAAAGGAGCTACGCTACTACCGCCGGATCCGCGAACTCGCCCAACCCATTCTTCCTGGAATCGTTTCCTTGATGGACGCCGCTCAGGAGCAAAGCCTTCCCATCGCGCTTGCTTCGAACTCCAATCACGCGCACTGCGAGGGTCACCTCGCGCGTATCGGACTTTTGGATCGCTTTGCCTTTATTGGATGCCGTGAAGATGTGCCCTCTCCCAAACCTGAACCCGACCTCTATCGTTTGGCGGTCAATCAGTTCGGTCTGAGACCCCATGAGGCCATCGCGTTCGAAGACTCCCACGCCGGATCCCTGGCCGCCAAGCGCGCAGGGCTTTGGTGTGTGGTGGTGCCCAACCCCTCCAGCCACCATCACGACGTCAGCCATGCTGACCTGCGTATCGCGTCGCTGGCCGAGGTGACGCTTCAGCAACTCTCCCAACGCTTCGAGTCTCTTCCGTCTCCCCGGCAATAAGCCTCGCCGTCCNNCCTGCCGCAAGCCGTCACGCTTATCGCCGTCCAGCGTGCTCAAGGCCAAGATCTGAGTGGTAGAAAGCCGGGCCAACTGAGGGTCCTGCGCTAGCGCGCACAAAAGAACCGCTCCAGCGAGCGCATCATAAAGCGCGGCATGATAATGACGCCGCGAAAGCGGACAGTGTTTAGCAGCCAGATCGTCCACCTCTTCTTGACGGCCAGTCAAGGAAACCAAGGCCTCGAGCTTCCCAGTCCCCAAGCGAGGATAAAGCTGCAAGTAAAGCGCTCCTGTATCCACCCAGGGACCCCAGTCGATAATGCGTTCCCCCGGCCGCGCAAAATTGGTCGAAGCGCGCGGGTAAGGCCAAACGCTTTTGATCAACGCATTTTCAACCCCCGCATAGTGCGCCGCCAGGATACCGCGTTCACGTAAGTCGGCAAAATAATCCCAATCGTCGGAGAAGGGCGGATACGACGCCACATCACGTTCATTCAGCCCGTGCACATCACTGTCTTCCTGTGCAATCCTTCCCAAGGCTCGGCACAACCGAGTGCGCGCCTCTGTCACTAATCCACCCACCACCGTGACAACTCCGTACTCGAGTATGCCGGTGGCCCGGTTGCCCTCGAAATCAACGAAATAGATAGGTTGGTCGGTCCAGAATGACACGCGTATCCAGACTATGGGAAAAAAACAGAGTCGATTCCACGCGAAAGCGATGAATTGTGGAGAATATGTCCTCGGACGCCCTCAAACGTTTCGCATTGGAGCTGGCGGAAGCCAGTGGAGATTTCATCCGTCCCTTCTTCGCCAACCCTGCTTTGGCCGTTGAGCTAAAAAGCGACGAATCCCCGGTCACTGCGGCCGACCGAGGCGCTGAAGAGCTGATGCGCGCACGTATTTCTCGGGAGTTCCCCGATCACGGCATCATCGGCGAGGAGTTTGGCGAAGACCGACCCGATGCCGAGTGGGTCTGGGTGCTCGACCCAATCGACGGCACCAAGGCCTTCATGACAGCCTGCCCTCTTTTCGGCACGCTCATCGCGCTCCTCCATCAAGGACAACCAGTGCTGGGCATCATTCATCAACCCATCCTGAGGCAAATGCTCGTCGGAGACGGTTCTGCGACCTTTCTCAATGGCAGGCAGGTGCGCGTCCGCGCCTGCTCACGCCTCTCCGAAGCCACCCTCCTCACAAGCGATCCGTTGACTCCTGCGCGTTACCAAAACGGACCTGCATACGACGCTCTGACCAAACAAGCCCGCTTGGTTAGAACGTGGGGCGATTGCTACGGCTACCTTCTCGTCGCCTGCGGATGGGCTGACATCATGCTCGACCCGATTATGAACCCCTGGGACATCGCGGCATTGGTGCCGGTGATCCGAGGAGCAGGCGGCGTGATCACGGATTGGAAAGGCCACGCGCCGTATCCGGCGAACTCGACGATCGCTGCCAATCCCGAACTCCACGCTAAGGTTATGGCTGCGCTTCATCCTTGAGCGGGAGCCCGTAGGAGAGCATTTGCGAAAAAACGGGAAACGTCCCCGCAGCCCGAGCGGAGCAGCTGTCTTAGAAGATGGCTACTTAACGAAATTCAAAAATTAGGAATGAACAAGGGGCACTGGGGTGGGGCGCGGTCTCTCACGTCCTGCGGTCGCATGATGCACGCCACGCCGGTTAATTCACACAAACCCGGCCACGAGGGACCGTGGGCCCTCCCACTGCGACTCGCCAAGCGGGACGTCTGAGACAGCCTCCGATGCGGGCCTCGTATCGCGCCTTAAGACGACTCACCTCAGGCTTTCCGTTTCGCCTTTCGGCCGGCCAGATGACTCGGAGACCACGCGGCGGTGACGGTGGAGGTAAAGCCACCCCGAGCCTTCCAGCTTGAAACGATCGTCAATGAGCGGGGACGCAAAGCGGCGCCCAAGTCGTCGCAAATCTTGTTGGTCACCGCTTCGAAAAAGATCCCCTCGTTACGAAAGGCGTGGAAGTAAAGCTTGAGCGATTTGAGCTCCACACACGTTTTGTCGGCCACGTAGCGAACCGTGATGTTGGCAAAGTCGGGATGTCCGGTAATCGGGCAAACGGACGTGAACTCGTGATGCGTGTGTTCGATCACAAAGTCGCGTTGCGGCGCAGGATTGGGAAAGGTTTCGAGCAGCTTCGGATCAGCCATTCCTGAAGAAAGGCCGAAAGCGCGAGAAGCGGAAAGACTGAAAGTTGTTTAACCCACCCATCTCATTCACATTCAGAAGCTAACCCACAATGGAGGAACTCAGAACATCGCCGCGCAACGAAACTCAGAAATACGGAATGAGCTAAGCACTCCAGGAGGGACGCGGTCTCTCGCGNNCGAGAGACCGTGGCCCTCCTGTGCTCTTTTGCCGAGCGGTGTCGTTTTGAGGCCTCCCCAAGACCGCTGCCCTCGCACGAAAGTATTTCACCAAAGTACATGCTGAACTCGATCTGCTCAATCTGCTCCTCTGCCTTGGCCGCACGTCGGACTGCCTGAAGGCAGGACT
>DKKJ01000058.1 GCA_002455175.1 Opitutaceae bacterium UBA6669
GGTTCGGACACTACCGCATCCCGTGCCTCACTCGAATCTCTTCGCTCGCTCCATTCTCAAAACCCCTGCTGGTCTCAAACCCGCCGGCTTTCTTGCGTTTGGAGTCCCGACACCGTCGCTTCACCCTGGGAACGCCGGTCTCCAGGCCGGCACCTCCGATTCCGCCGACAACCCACCTCCGCCTATGTTACGCCAAAATCTCCGTCAGCACCTTGCCATGCACGTCCGTCAGCCGGAAATCGCGCCCCNNGCTTGGAGCGTTTCGTGCGCGGATCGAAAACCCGTTTGTGCTCATGTCGTACGGCTCATGCCCCAGCGACCGCAGCCGCCCGGCCAGTTCACGATAAAGCACCTGCCGCAAGTACGGCGAAGCCCGCAACATTTCCGCCGGTTGCAACGCGAACCACCCCGTCCGAGACGAATCCCACGTCGCGTTGGCAAGAACCGCGTGAGCGTGCAACTGAGGATCGAGGTCACGACTCGCATCGTGGATGAACAAGGCACCCACGAAATTTGCCGTCAGCCGATACGCCTCCGTCATCTTCGCTTCACCCCGACGCTCACGCACCGCCGCAAACTTTTCCATTTCATCGATCACCACCTTCACCGAATCCGTGAAAGCGATGCGCACTCGCTCATCCCCTCCGACCATGGCAAGCACGCTCACGTCCTTCGGCGCCGAAAGCTGAATATCAACGAACGCCACCTCCTTCTTCGCACCAAGCTTCGTCAGCGCCTCACCCGTCCTCGGATTTCGATTGCTCCTGAGCGCCTCAAACGGTTCGTCGGTTACTCCGCCCTCCAACGCCAGAGCACGCGCCCCTTCACCAATCCATTCGCCCTGCACCTCCTTCTCGCCCTCCGGCCAATAATCGTTCTTCCGCAGATGATGCGGAAGATAGTTCGCCCCATTCCGAATTATGCCCGCGGTGATCATGGCCACTATCTCGGCCACGCGCGCCGCCCTCCTCAACGAGTCACGTCTCCCGAATTTTAGGTAGGCGTAGGTGCGCAGGATCGGGCACGCGGCTTCGACGAGCTGCATCGGTCGTCGTGAGCCGTTTGTGTTTTTTCTTACAGACGCAATACCCTCCCGATTTCGTGAGGTTCAGAAACGTTGAAAACCGGCCCATCCGAAGCGTTGCCCGTTGTACCGTAATTAGGGTAGAGCGCCGGTCACTTCATCTTCGCCTTTTTCCGGTGCAGACCTATTCGTCAGGTATCTAATTCATGAAAACCGCCGCTTTCCACGAGCTCCTCGAGGGCGCCCGAGACGCTGGAACCTGTCTTAAAGGCACCGCGAGACCGTCGCCAAGATAGACCGAATTGCGGCGGGATCGTCTCGCGGTGAGCACCAAAATCATGAGCAACACGACCGCCGGCCTCAATCTGCTCATCGCCGATAAGGCCGACCCGGAGCGTGATGCACTGGCCAACGCCTTCGTTCAGGGCGGCGGCGCCGTCCATCGCCTAGGCCGATTCTGGGACCCACCGGCGCTCGATGCTAGGTCCGTGCGGGTGTACGGAGCGGATTCATTCTGCCTTGTACTTCAGCAGAAACTGGGCTTCGCGCTCTGCTCGCCTGCCGACGACCTGTTGTTACACGTGCCGGTCCGCTTTCTGCGGCGGCGGCTTAAAAAGGGGCCATTGGGCGACGCGGCGGCGCTGCAATTTCCGGCTTTTATTAAGCCACTAACACCAAAACAGTTTCGTGGGGCAGTGTATCGAAGTGCTCAGGAATTGGCCGAGGAATGTCGCGGGCTACCACCCGAAACCGAAGTTTTTGTTTCGGACGTAGTGCAGATCACTGCCGAGGTAAGAAGTTTCGTGCTCGATTCTAGAGTGCCCGATGCCTCCGCCTACGAAGGAAATCCCGACCTATCGGATGCAATCTCGTTTACCTCGGAGGTAGTTCGAGGAATGGCACTACCACGCACCGTCGTCATTGATGTCGGATTTATCGCTAAAGAAGGCTGGGCAGTTATCGAGTTCAACGCGAGTTGGGGTGCGGGTCTTAATGGTTGTGATCCTGCGAAGATTTTGCCGGCAATCCTCGCGGCGTCGGGCGGGCTCGCCGTTTAGCCGTGCGTGTTTGCGTCCTTAGTGATCCTCATCGTGAATTAGGCACTTTCCCTTGCCCGAGTTTGTGGCGGACGTGGTTGAGCTTGCCGACGATGTTGGTCGCTGGATCAGGGCGTGGCCTGGATACGGCAGGCGTTTCCCGGAACTCCGGCGACCGGGAGGGGTCAAGCCGCGCTTCTCACTTCACAACGCCAACTCCGAGCCGCCTCCCGCTCATCCTCGAGGAAGAACCAATGCGAGGCCTAAGTTCGAATCGAGTACAATCAGATCAGGAAGGTAAGTGAGCCGACCGGGCACCGATCCTTTTTACACGCGCCCGTACCTCTCAAAAGTGCCAAGCGCGGTTTGACCCTTTTTCGGACCCATTCCTCTTGCGACTGCTAACAAAAGCAGCGATTTTTGCTAACAAGACGCGGGTCAGCGAGGAGGACGCAGTATGAAATTGCTAGTGAGTCGCGGAACGCTAGATCACTCTTGGTGATCACATCGCCAATCCCTTACCATTATCCATTTTACAGAGTAGATGAGATTCGCGACCGGCCAAGTTTGGTGGGATCAGGCGTGCTTTTCGAAACCAGCGGCGAATATTAAATCATCTCTGCAACTCACGTTTTGGATGATTTGGGCTCTCGAATAGCGTTTCCGGACCTAGGAGTTGAGTCCCCTGTTCGATCGAAGCAACTAGTTATCCCGCAGACACCATTGACGTAGCTGTGGCCGTGTTATCGCACGTATTGGCCTTTGCGCTACGCGATAGCTATGCATTTGTCACAGTTTTAGATTTAGATGTACACGACCGCCTAGAAGCTTCCAAGCGATACTCGTTCACTGGCTTTCCGGGTTCTCGTATCCGCGTAAACCGGAGCGTACGGACTTTGGGCCTGGCCCATATCGAATATGCACTTGATCCTGTTCCACTCGATGATCCGCCAACCGCACGCTGGCACCCCGTACTGAACATCGCAGGGAGCNNGGGATAAGCGGAGGCGGTGTCTGGACAAAACGACCTGATGGAGGCTACTCACTTGTGGGCGTAGGTATCGAGTGGGATGCCTCGAATGACTTGTTGATTGGCGTAGGTATCGGAGCGGCGCTTGCCTTGATCAAGAAACTACGCCCGCATTTGGAACTTCCCCTAGATCCTAGGCTCCGAATCCGCTTTTCGTAAAGGTAGATTACTGACCTCTGGAAGAGATAGGTTATTTCAACGTCCGTAGAATTTTGATCACTCGGGTAATCTTTCTGCCATCAGACGGATTCGCTCGCGGTTTAATGTCATGAAACAGCGCATCCCTGCCTCTAGAGGCGATTAAGTATTGTGGCCGATCTGAAGAGGTTCGAGAAAGTTCACCTTCATGGATAAACCGATTCTCACACGCACTAGGTTGGATAGTGGCATGGAGTTCATATTCTGCACGAGTGGCAGAGCCCTTGATTCGCATGAGCTAGGGAAAGCATGCGAAAGATGGCACGCTGATCACGTACGTGTCACCCTTCCAGGCGAGGCCCTTTTTGTTGATCTTCGTCCGGCATTCAACGTGCCCTTTAGGGTGGATTGTGCGCAGTCTGTCCTGTCGGTTTCACCTAATTGGGCTTCACGATAGTAGCTATCACGCCCAGCGCCCTGCTTCGTTCTTCGCTTACCTCAATTCTGGGCAGGAATTAAATTGTGGCCAACGAAAGCAAACAACCTGACCTAGCGCCCCTATTTCGCGACGGTGAGATCAGCATACCTGAGGAGATGCTCCATAAATACAGGAAGCAAATTCCTAAANNGTTCCGTTGTTCCTATCTTCAGAGGTGATGCAGTCCTAGAGCAAATCGGCAGTGGTGTATTGCTACAGTTTGGCGAGGCCAAGATTATCATATCGGCCGCCCATGTATTTGACGACATACCCGATCACGACGCGCTCATACCCTTGGTTGATGGTATCGGCCCGCTAGACGGAACCTTGTTCATCAAAAAAGTAGAATCGAAAGAAGAGAGAAGTAATGATCGCATGGATTTCGCATTCTTGGTGATGACTGATGATTCGGCATCGAGGGTTCATAACGATTTCTCGTTCCTACAGGAGGCATACTATAAAAAGTCGGNNTATCTGGCGGTCGGGCTTTCGATGGTGGGATATCTTGAAAAACATGCTGAATTAGTGCGCCATAAGGCCTCGGCTACTCGATCAATATTCGACGCCGATTTAGCGCCGAGCGCCACCTTTTCAGCCATCCGCAGATCACGCGGAACTCATATCGTCGGGCAGTTCAGGAGAAAAAAGGCCAAAAGCTATCCGGACGGCAGCATAAGGATTCAGCCTAGGCCTTTCGGTATGAGCGGAGGTGGCATGTTCGAATGGAGCTTTACTAAAAATAGCCNNGTGCTTATGTGGCATCCTGACAGAATACCATGAGTCAGAAAATGCTTTTGTCGGGACCGCAATTGAGGTGATTTTAAATACGATAAGGCTTGAGATTGGGCTGTAGCGACCACGCGCAGTCACGCGATACGCCCCTCTTGGTCTTCCGGTCGTTGAACGCCCGGATGGTATTGCGGTGAACATAGGTCGCAGCCTCGCGAGTAGTGAGGATCGTATCACTCACCAAGTATTGCGCAGCCTGTCGGCCACGGCATCAGCAAGAGGCCCAGCAAGCCTTTGAGTGAGGCGGTCAATGTCGGCGTCAGTCATGGCTTCAGCTTCCCNNACGGAGCACCCTGCCGTCTTTGCTTGTTGAGAGCGATAGTCTACTGGCTTGCTCGTAAGCGTCCGCGCTAGTGCCTTATAGCGGAGTAAGGGCTGAGGGTGTAAAGTGGGCGGGATGAGGACGATTGTAACGGAAGTAGTGGAAACAGGAGAGAAGCGAGATGCGAGAGGGCGGCGGGTGACGCCGAAGGATAGACGGATAGAATTAGTCCAGGCGTACCGAGCGAGTGGGATGACGATGACGGCGTTTGCGCGAAAAGAAGGTATCAACTATCCGACGTTCGCAATGTGGGTGAAGGCGCAGCGTGTGGAGGCAACGAAGTCGCCGGTTCAGTTTGTGGAAATGGGGACATCGTGGCTGGCTTCTGCGGAATCGGCGGGGCAGTTGGAGGTGAGGTTGCAAGATGGAACGATGGTGCGCAGTGGCCGCACAGCCGAAGTGGTGGCGTTGGTGAAGGCATTGCGGGGATAACCGGTGCTCGCGTTTCCAGCAGCGATCAGGATCTACGCGGCGGTGCGACCCGTTGACATGAGAAAGTCGTTCAACCGGTTATGGGCGTCAGTGATCGAGCAACTTGAGGAGGATCCCAGGAGCGGCGCAGTGTTTTGCTTCATCAATGCTGAGCGCACGCGGCTGAAAATGCTTTATTGGGATGGTACCGGAGTGTGGGTGTTGGCGAAGCGCTTGGAGAAAGGGAGGATCTCGTGGCCAGCGGCGGCGGATGACCGCTGTAAGCTCACGCTGGCACCGGAAGCCCTCGCGCTGCTGGTCGGGGGAGTGGAACTAAAGCACGGCTCACTTAAACCCTGGTACGAGAGATAAGCCGCTCGGCAACAGGCATGTATCTTGCTTAATGATACACGTGCTGACGCCCGAGCAAAAGATCGCTGAACATCCGTTGCTGCTGCAACGCGTGGCGGCGCTCGAGGCGAAGCTGGCCTGGTTCCAGAAACAGGTCTTCGGCGGAGGTAAAAGTGAGAAGCTTGATGTCACGCAAAGGCAGCTCGATTTTGCCGGAGTGGATCAGGTACGCATGGCAGTCGGAGAAAAAAACCGAGAAGATCACCTACGAGCGCAGCCGAAGGCACGAACCGCGGCGAACGCCAGCGGAAACCTTCGCGCATGTCCCCGTGACTGAAACAGTGGAGATTGTACCGGACGCGGTGAAGAGGGATCCCGATCTGTATGAACGGATCGGCGAGGAGCGCACCTTTGAGATTGATCTGGTGCCAGCGCGGCTAGTGAAGCGGGAGTGGGTACGCCCAAAGTTCCGGCACCGACTGGATCGCAGCCGTCCGCCTTTGCTCGCGGCCGCGCCGGCCCGCGTTGTCCCCGGTGGCTACGCTTCGGCCGGTCTGATTGCCTCCATCGTAGTCGGCAAATACGTCGACCACCGTGTGCCACGAGCACCGACCATGATAATGAGTCGTGGACGGTGCGTAACTGCACAACCGATGAGGGAAGCCAAGGCCCCTCGGGACCAGCTGACAGGAGCGGGTCTCAAATCGCCTCTGGCGGCTGCGGTCAAAAGCCGTGGTCGTGAACGCAGAAGGAAAAGGCCCGCTTCAGCGGGTCAGATGGGTGACAGGGAGATGAACGCAAGTGAACCATCNNCCGGGAGGGTGTGGTTGTCCCGGGATAAAGCAGGGGCGGAGCCTGTTTCGGACCCTGCGGCCTCCGGCATCAAGATGGCATGACTCTGTCACGCGGCGGTTGTGTGGAACGTGGGAACCTTCCGCATCGATGCCAACCGAGCGGCGCAAGCAGAGGCCCTGCAAGCGCCTGAGTAGGGAAGCGGTGCGAAGGGGCGGAACAGTCCGTAGTAGCGTTGAAGGCCTCGACAAAGGGCTCGGAGCGAAGGGACTGTGTTCAAGAGGCTGGGTCGTGCGGTCAACCGGTAACGGGAGGAACTGTTGAATCAGCCAGGATCGAAACCGTTCTTTATCTCCAAGCACCTCGTGCTGGAGGCATGGAAGCGCGTGAAAACAAATCAGGGAATNNGCGGAAGCTCAGAGACAACCTGTATCGGGTTTGGAATCGTATGTCGTCCGGCAGCTACTTGCCGCCTCCGGTGCTGACGGTAGAAATACCCAAAGCATCGGGTGGCGTTCGCAAGTTGGGCATACCGACCGTGGCGGATCGAGTTGCGCAGATGGTGGTCAAGATGCAGTTGGAGCCGGCATTGGAGCCGCTCTTTCATCCGGACAGCTATG
>DKKJ01000394.1 GCA_002455175.1 Opitutaceae bacterium UBA6669
ATTCACCACAAGCTCGACGGCGGCAGGATCGTCTTCGCCATCGCGGGGCACGCCGGCAGGAATGACCTCAAGGCGTGCGTTGAGCATCTGAATGCCGGCGGCGGGGCTCGACATGACCCCACGGAGGAGACCCAGCGCTGTCCAATAGTGGACACGGCGCGTGCGCTGATTGTTGGGCTCGGTCGCGATCAACTGCTTGGCAAACGAAAGGATGGTCTCGAAAAACGCGGCATAGCTATCGGCCAAATCGTAGGGCCACTCAAAGCTATCGCGCTCCGGGAACGGTGTATCCTCGCCCATCCACTTTTCCACGTCACCGCGCTTACGTTGGACGAAGTAGCGGGCCAGCTCCCTCCGTTGGGCTGGTGACGACGTTGGCAGGTCGAGCGCCTCAAACGAGGGACTCAACATGCCGAGAAGCGAATGGAATTCCTCCGGCTTACCGCTGTGCGGCGTGGCTGTTAGCAGAATCAGGTGCTGGGCCTGCTTCTCGGCGAGGCGGCTCACCAAATGATAACGCTGTTGTTGCGTCTGCGAGGCACCCGTGGGACGCGCACAGGTATGGGCTTCATCGACGATCACGAGTTCGGGACACTGCTCGATGAAGACATCACGGCGCGTGTCGGACTTGATGAAGTCGATGCTGATGACCTGAAACGGGTAGAACTCGTAAACGCTCGTGTCGCCGTGAATCTGTCGGTCGAGACTGGCGCGGGTATTCGATCGGATGATCACCGCGTCGAGGTCGAGCTTCTGCCGGATTTCCGCCTGCCATTGTTCGCACAAGTGCGGCAGGCAAATCACGGCAAAGCGTTTGATCTTTCGGCGCTCAAGCAACTCCCGCACTACCAGCAAAGACTCGATGGTCTTGCCGACACCCACATCGTCAGCGATCAGCAACCGGACGCGGTCCAACTTGAGTGCCATGATGAGGGGCACCATCTGGTATGACCTGGGACGGAAGGACAGCTTGGCAAGAGAACGAAATGGGCCCGCGCCGTTGCGGAACGCGAGGCGGGCGGAGTCGTAAAGCAACCGGGCGGTTGAGATGTCGCCAAGGTCCTCTTTCTCGGGTGGACGGAAATGGGCATCGGTCGGCTCGTCGGACTCGATGCCCAGCGGCCGGTAGATACCGGTGATCTCGTCGTCCGAACCACCAAGCGGTTTGACGACTAAGAGGTCACGATCTTCTGATGGCAGAACGATCCAGTCGCGCCCTCGAAGCGTGACCAACTTACCGGGCTGGAATGTCGCGGTGCTCATCGGACTTTTCGGAAGACGTCGGGTCGGGCCGCGACAATGTCGGCGAGATTGTCGCGATAGTGGTAAACCCACACCTCGTCGCCTTTCGCTATGATCGCTTGGCGTTTGGACGTGTCATCTTCTTGAACCGCCCATTCGTCATGCGGTGTGCCATCGCAAAACACCCAGAAACGAGGTTCGTAGTAGAAATCAGGTTGGACGAAGATCCCGTCAACTCGCTTTTGCGCAGCGTCTGGCAGACGAAGGCCATTCTTGTAAAGGTGCTCGATAAATTTCTGCTCAGTCGAGGAAGTGGGATCGAGGGTGCGAAGCAGTGATTGGTAGTGGTCTTCGTAGCTCGTGAATTTCGAATTGGTTTCGATCGTCAACGAGCTGACCCGAAGCTTCTCCAAAGCGTCCTTGATGAGCTCACGATCGATCTTCTTATGATCGCGCTGATTGAAGTAGCTAAGGAGGTCGTCGTAAGAAGCTGGCGATTTATAGGAAGCATCGTCGAACCGGCAAAGCTTGATCGCCTGCGCGACGACTCGCTGGAACACCGCCACGTCATCAACGAACTGAGAAAGAATGCCGAGACTGCCTTCGGACGCTTCGTAGAGCAGGATGTTGGGTGCGTCAGGATCGNNGCACGCTTCAAAGCATGCTGAAGCGTGATGACGCCGTCCGGTCCGAGACCAAGCGGTTCGACGGGCTGGATGTAGAGCGCGTCGGCAAGGTTCGATGTCCACAGTTTCACCAGCCAGAAAGGCTCCTTGATGTTGCTGTCGGGAGCGGGAACCGAAGATCGCCAGTCGCCGGAGACCATACCCAACGGAAAGCCGTCGCCGTCGGTTTGGGCACGCCAGCGCTTGCTCAAATGCACCAAGCGGGCCGCCGGGATGTAGCGAAGGTTGAGCAAGGTGTTCTCCGAGGTGGTGACGACGGCGCGCTTTACCCGTTCGAGGTGTCCGCCATCAACCGAGAAGAAAGTCTCCACTTCGAAGCCACGGGAGACGCGCTCCTCCTCTTCGCAGGAAATCCGATCAATCTCCTCAGCGCGGGACTCAGCCATTTCAATCAAATCGTGGACGTTTTCCCGATTCGCGTTGTCGGCGAGATTGAGGCCGGTGAACGGACAGATTTCCCGATCCATCTGGTCGTCGGTCAGGAAATAACCGGCCTTTCGACTGATTTTCGCCACTTTCAGCGAACCCTCGGCATCCTGGACGACGAGCTGCGACACGCGATACTTCCGGCCGCTGTGGTAGATGATGTTGAGGGGGCCAAACTCGCGCAGCGCGATAGACCGCGGACGTGAGATAAACTCCCCGGCCATGCCGTCGCCGGTGGGAAGGAAGACGCGAATCGGAAGCCGCGTGAAATTGTAACCGGGCAAAAAGCCCTCGGACGCGAGGTAACGGTAAGGGTAGAACTCGGAAAGTTCAGTGGCTTTGCCCGATAGATCGTTGCGAAGAAGTGCGAGCTGATGCGATGCCTGCTTCTGCTGACGGTCGTATTTGCGGTATTCGTCAGTCCCGGGTGTGAGCAGACCGGGTTCGATCTTCTGTGTCGCCCGGGTGAGGATGACGCGCGCAGAACGGTAGAGATGCCGCCAACGATCAAGGCTGCGATTAAGGGACTCCGCGATATTACCGAGGTTTTGCTCGATCCACTGATCCGAATACCAAGAGCCACCGGCCTTCGCGAGTTCGGGCTCAAAGTCGTGAATCACCCGTTTGAATGAAGCTTTCAGGGCAGAAAAACTGGTCGGGGCCACCGTCAGACCGGCGCGAACTTCTGCTGAAAGCGGCATCTTGTCGTTATCATCAACGATGAAACGCATGAGCGAAGGACGGGCTCCGTTAAGCTCCTCCAGTCCGGGAAGGCCGATCTCAGAAACAACCATCGCGTTGAGGTGCGATGCGAGCAGCTCGCGATTACAAAGGTCGAGCTTCGGCGCCATGACGGCCCCTGAAACGAGATCCTGTTTGTTCTGGAAATAGTGCCGGTCGTGCGGCGAGTAGCTGGAGCAATAGGTGAAGACCAGCGCCGCCTGACCGCTACGGCCCGCCCGTCCTGAACGTTGGGCGTAGTTCGCCGGATTGGGCGGAGCGTTGCGCATGTGGACCACGCTCAAATTGCGGATGTCGATACCCAGCTCCATGGTGGGCGAACAGAAGAGTGCGCTGATAGATCCCGCCCGAAACAGCTCCTCGCGTTGAATGCGGGTGTCGGTGTTCAACTGCCCGGTGTGGTCTTCGCCCCGCTGACGCTTCATGCGGGAGAAATCCCGAAGATAGAGCTTTTTGAAGAACGCGTTGGGCTTAACTTCGCGCTCCTTGTAGGAACGCTGTTTGACGATTTCGGCGCGGACTGTTTCACCGTCGCCCAGACGCCAAATCAACTTATGAAGACGCAGGCGGTAGATCGGTATTTCCTCGTTCTCTTCGTTTCGTGCGGGACGGGACCGCAGGTAGTCGGCCTCCTCGAGCTTGGCGAACAAGGCGAGAATGAAGGTGCGGTAGGCGTCTTTCCGCAGGTCAACTGGCAACTCGTTGTGCCGGACGTAAAGCTTGATGTATTTCCCGAGAGCGCTCGCAGGTCCGATACTGGTGGTCGATACGCCTGCGTTGCGCCCGAGGTTGTCGAGACGAAGGAAACGTGGTTCGCGCAACTCCTCCTCACGATCAAGGCTCCACGGAGCTTTGAGACGTTCCCGAAATTGCTGCTCGTTTTGCCGTAAGCGCGATTCGGAAAGGAGATCGCTGTCGATCGCATATTCCAAGCGACAGAAATCTAGCACTACACGAATGAACTCTGCGCGCTTGTCCGGCGTCAGCAGATTCAGCAGCGGGACTTCGGCCCAAAAGTTGGTTTCGCCGGCGATTTCCGACAAATGCTCATAATCGATATCGATCAGCCCGCATTGTTCGAGATTTGGAAGCACAATGCGCCAGCTCCGCCTGAGGTCTGCAATCGCGCGGTAAAGCAGAAAACTTTGAAAGCACTCTTCAAACGGACGTCTCAAAACGGCCAATGTCGGCTCATCATTTTTGTTGGCAAATTCGGTGAACGGAAGCCTCAACGCTTTGAAAACGGCCTCACCCAGCGTCGAGAAATTCAGTGTCTTCGAGGGCGCGCTCTCGACGGCCTTGCGAATAGCTGCGCGAAGGAGAATGACCTGAACAAAGTCATTAAAATGGCCCGCCTGAAGCGCGGCGTCTTGCCGATTGTCAGTGAAACTTAGAAGCTTTTGGTCCTCGGACTTGAAGCCCGCGTCCGCGAGCTGATTGAGGATCGAAAAAGTGGTAATGGTGGTTGAGGTGCTCCGCCCCTCACTGCCGAGTTTGGTTAGCTTCGTGCCCTCGTTGGTCTTGGTGTCGTAGAAAGTGCCGCTCGTGGGATCAAAGAGCAGCGGTGCTCGCATGAACCAGCCCCACCATTTCTTGGGTGTCGTTTCTGAGCAGTTCCCGAACTCGTCAAAATGAAGCTTAATGGGAAAGAAATCTTTCTTTTCTTTCCGCGGGACCAAACCTGCTTTCGTCTGGCGGAGCCAAGTCTCAGGCAGAAGTTCGGTGTCTCCTGATTCGTCCCAAATTTCTTCGCCGATGATCAGGTAGCCATCATGTGAATCCTCGTCTTCCTCCGATTTTTCGCGAAACTCCCGGGGTTCGAGACGATCTCCGAGGCGTGTTACGCAGATGAANNCAAAATTGGCTTTCGCTCTTCCTCGTCCGGCTTGAAGAGACCGGGCTCCAACGTGATGAAACGATTTTCGTCTCGATCCAGCGTCGTGTAGACCGAGCCGGTTTGAGAAATAAACTGGTGAAGCTTGAACGGAAGAACTGTGTAGCGCTGCCCCGAATCTTGAAGACGCTTATTGGAGAGACTGATCCACTGCAGGAGTTGCTGAAGGAATTCACGACATTTGCCGTCTTCCAGGCCGCTGGCTTCCCCGAGACAGGTGACGATTTCAGGAAACTGCTTGGGCTTGCCGCGAACGAGAATGCCGTCACGAGTTTCCAGTGCGATACAGTTCTCAAGCCATACCGCGACGGGATGATTCTTCAGCTCCTCGGTTGAGGATTCAAAATTGATGGGACGATTGATCGCGTTAGCTAGGGACGCCTTGTCAGGGAGAACACCGTCGAATGCTAGCGATCGAGTGAGCGTCTCGATCACGACCTGCTTCGGTAAGAAGGGACGTCCGAAAAGCTTTGTTGCCACGTCGGCGACTTGAGACTGCTGAGACTCGATACTGCCTCCCGAAACCATCGTGGCCGAAGTTCCAACTGAGACGATTTCATGGGCGCACCGTGAGCGAATGCGACGAACAAGCATCGCAACATCCGCACCCTGGCGACCGCGATAGGTGTGCAACTCGTCAAATACGAGGAAGCGAAGATTGCTGTAGATCCCGTCGCGGATTGTGCGCTCGCGAATTCTCGTGAGCAGCAGCTCCAGCATCATGTAATTCGTGAGAAGAATCTGCGGCGGTTCATCCCGCATTTTCTCACGAACCTCTTCTTTTTCCTGCCCCGTATACTGGCCGAACGTTATGGGAAACGACTTCCCGGTGTTGTCTTCGTAGTTCTTTTGGTAGCGTTTGAACTCATCGAACTGCGAGTTGATGAGCGCATTCATCGGATACACGATGACGGCCGTAACTCCTTTGGAGCCTGGATTGCTCAGCAGGTGGTGGAAGATGGTGCCGATGTAGGTCAGCGACTTGCCCGAACCTGTGCCTGAGGTGACGACAAAATCTTTGCCCTCGGTCCCGATCCGGATCGCCTCGACTTGGTGGCGGTAGAGCTGGAAGCCCCTGAAGATGTCGCGAAGATCTGGATGCAGTTTCCCTTTGGCCGTCAGGTCATCCATCCGCCCGAACATTTCGAAGGACGGGTTGAATTGGAGCAACGGTTGCGGCCAAAGCTTCCCCTTTTCCAGCTCCCGCTCGACCTCTGCCCTTATTTGGTCATCGGAAATCTTGATGAAACTGCGAATGTAAGTCGCATAGTCATCAACGATTTGAGCATGGGTTTTGAAGATGTCCATCGGGGCGTCTGGCGACTCGGAAGTCGCCAAACCTTAGGTAGATGGCATCCCTTTTGGCAACCTTCATACCTGTCTGGCAGCAATTAGCTTACAGGGGCAGCCCGGAAGGGGTCAAACCGAACCTTTCGCATCCTTCAGTCGGTTCATACGTTTTGAGCTCTCTTCCGGTGCCCGCGTTTGCACTCTGCGACCNNGTTTGGACTCTGCGACCTGTTGGCTCAACGCCTGCGGCGACCCTTCATGACGCTTTTTGATGGCACACGGGAGAGTTGCGGTGGTCACTTGGTGGAGATGGGCGCCGATGGTCGCTTTCTCATGCGCTTTGCTCGCGACCGGGTTTTCCGGGCCGTAAAGCGCTGATCATACAGTCGAGTGCTCCACCAGCTCCCGTTTCTGATCAAATCCCGACAACTGCCAAAACGGAAGTTCGCTAGCGTCGCTGCGGTCTCTCGTCTGGCTCACGGACTAAAATGAGTGGAGTGTCTCACTCACCCTAACGTCTTCCATCACCATTGCGCGGGTCCTCCCCTGAAAAACGTAGCCTCGCTCTGACCGAAATCTATTGAAATACGTAGGTCGACTGGAGCCCTCTCATGCCCTCTACGAGCCTATCTTGAGACGTTCCAATGCTAGGTGGCCCTGGGTGCACACGACTACGTACACATGCAGCCGCCCCCTTCTCTTCTCACACTCGTTAATGACTCGATACATCGCACCTTCGTATTCAATTCTCAACTTCAGAACCATTGTCCACTAGCTCCGCCTTCCTCCGCCTGTTAGAAAGGTTCGGCTTGACCCCTTCAGAAGCTTTTACCGAATCCGGTGTAGGAATCGTCCCGCGATTTTGGCAGGGCGGCTGCATTGAGGAAGACGCCACCTGGCGCAGAGATGGATGCATCAAAACTCACCGCATCCATGAAAACCAACCACGAAACATCAGCCATCACCGGCCCCGACGCGGAAGCGTCGGTGGCGCGTTATCAAATACATCGGCAGAACCGCACGGGGCTTTTCCTTCCTGGCTTTCACACCGACTCGGCGCCGGAGGCAGTCGAAGCGTTCCTTAACCAGGCTGCCGCTTTCGAAGGCGGCGGCGTTCGCCTCCTCGATCACCATGATCAGCGCATGGTCGCGTCGGTGGAGTGGCGCACGGAGAAAACCGACTTCGGCTTCCCCGTGCACCACCGCGCGAACCGGTTTCATGACGCGATGATCGAGCAACTCGCAGGCGAGGTGCAGGCGCGCACAGCCATGCGCATGGAACTCCGTCATGAGGCCGCTCTGACCGTGAACGTCTGAACCCGACTCAATCTCAACCGAAACGAAGAATCATGAACGCGACCCTTCCTTCTCACACCGCTGCCATGACTGGCGAATCGCCGAAACCGGAATGGCTCCGTCTGCCGGCTCCCGGTAGCCAATGCCGGTTCACGGGACTGTCCCAGAGCACCCTCAACGAGCTGACAATCCCCGGCCCGGCCAACGACGGAACCCCGCCCGTCAAAAGCGTCGTCCTCCGAAAGCGGGGTGCGCTCCGGGGCATCCGGCTGATCAGTTACGACAGCCTGATGGGTTACCTCAACGAATTGGTCTAAAGTCGTTTATGGACAAATCCTCCCTGAGGCAGCCCGGAAGGGGTCAAACCGAACCTTTCGCATTCTTCAGTCGGTTCATACGTTTGAGCTTTCTTGGGGCGCCCGCGTTTGCACTCTGCGACC
>DKKJ01000072.1 GCA_002455175.1 Opitutaceae bacterium UBA6669
GGCTCATCTGAGCGCGATCCACTTCGACTATGGGGGAGTGGCTGGATAACTCTAATTCGAGCACTGCCTGTTTGCTGACGGAAAGCTCCAATAGCTTTACGGTGTCGTGAACGAGGTCGTTGAGGCCCGAAGACTGTCGAAGAAGAGGGCTTCGTCCGGCGTAGGCGAGCAATTGGTGGCAAAGATCGGCTGCTCTCACTGTGGCGCGTTCAATCCCGATCAAATGCTCGTCGNNTTGAAGTCGTGCGCCACTCCGCCCGCCAAGACACCGAGGCTTTCTAGTTTTTGTGTTTCCAGGAGTTTTCCCTGGAATTCTTGCCGGGCCTCGTCATCCGCCTTTTTTTGAGAAATGTCCTGAACAGCACCAAAAAGCTTGGAGACCGCGCCTAGGTGGTCGCGTTCGGCTCGTCCAATGATCCTGATCCATAGATGGCGTTGCTGGCATGTCGTGATACCGAGCTCCAAATCAAAAGGGATGCCTTCGGATTGAGCGCGGTGGAAAGCCTCGCGTATGATGGATTGGCTGTCAGGCGGGTAGAAGGCGATGGCTTCTTCCCAAGGCATGGTCGTTTCCTGTGAATCTAAATCGTGAATACGGAAGGTTTCATGGGTCCAGTAGACGGCGCGGGTGGCAAGATCGAGTTCCCAGCCACCGACACCGGCAGCATCCTGGCTTTGCCGGAAAAGTCTTTCGCTCCGTTTGAGCGCTTCCTCGACACGGCGCCGATCTGAGATATCGGTAGCGGTTCCTACAATACGGACAGGGAGACCCCGCTCGTTGCGCTCGACGACTTTGGCGCGATCAAGGAACCACCGCCATTCGCCGCTGGCGGATCTTATGCGGTATTCTACCTGCAATAAACCCGGGTGATGCGGGGCGTGAACGGCCTACAATGCTTCTGATAACGTTGGCAGGTCATCGGGGTGAATCAAATCGAGAAATGCCTGTCCAGTAGAGGCGATGGTATCATCCTTGTAGCCTAATACGTCGCGCCACCGCGGATTTCGGTAGACGCGCCCGGTAGACAGATCGTAATCCCAAAAGGCATCCTGACTAGACTCCAGCACCCAGGCTAACTGTTCCCGACCGACCTTGAGGTCAGCTGCTTGCCGAATGGCGCGTTGCGTACGCCGTTGCTGCCAGAGGAAAGCGGTGAAAGCGGCCAGACTGAATCCTCCAAGAACGAGCTCCGACAGAGAGAGCGCGGCTAGCGGTAAGGTGGATTCGCTGAGAATCATGGCTGCGCGACACNNCAGGAAACAGAGAACTAGCCTGCCCCTTTCATCTCGTTGCTGCGGGAGCGACAAACCGAGCGGTAAGAAGAGCCGTGCCATGGAGCGCTCTTCATCGTCACCGGAGCGCTCTACCCAAGGTAAAATCACCTGGGAGTGAGGAGCACTTTTGCTTACTTGCCGGCGAGGTTAAGAGCTTGTCGGCTTCCAACGAGACTCTTGCGGGGTCGCGGGACCTGTAGGCCCCTCACTTAACGCGTAGCGACCCCTGGAGTGACTGTTTTTCTCCCACTAAAGTAACTAGATAGTTCCCAACAGGAACCGAGCCGCCGGGGGCGGTTAACCGGATTGTTGCGTTGGGGGAGCGACGCGTCAGGTCGCCTTGAAGCTTTTCGCAGTCGATCACCAAAATGAGTTCATCCTCTTTCCAATAGAGATAGGCGTTGGCGATCGCTAAGCGCTGGTCGGGAAGGGTGCAGTCAAACTCAATCGGGTAGGGGAGAAGGTGACTCGTTTCGGCGAGAGTTTTTAAACTGTGAATGGATTGCGGGAGGGTAGGTGATTCAATTAGCGATTCACGAAGCTGAGCGGGAATGCCTCCGGAGGTGATTTTGGCTTCGGCAAACGGCCCTTTACCCAGGGTGAAGTCGGGAGATTGGTCTGCCGGTTGTTCCGGACTCAGGGTGATACGACGGAACCCTGCAAACAGCAGGCTTTGCACGTTCATCTGTTTTTTCATGTCGTGGTAGGGCTCAAACGCGCGGCCAGGTTTTCGATACTGGAGGTTGAACCAGGTGTAGGGCACCAGAATCGCCACGATTGCAATGACGATCCATCGCATCGGCCAAGGTTTCTTCGGGGGACGCTGGGAGGACATAAGGGATGAGCAACGCAGGTGACGCGTCCTGGGGCAATCCTCCGCTTTCGTGGGATCGGTGCTGTTCGCCACTAAACGTTTGCCCCGCCCCCGTCTGCGCGTTTCGTTGCCAGAACCTCCATGACATTCTGGTCGCAGTTTTTCATTCCTACGCTCAAAGAAAGCCCCGCCGATGCGGAGATTTNNGTAGTGCGAAAACTAGGCGGAGGGCTCTACACCTACATGCCCTTAGGGCTCAGGGTAATGCAAAAGATTACCCAGATCTGTCGCGAGGAGATGAACGCAGCAGCCGCCATTGAGCTGTGGATGCCCCATGTGCATCCCGCGGAGAATTGGCAAGAAGGCCCCCGTTGGGCGGCGGCGCGTGAGATTATGTTTCGTGCGGACAGTGCGGGCGATGGAAAGCGTGCGGGGAAGGAACCGGAGTTCGTACTCGGGCCGACTCATGAGGAAATCATCACCCCGTTGGTGAAGACTGAAATCACCAGCTATCGCGACCTGCCGAAAAATTTCTATCAGATCGCGACCAAATTCCGGAACGAAATCCGTCCTCGGTATGGACTCATGCGAGCCCGCGAGTTCGTAATGATGGATGCCTACTCGTTCGACGCGACGGATGACGGAGCGGTGAAAAGTTACTTTGCAATGAAGGCGGCGTATGAACGCTTTTTCCGTCGCTTGGGGACGTTGGCCATCGCGGTCGAGGCAGACACCGGCGTGATGGGAGGAAGCTATTCCCATGAGTTCATGGTTCCCGCCGAAGTCGGTGATGATGACATTTTCTACTGTGAAGAAAGTGGATACGCGGCCAATCGGGAAAAAGCCACTAGCGGATTGGTGCCAGCCGATCTTAAGGACGCGGCGCCGACGGGTGCGGTGGAATCGTTCGACACTCCTGGCGTGGTGACGATCGCCGCGTTGGCCTCGGAACCCTACCTCGTCGCAGCGGACCAGCAATTCAAGACGCTGGTTTACGTTGGCGATGGAAAACCCTTCGTGGTGATCGTGCGGGGAAATGATGATGTGGAGGAGGCCAAACTTGGCCAGTTGGGTTTCGGAGTCGTTCGCCCCGCCACCCCAGACGAGATTCTTCCCGTGATGGGAGCCAAGCCGGGAAGCTTGGGAGCTGTCAAAGGCACCTTTGCGAATCGCGCCGGATTGGCCGGAATTTTTGCGGATCACGCCGTCCGCATGATTGGGAATGGGACGACCGGCGCGAACCGAGAAGGCGTGCACCTACGCCACGTCAATGTGGCCCGTGATCTCGACGTTGACCGCTTTGCTGACTTTCGTCGCGTGCGTGCAGGTGAGCCCTGCCCTAAATCTGGACTGCCGTTAAAGAGCCGTCGGGGAATCGAGGTGGGGCACATCTTTAAGCTAGGCACGAAGTATTCTGAAACATTCGGCGCCGTTTACACCGATGACCAAAAGCAATCTCATCTCATGGTCATGGGATGCTACGGTATTGGAATTTCTCGTACCTTACAGGCTATTATCGAGCAAAGCCACGATGCTGATGGAATCGTTTGGCCTTGGGCAGCGGCTCCCTTTCAGGTGCTCATTTGCGTGCTTGATCCTCAGATCGCGGAGACCATGGAATTGGCCAAATCATTGGGGCGTGCAGCGGAAGCGGCGGGCGCCGACGTGCTGATTGATGATCGCGCGGAGCGGCCCGGTGTGAAATTTAAGGACGCCGATCTCATCGGAGTTCCCCTGCGCCTAACGGTAGGAGGCAAGGGCCTCAAAGAAGGCGTGATTGAGTTGAAGCCGAGGAATGTGAAAGAAGCGGTCAAGGTTCCGGTGGCTGAAGCGGAAGCGCGCCTCAGGGCCACGATCCAAGAACTCGCCTCTGCGGCGACCCGATCCGCTTGATGGTAGTGATTTCACGCTCTCTCTCTCGAGTTGCCATGGCATCGCGACCCAAGACCTTCACCCTCCCGGAAGCGGATACGCTGACCCAAACCGAGTTTCAGGGGCGCTGGAATGTGGTCGTGTTGAACGATCCGGTTAACCTCATGTCGTATGTGGTCCTCGTCTTCAAAAAGGTCTTTAGTTTTAATGAAGCGACGGCGCGGAAACACATGATGGAGGTTCATGAAGACGGACGTTCGGTGGTTTGGAGTGGAGAGAGAGAGAAAGCGGAGCACTACGCCTTCACCTNNCAGGCTGAGCCTCGCAGTGGTCGCTCCGTTGTTGGATGTGATCAAAGCGACCGGAGATTCACTGCAAACCGAGCTCGCAGCCCCAAATACGCTGGGGGACATCGAGCCGGATTTGCGGGATGATTGGCGTTCGGAACTCCTAGAGAGCCAGAATTCCGAGGTCCGTCACCTTCTGGCGCTTTTTGATAATGAATTTTTTGCCAATGGTGTGATCGCCTTCGATGGCAGCAATGCGGAGCCCGTGGTCCGAGCGTGTGCGGCGGTACGTTTGAAGCTCAGAGAAACCTATCTGACCGAATTGAATGAAGATCTTCTCGAAAGTGGCGAAATCGAGATCGAGGAGCTCCCAGAGCCCGGAAGGAAGGCATTTATGTGCTACCTCTTTTTGGCGACAATCCAGGAACTAATCATCCAGCATTTGGATTCGTCGATTTTGGACAACTAATGAGATGTCAGCTTTCGATAAAAGAGTCGACGAATGTGCCTTCGCATTTGACGTGGCTGGAACCCCGGCTCACGTTGCGGTCGACACCCTGCCGTGTTCGAGGTGCTTTCAATACACGCTCTTTGCCTTTGAATCATACCGGGAACCGCTCAAACGTCGGTGGCTGCTAGGCCGTAAATCGGAAAGCAATAAGCCGGCGAGAGGTGCCCACCTTAGCTTAAAAAGGTCCTGAGCCTTTGGGCATACGGCACATGCGGGGTGTCTCCATTTTTTCATGAATCCACACGAGTACGCAGTCCTGCATCTTTTCCATGTGATGGGTGCGCTTCTTCTGATCGGTTTCACCTTTTACGCCTTTGCGGCTCCGGCAGCAGCGCGCAAAAAGGTGATGATCTGGACCGGAGTGGGCAATCTGCTGATTCTCCTCACTGGCATTCGCATGTGGCAGGGGCTCTATAGCTTCTCCGGTGGATGGGTGATTGTGAAGTTGGTCGCTTGGTTGGCTTTGGCGGCCTTCGCCGGTGTCGCTTTTCGCAAGCGAGAGAAAGCGGGTGCACTGATGTGGATGAGCGTTGCCCTGTCCTTCCTCGCAGTGGTCATGGTCTACACCAAGCCCTTCTGAGGGGTGCCCGGGTAATTCCCTGGCCACGAGCTGGGGTTTGCCATTTGGCCGTAGAGGGGTGACGCTGCGTTATGGATACGCTGTGTGGAGTGTGGGTTTCATCCGAGGGTACCGTTCATGTCAGTCGTGCGACTGCTCAGG
>DKKJ01000122.1 GCA_002455175.1 Opitutaceae bacterium UBA6669
GAGCCTATGGGCATCCCCCATGAAATCCTGCCACTCTTACACCACGAATACAAACTACAGCCTAGCTCTTGAACAACAGGGTAAGGTCTTCGTCCGATGCGGCGAACTGCTGCCGAATCAGAGGGCTTGTCTACCTTTATTTAATCTCTATCAGATCCGCAGCAAACTCTGATGAAGTCTTCAAAACTGTTAAGTCTCTTACTCGCTACAGCGGGTCTCTTTTTCTTCGCTGGCTGCTCTACCTCAACACAGAAGGGGGTTGTTATGCCGGGGGCTGATATCGCCGCGATCAAGAGCTTTTACATCGTTCACGTGCCCGAGGATGGCCGCAAGATCAACCAACTCATTGCCGACGATCTTGTCGCTCGGGGGTATCGTGCCACGACGGGTGAAGCGACCGCTAAGCCGACGGATGTGGACGCAGTGGTTACCTATAACGACAAATGGATGTGGGATATGACCATGTATATGATCCAATTGGATATTCAGTTTAGGAACCCAAAAACGGAGATCCCTCTCGCCACTGGTCAGTCGGTCCGAACGTCCCTTGTGCGCAAGAGTCCTAAACTGATGGTCGAGGAGGTGCTTAATCAAATCTTTCAGAAAGCCGGGATCACCCCTGCTCCTGCTCTTGGCGGTAAATAACCACGTCGCTCACACTGCTTGTTCACGATGAAAACTACATCCCTGCTCCCTCTTGTTTTGTCCGCGATGCTTTTGGCGTTTGCCGGATGCGCATCGCCTACTCAGCCGGCCGCAATGAAGGTTGAGTCAATTGAACTGACTAACAAGTTCGACAAGACCGTTGCTGTAAGGACCAACGGAGGGCAGCCCACGGATCCCAAATGGACATCCAAAGTCTCGGATGAAGATCTCGCCCAAGCGATTTCCGACAGTCTTAAGGCTACCGGACTGTTTCGCGGGGTGGTCAGTGTTGATCAAAGCGACTACATCCTCAACGCGACCATCGTCAGCATCGACCAGCCTGTCATGGGCTTCACGATGTCAGTGGGTATTGAGATCATCTGGAGTATCACTCCTCGGGGGCAGACCAAGCCTGTCTGGGAGAAGTCGGTGAGCTCCCGCGAGCAGAAGACAACAGGGGATGCCTTTGCCGGTGTGAAACGGCTACAGCTCGCTACGGAAGCGGCTACCAAGGCAAATATTCAAAAAGCCCTTACAGAACTCTCCAAACAGCAACTGACGCCGGCGGCTAGCCAGTAAACAGATCAGGAGCGGTAGCTTCAGCTTTTCATCATCTACTCGCCTCTCTAGTTCATCGAAAAGGGTCGCGAGCTGGGGAGGCTCTGAGCGGGGCCAACCTGACCCCTCGTGTGGTGCTCGAAACCTCTTTGGCTGGTGTTCTCGCTTCGTGCTTGAGCGAGAGCCGGACGGCATTCACCGGGCTGTTCAGGGAGTTTTGTCCGGTGAGCTTCAGACCAACGTGGAACTCGAACCAGTCCTGCGGTCAATTCGAGGGATCGACTTGAACCCCCGCTCGAAGTGACCGCCGGACCTTTCTGGGATTAAGGCTTCACGAGTTGGTCGGTGACGTCGATACCGTTGAGTTCAAGTCGGGCTCGGTTCGGCTGAGCGGGGNNGGTCACCTTCGTCATGCCGCTCACCTTGACCGCTTTACCATTGTTTTGGAACAGACTTCCGCCGGCGATTCTCAAGTCTCCCACGGCTCCGAGCAGGATCACGGCTTGCGCGTTGTCGAAGCTGCTCAGTTCGCCGAGCACAACGGGTCCCGTGAACTCGATTCCCGGTGCGAAGACTCCCGTGTACCCCTGCGTCGCGAAGTAGTTGACGTTACCGGTCCGTAGGGCTCCGAACTTACCGTTGATACTTTGGATGGAGATGAAGCCTAAATCAGCGATGCCATCGTAAGCGACGTCGCTTCGGAAGAGGGCTTGGTTGANNGCATGTAGCGCACGTCCGGTTGATTGTAAAGGACTGGGGCTGCTGGCCCGGTCGGGTTGGCGAGGTTGACGGTGAGCGTACCGCGTCCGCTGAATTCGACTTGGACGATGTCATCGGACAAATCGACGAAGGACACGCGCAACACTTGTCCCGAGTCGGCGGAGAAGCTGGCGGAATCTCCGGTCAGGAGGTTCTGGTCGTAGGTGTTACCGTTGGGGTGCTGAATGTTCGAACCCACTTCGACCGAGGATCCGACAATCTTTTCGGGACTGACGACACCGAGGAGCGCAGGATCACTGACGACTGAGCCGTCGGCGCTGGTTACGACCACGGTGTAGAAGCCGGCATCTTCGGGCAGAACGTGTTCGATCACGTAGGTCGGGCTGGTCGCGTTAGCGATCACCACGCCATTCTTGCGCCACTGATAGGTCACGGGATCGGTGCCAACGACGGTGANNCGCGGTTCCCGGGCTCAACGTTCTGACCTTGCGGTTGAAGGTTGATCTGCGGCGGAGCTCCATTGGTAACCGAAATCACCAGTGTCGTGGGAGCACCGGTACCGGTTGCATTCGTGGCCGACAGAGAGATGTTGAATGTCCCTGCCACGGTTGTGGTCCCCGTGATGACTCCGGTGGTTGTATTCAACGTGAGACCGGCGGGGAGACCGGTTGCCGTGAAGCTGGTCGGCGTGTTGGTTGCGGTGATCGAGTAGGTGAAGGGTGTGTTCCGTTGGCCCGTCGCGTTCCGTGCGCTCGAGATAGCTGGGCGGCCGTCGCCGATGACCGAGTAAACTTCGCCGGAGGAGTATCCGCCTGAGAGAGCATTACCGGCGGAGTCGTTGATTTCGGTGCCGGTGGCTTTCAGATCCAGGCGAAGCGTGCCCTGCCCGGAGAGTCCGCCGACAATCACGTCGTAAGTTTTTGCGTCGATCGCGGTGACGCTTCCCACCGTTCCTGTCAGCGGGCTTTCGGCGAGCTTAAAGTCGGAGGCGTCCACGCCTGTCACCGCCTCGTCAAAACTGACCCGGAAGGTGACCGCGGGAGCGTCCACGCCAGGGGTGGAGGGAGACCGGCGGAGAATCGAGGCGACGGCCGGTGCAGTCGTGTCGATCAGAATCTGGGTGGATCCGGTGTCGCTGGGAAGAGCAAGGCGAGCGCCATTCCCCGCGGCATCGCGTAAGGTACCACCGTTCAGATCGAGACTGGTGCCCAGCTTGAGCCCACCGATGCCGGAGTCACCGCTCTGTACCGTGTAGCCGAAGGTGACAACGTTGCCAGCCACGGACGTAGCCGTGCCGTAGACTGTTCTTGAGCCGAGCGTGAGGGGCAAGCGGACGGCCCCCGTCATGATTACGGGTTCGCTCAAGGTGACGGTGAAGACGAGGTTGGCTCCTGCTTTGTAGACGCCATTGGCCGGTGTGCCGACTGTCGTGATCCGCGGAATGGTGGCTTCGACTACAATTCCGCTGGTGTTGGGCAGTCCCGCCAAGGTGATCGAGGCAGGGTTGCCTGCAAGGTCGGAGATCGCCCCGCCGTTCAAATCGATGACTCTCTCGACTTGGATTCCGTTCAAGGCTACCTGAGGATCGCCGAGGGTGAGGCGGAAGACGAGTTCCCGGGTACTGGAACCAGAGATCAGGTACGCATAGGCCGTTCCGCTGGTGAGCTGTACCGCGAGACGTGGGTTACCGGAGGCAGTGACGGGTTCCGAGAACGTTGCGACAAAGTCCAACGACTGTCCTGCGAGGTAAGTTCCGGCGCTGGGGACCGCCAGCGTTTGCGCCGCTGGAGCAACGGTGTCGACGCGGAGGCCAGACGTGCTTACTCCCGCAGGTAACGTCAGCTCGGCTGGATTACCGTCGAGGTCGTAAATGACTCCGCCTTCGAGGAGGAGCGCCGTGCCCAAGGTCAAGCCGTCGAGATCTTGGTCTCCGGCGGCGACCTTGTATCGGAAAATCAAGGTGTTTGTCCCTGAGCCGGATACGTACGTCGCCTTGCTCGGTCCGCTGTCGAGCGTGAGCGGCAGAGTGGCGGAACCACTGCGTGGATCGAACGTCACCATTCGCGAGAACGTCACTGAGAAGTCGATCGTCTGGCCAAGGAGGTAAGTCGCGTTTGGCGCGAGACCGACCGAGTCGATCACGGTCGGAAAGTCGTCGACGACTGAGATGGCAAAGGCTTTTTCAAAAATGCCTCCCAACCCGTCGCTGGTTTGAATGCGCACAGAGTAGAAGCCACCCTGAACGTTGTTGCTGAGAAGTTTGAGGGTGTTGCCGACGATGCCAAAGAGAGCGTTGTCGGTCGCGCCGGCACCGGCGACGAGGGTGTACGTGTGCGTGGACGATGTATCGACGTCGGCGCTGCTGAGCGTGCCCACGGTCGGGCTCGAACTCGAACTCAATGAGGCGGTCGAGGAGGAGAGCGCGAGATCGGTTGGCGCATCATTGATCGAAGCGACTGCGAGCGTCGCTTGCGCCGTACCGATTGAGAATGCAGTGGAGCCACCGTTGACCGTCGAATCGGCGGTGTTGCGCGTCACGTTGGTTGAAGCCGTACCTGTGAAGTGGTCCCAGGCAGCGAACGTCAGCGTGGCGGTTTCGCCATTGAAGGAGTCGGGAATGTAGCGGAGTTGGGTGGACGAAGAGAGAAGCAGTGCTAACGCGGGAGTGACCGTTCCTACATTATTCCAGGTCACTGCATCGGNNTTTGGAGTGTCCTCGTTGGTTCCGGGCAAAACGAAGGGCCCGCCGGAGAGCGTCGGTGCAGTGTTCGGAATCAGGACGGTTACGCCGTTGCCCGTGAGATCTGCGATGACGGCCGCCGGTGCCGCGCCGGCGGCCCAGTCTTCCGCTGCGGCAAGATTGTAAGGCGTGCCTCCGATTGAGGTAGTGCCGCTCTTGTTGAGGATCACACTGACGGCGTTGCGATCGGTTGGGCTAAGCGTCAGGGAGAACGATGTGCTGGAGGTGATCTCCGCGTCGAGCGTCGTAGACAACGTGACGCTGCTGCCACCTTCACCCAGGAGCGTGAATTTGTTGG
>DKKJ01000120.1 GCA_002455175.1 Opitutaceae bacterium UBA6669
TTGTAGATCTCGCCATTGAAGACAATCCAAACCGTACCGTCTTCGTTCTGGATGGGTTGGCGTCCGCCAGCCAGATCAATGATGCTCAAGCGCCGCATCGCCAATCCGACCCCGGACTCCTGGAACAGGCCCTCCTCGTCGGGTCCGCCCCGCACGAGCGCGCCGTTCATGCGTTCCAAGGTTTCGCTGGAAAGGGCAGGGCTTTCCCCGTAGAACCCGCAAATCCCACACATCCGGTGTTTACCCAGTAGCCGATATCAACAATTCACAACAAAGTGTTTCGAGCAATTGGGCATCGCTAGGCGCTCGGGGCGGCCACTTCAGCGGGTCGGTTCGCCGTCGTTTCTTTCCGGACGATCTCATGAATGAAGTCCGCGAATTTGTTTGCCAAGGCATCCCAACCATAATACCGTTCGACCAAGCGTCTGCCCTCGGTAGCCAGATCGAGGCATCGCTGAGGATCGTCCAGGAATCGCAATACGGCTTCCGCGAAGGCGCTAGGCTCATCCGCCAGCACGATATGGNNATTCTCAGCGGTACCACGTACACGGCCGCGCGCTCCACGTAGGGCCTGACGTCATCCACCGTCCCGGTAATATGAACCCCTGGTACTTGCGCCAATGCCTGAATATCGGCTGGAGGACTTCGGCCCACGAAGGTACATTCTAACTCGGGGCGACTCTGTCGCAACAACGGCAGAATCTCGCCGACAAAGTAACGTGCTGCGTCTTGATTCGGTCGCCAGTCCATGGAGCCGGTAAAAACCACATGTTGCCGCTGCTCCGGTTGAAGCATGGGCTGGAAGTAANNAGTTCGGAGACGGCCAAAGCTCCGTCTACCCAACCCAAGGCCGCCTGTTCGAATCGTTCGATTTTTCGCCATTGCTCGCGGATATACCAGCGCCGCAGCCAATTGGTTTCGTTCTCGTAGTACCGTTGCCAAATATCTGCTTCGACATTGTGGGTGGATACCAACTTTTTCACTGATGTCAGCGATTTCACATAAACCACATACGGAGTCCACTCGCAGAGCACGAGATCAGGACGAAAATCAGTGAGGTTCTTCAGAACCACATCTTGATAGATCCGCGAATGATGGCTGGTGACAATATACGGCAAGGGTGATAGCAGGTTGGCAAGTAATCGCAGGTAAAAAACCGACCCCTGCTTGGGAGGAATCCGCGCGGGGACAGCTACCGGCTCGATGCCTACCTGTTTGAGAGCTTGCGCTGCGGCTGAATCCTCGGCTCCGTAGCCGACATAGCGAATCTGAAACTGCGCTGCTAGTCGCCGATAAAGATTAAAACTACGAGTGCGCTTACCGGTATTGGTCGGAAAGGGAAACTCTTCGTCAAGCACTAGAAGCATCACAGGATTCAGGCTCAATAATAAAGCATTTTTAGGCAAGAATCGCCTGTTGAAAACTGGCGGGCTGGAAGATGACGACGAGGCTTCGATAGTTGAGCTAATTCGATTGGCATCCGCGCAGGGTGATAAGAGAATCGCGGTAGACCGCACAGTAGAGATCGGTCATCACGCCTACCGAGTATTTGGCTCGCTGCAGTCGCTGGGCATTCTGCCGTAATCGCTGCCGGAGTTCTGGATTGCTGCGCAGCGTCACAATGGCTTTTGCCAATGCTGCGGAATCACCGGGGGTAATCAGAATGCCCGTGTCATTGTCGCTCAGCACTTCAGCGAGTCCTCCAATCCGCGACGCGATGATCGGCGTTCCAAGCGCCATGGCTTCCAACAGGGTATAGGGCAGACCTTCATGTAGCGAGGGCATCAGGAGCGTATCGCAGTGTGCGATGTAGTCATACACATTACGACGGAAGCCCAGGAAGTGCACGCGTTCTGTAACGCTACATCGCTCGCACAGTTGACGTAGTGCTGCTTCGCGTGGGCCGACTCCAATAATGTGCAAGTGAACATTGCTCGGCACTGTCAGAGTGGTAAGTGCTTCGATGGCCACATGGTGCCCTTTGACAGTAGCGAGCCGGCCCACGATGATGAGGTTGAACCAGTCTTCGCGCAGTTCCGGCGGACGCTCGAATTGCGTTCTGTCCATGTCTGCCACGCCGTTGGGGATAACGGTTATCCGCAGACTCGAGTGATGAGGCTCGCAATGTGCGCGAAGCTCTTCGGTAACGTAGCAAACAGTTGCGGCGGTCATTCGGGTGGCTGCGGTATCGAGGAGGTGATAAAACCTTTCGCGAAGTACAAGAAGCGGCTTGCCAGGCATCGGTTCCAGCAGGCCATGCTCCGTCTTCACCAGCGCGAAGGTGTGCCAGCGGCGCGCCAGCGCGCAAAATACCATGGCCTTATAGCCGTGGGCATGGACGATTTGAGCCTGTCGCTGCCTGAGAATCCCGGCGAGGGCTTGGCTGGTCGCCCAGAGGTCACGATTATTATTCGACAGGATGATCGGTTCGAATCCGTGACTCCGCGCTTGGGTGGCCAGTTCCCCGTCGTGGAACAGAATGAGCAAAACCTCAATGCCATGTCCATGCAGCCCCCCCAGAAGGCCGAGGATGTGCCGCTCCACTCCGCCGAACAATTCACCCACCGAGCATATGGCAACCCTCTTCAGCAAGTGCATGTCGTGCCCTGCTAATATTACACTACGCTGCTCCGCTCGGTGAACGACGGTGCAAACACACCTAATAATCATGATCAGGTCGGGGGTAGTACGTTCAGGGGTGCCTCTCCTTGGTCGGAGAAAATAAACCATGGTCACTGCTCACCGACTTCTGCGCAACATGAAAAAGGCTAAAGTCCAGCTAAGACCCGGCGGATCCGGCGAAATACTCCCTCGACAGTACTCTTTGGGTTAAGCAATCGATCCAGAGCCTGAGAAACTGCAGCGATGGCAAGCCGGAACTTATTGATANNCACCAAAACACCGGACCACGGTGCTTGTACACTTGCTCACCCAAATAACAGTAATAATCCCTCAGGCACTCGCGAATCCGGTTTGTTAACTCTTTCTCGCTGAGGTACTTCGAGCCATAGTTCACCAGCGCGTGCAGGTCGCCGGGAAGGTTTGTGTTGACTCTCCTCGAGTAGCTCCTCATCGAGTCCTCCCTTAAACGCGTGAAAGTCAGGACCTGATGGACGAAGCCGAAATCATGATACTCCAGGAATTCGAGGCACGCCTCCGTATCTGCGTGGAGGTTAGATTCGTTGAAGAACNNTACGATATCCGACCGGTAAAGCACCGAATTGGGGTTGCCTAAGACCCATAATTCTCTCAGAAGTTGGATGCGGCAGACATCACGGCCGCGTACCACGGTGCTGGGATATGGCAAACCATCCCAGGCCACTCTCGTTCCAGCCAACGCGTAGGCTCCCACAATTGCCACGCTTGGGTGCTCCTCGGCAAGGCGAATCATCTTTTCCAGGCATTCGGGGAAAAGCCAGTCATCCGCGTACGCCACCTTACAGTACTTGCTCTGCTNNCGTGATTCTCAATCACACCGACGAACTTTTCGTTGCAATGGATCCGGATCCGGGGATCTCTTGCAGCATATTCCCTCGCGATATAAAGTGAGCGGTCGGTACTGCAGTTGTTGATGATCGTGTAGTCCCAGTGGGGGTAAGTCTGGGTCAGAACGCTCTCAATGCACTCTCGGAGGTATGCCTCCCCGTTGTAAACGAGAGTGATCACACTGACGAGAGGCTGCTCTCCTGATGTCATTGGTTCCCCCGCTGTGAGCGAGCGATCGTGTAAGCCGGGCGACCGCGACTTTGGGGGCCGGGCATTGACGCTGTCCGGATCCCGGTGATAATTCGCCATCACGCGGTTGACGGTGGCCGCCCCCAGACCTAACGCATCGGCGGTCATTTGCGCGCTCGACTCTGGACAGCCAAAGTCGGATTGATTCCGGTCGAAGTAATGCTTGACCGAGACGAGCAGTTGTTTTTCCTGTGGACCGAGGGGCTTACCCCGAATATCCGGCATGACGGTTCCGGCGTCTTTAAAACTTTTATTCCATCACAGAAATATTTTAAATCGTAACTACTCAGGTATCCAAAAGCTGCATTTACCAATCATGATAAATGCAGCTTTTATAGTCTTCCCAATTGATATCCGGACATTATATATTAAGGAAATTGTGGAATTGCTGCATATTGAGTATCAGGAAGATGAAAAAACGACCGAACTTTGTCAGTTTTTTCCTTCAAAAACTTGAGTGCGCCATCAATTCTTTNNCGTGATGCTTGATTTCATTCCAGACTTGTTCGTCAGGATTGAGTTTTGGAGAATAGGTTGGAAAGAAGAACATGCGGATTTGATGACGGCGCGACCGGACAAAATCCCTGACCTCCTTCGAGCGATGAAACGGGGCATTATCCGCAATGACAATCAATGGGCGAGTGCGACCGTTCAGTATTTTTTCGAGAAACGCGATGTACCGTTTTCCATCAATCGTGTTTTCTTCAATAGTAAACATCAATTCGCCGTTCGCCGTAATCGCCGACAGCACGTTATAACCACTCCTTTTCTGAT
>DKKJ01000222.1:0-16002 GCA_002455175.1 Opitutaceae bacterium UBA6669
CCTTTTGGGTGAAGGGGCCGACAAAAGAGCGACGAGCCCGAGCCCGATTTTCTTCCGGGGTTAGGGTGGTGATGCTGTTGCCACCCCACGCAGCGCTCGTGTTCCGGATTTGGGCCGTGCCTGACGTATCTGTTTCTTCGACACGAAGCCCGGCGAGAATTTTCAAACGACCTAGCTCAATGTTACCAGAGACGTACGCCGCGCTAATGGTTTCGGAAAACTTGAGGTCGCTATTGGAGAGAACGTATCCTTGGTAAGCGTTGGCGGCTGTCTCTGTCCAATAGCTATGAGGTACACTCATCAGATCACCCTTGCGCCCGGTGTTAGGAATGGCGGTGAATGGAAACGGACCGTAGCGGCCATCCCCCTGTCGGTAATGCTCAGCAAGATACGGTGCCATTGAGTCGTCCGCAGAGTTGGCGATGCCATCGGCTCCGACGAATGTGTACTCGCTGTACTGGACGTCGGTAGAACGTTCGTCGCGCGCGTACTTAACTCCCACTTTCACATAGGCTGGGACCGCAATGGAAAAGTCTTTTTTAAAGTCGATACGACCGCCGTAGAGATCATTGGGAGCCTTGTAGGAGTAGCGCAGCTGATTTCTCACTCGATATCTGTTAGCATCGTACAGGGAGGGGCCAGATGTTTGGGTGAACTGGGGGTACCAAGGATCATCCGTGCGATCGAGGCGCCAACCAATCCCGCTAGCAGTTGATTGGATACGGATATAGGCGGGATAATTGATGTTCGCATGGGAATAGTTGCCTCGGATGCTGAGAACACTGGTACCTCCGAACAGTTTTTGTTCCCCACCGCCGCTGAAAGCGTAGTTAAGCGATTTTTTAGTGAAAATAGCGGACTCGTTCAACCCTACCGAGTTGGCCACGGGGAGCATCTCGGAATGATCATAGGTGCTTTCCGGGGTAAAAGTCGCCGCCGTTGCGCCCGTCCAGCCGATGGTCGGCCGATAGAATTCTTGATATTGATAGTTGGTGTTGAGTGCGAACCGGAAAAACACGTAAGCATCAGGGGTGAGTTTGTAGTCCACGTTGAGACCAATGTTATGGGCTTCGGCATCGTAGCCGAAATCACCTGTCCCAAACACTCGTTGAAGGGGACGTGAGCTCAACGGATCGACATAGGAGTTTGAGAAGCTCGTTAAGGCCCCGGGCCCAATTTCGTCTTGGGTGGTGGTGGACACGCGGCGATTGACGTTCATGGCGATCCCCAGGTTATTGCTGCCGCCCAGAACGCTGAAAACGTCGGAATAGGAGACGCCGAGAATGTCTAGGTTGTCTGGTTTGTCCTTAAATGGACTTCCGTCAAAACTGCGAATTTTCCACATCGTTCCGGCAATCGCTCCGATTCGGCGCTCTGGGAGATCAAATGCTCGTTTGCTGATGAGGTTTACGTATCCAGCAACTGCATTCGCGTCTTGGTCGGGGGTGGGAGCCTTGATCAGTTCGACCGACTCGATGTTACCCGTCCCAAGTTGTTCGATCTGGTAGTCGCGACTGGCGCTGGTTCCCGTGGAACTCGCCATGCGATCTCCGTCGACCATGAGAGAGCTGAATCCGGGTCCCATACCCCGGATGTAGAGAGTTCGCACCTCACTGCCGACGATATCCGTGGTGATTCCAGGAAGTCGCTGGAGTAGTTCTCCCGGGTTAGCGGCGGGGTTACCAAACGTATCCACGGCTGCGACTGTCTTAGAGTTGATGGCATTCCGCTGGGTTTGAATAGCCAGGGCATTGCCTTCACGAAGACCAGTTACGGCAACGGGATCCATGGCGTAGATCTGTGAGGTTAGACTCAGGTCCACCGTAGTCGTTTGACCTCCGGCCACCGCAACAGGGGTGCGCAATTCGTCGAGACCAGTGAAATTAGCAATCAGAGTGCGAGTTCCTGCGGGTACCGAGAGAGTGAAGGTTCCGTCGCGAGAGGCGATCGCGACCGCGCTGGAACCTTCCACAGAAATAATAGCGCCAGGAAGAAAGCTGCCTGTGGCTTTATTGGTGACGCGGCCGGTGATCGTGCCGACGCCCGATTCTTGGGCAAAGACACTCGAAATCTGGGTGAGGACACAGAGAAAGAGGAGTAGAAAGCTGGAACGATAACGATCCAGCGGATACGGAGAAGGATCAGAGAACAGGTTCATAGGTGCTTCTTGGTTTGTGGTCGTGGCTAAATTATATACGTATACCGACAGTGAGCCGATAACTGGCGAACTCGCCGGACGTGACCGGAGGTCGTTAAGTGCGGACGAGCTCTCCCGCGCGCTTCTGCAGATCTCTGATCACGGAGGCGCAGCGTTCGATTTCAGACTTGGGTAGCAAGAGACGGTTCTGCCCGAACCATACTGCCTCTTCGGTCAAGGAGTCGTTAACCGGACATTGGTTGCGGTCCAGCCAGGTCTTCATCGCTTTTTCGCCGTAGAGGCGAACGTAGTGACGATTCTGAGCGATGGCCTGGACGTGCGCCGACGTATTCAGGCGGGCATAACCGCTACTTGCGGAGATTCCTTCCTTGGAAAGTGCCTGCAGGAAACGTGCGCGATCAAGTCCCGCGAACTTGGTCTTGTCGTAGCGGAACATGTAGAGGTGCCAACCACTCCGGTTATTGCCGTGGGCGAGACGCGCGGGGGTGATTCCTGGGATGGTCTCGAGCAGCGAGCTCAAGTACGCAGCATTTTCGTCGCGTAATTTGGCCTGAGCTTCGAAACGGGTGAACTGCGCGAGTAAAACGCCGGCTTGAAATTCCGTCATGCGGTAGTTGGCGCCGCGTCCTGAACTGGGGCTTTTCTTTGCGCCGCCCGGTGTGTGGAAATCGTAGCAGAGGTCGGCGAAGGCGGCATCGTTGGTAAGAATGGCGCCGCCTTCGCCAGCGGTGAGGTTCTTGCTCGCTTGGAAACTGAAGCATCCGCCGATTCCGAAGGTGCCAATTGGACGGCCTTTCCACTCGGCGAGGGGTGCCTGGCAGCCATCTTCGATCAAAGGAATATTCCGCGTTTTGCCGAGCGCGGCGATCGCATCAACATCGCAGGTGGATCCACCGATATGCACCGGCAGAAGGAGACGCGTCGCAGGCGTGAGCGCGGCTTCGATTTTTTTGGCGTCTATCTGAAAAGTATTCGCGTCCGTATCCACAAATATCGGCAGCGCATAGCTGGCGGTGACGGCATTGAAGGTGGCGACAAACGTGTAGGGTGGGATGATCACCTCGTCGCCAGGTCCGATGTTCAAAGCCCCTAGCGCGGTAAGGAGTGCGGTGGTTCCAGAGGAGGTCGCGACGCAGTGGGTGGCTTTCATCCGCGATCCGAACGCGGATTCGAACTCGCGTACTTTTGCCGCTCCGCTCGCGGTGCGACCCCATTTACCGGAGTGGAGAACGTCCATCAGGGCGCGTTCTTCGGTTTCGTCCCAGATAGGCCATGCGCCCGGAGGAAATGCGGGTCGTGACGATGCGGCCGTTGATGCCGTGCCCGCTTTTTCAGCAGAGACGCCTGGAGAGGTGCCCCATGAAAGCGCTGCGCCCGTCAAAGCAGCGCGTTCGAGGAAGGAGCGGCGGTTGAGGGAGGTTTTCATAGGCGGGAGACAAATGGCTAAGCGGTGATGCCCTTGCGGCGGAGCGCGGGCTGAAGAAGGCGGCGAAGGTTTTCGCGGAGAATGAGTTTTTTATCGGCAAGGGAGATATCTGCACCGAGGACGCGCCCGATTTGAGAGCCGAAACTGCGCCCGTTCACATCGCTCCCGTAGAGAACACGATTGGCACCCAGCTCGCGTACGGCCATTTCCACTTCACCGTAAACCGGATCACCTCCGCCGAGATCGGCATACAACTCGGGTCGATTGCGAATGGCCCGGATGCCCAACGCCCAGTCGCCGCCGCCCGTATGTCCACAGACGAGCGGTACGCCAGGATGACGAGAGGAGAGTTCGACGAGCTCCATTGGAGTGGATTCGCCCGGGAGGTTTCCTTTGCCGCGTTGCTTGATCCACGTGTGCTGGAGGATGAGAGCGTTGAGCTCCCCGGCTCGTTTAACGATGGGGTCCAACTGCGGCGAATTGCACCGCATGCCCACCCAGAGCTTGATCCCGATCATCGGGCCGTCGGCCACACAACGTTCAAGTTCCGCCAAACTCTCTTTCTGATGCTGCGGATTAAGATAAACAAATCCGAACACGCGATGACTCCACACCTTGAGAATCGCGAGGACGTCATCGTTACTCTTCTTCATCTGCTCTGCCGTGGGCTCGTACTGCCACGGTGGACTCATGCAGATACAAATCCGCTCGACCCCCATACGATCGGCGATCCGTAACATGGCTTCCATTCTTTTCTCGGGTGTGGGACCCGGGGTGCCTACATGAGCGTGTACATCCCAAATGCCGAGGCCTTTGAGTTCGTCACTCTCCCAGGCAGTTTCACTGACTTGAATACGTGTAGAAGCTGTTTGTGAAAGAAGTGACGGTACTCCCATAACCCCGGCGAGAGCTGTGATACCGGAACCTCGAAGAAAAAAGCGACGGCTGACACTCATCGGCGGCGAAGCGCGGTTTGCGCGTGAAGCGAGCGGATTTCTCTGAGCTGGCCTTCACTCAGGTCGGACTCGCGGAGTTTTAGCAGAGCAGATTCGAAATAGAAATAGGGGGCGTAGGATCCAAAGCAGAGCTTGAGGTGGGGAACCTTAGCGATGAGTGATTCAATAGCCGCAGCGCCTTCTAAGGTAGCGATTTCCAAGAAGACTCCTGCGCTGCTTAAGCGCTGCAAAATCGGGATATTCCCTCCGAGAACACGTGAACCGCTGTTCAGCAGCATAAGACGTGTGGCCGCCAATGCCTTCGCGTGATCCACGAGGGGAAGGATCTGGATGGGTGGGGCGCTAAGCTGGGGATTCTGAGAGCGATCATCTTCTATCGAGAGGACGACTTGGACTAGCAGATTACGTTGAGCGCACCCTTCCAAAAGCTTCCAGAACGAGGTGTCTTCAAATGTGTAACCATGATAGCCCGGAAAGAGACGAATTCCTGCGACATGGTAGTGCTCGTGACAGCGCCGGAGGTCTTCTTCCCAGTCAGGAAAAGCGATATTAATTGTAGGGAAAGGTCGCAGGATGCCTCGACCTTCACGTGCACATGCTTCGATAAGTCGTCGGTTAGCTCCATCAATATCTGTGTGTAGTACCGCCTCANNCATGCTTCGGTTACCCCGTGGCGCTGAAGTTTATCTATCAATACGGTCGGAGTGACTGCCCAAGAGTGTCGAACAGGCCAGGATCCCAGATAGACATTGGTGTCGATGATCGTCTCAGACCTAGCGTCAGGAGCGCCAAGCTCAGCGGCTCGGAGGGAGGGAATCGTACTCGAGAGCGCTGCCCAGGATAAGAACATGCGACGGTTCATATGCGCTGAAACAAGTAACGTAGTAGTTACTAAATCTGGCAATCATGTTTTATGCACCAAGTTTGATGTCGGTGTCATTCACGGGCTTTACATCAAAACGTTTTTCAGAAAAGTAACTCTCAAGTTACCATCATCATTTCGGATTCGTACCTCTGGAAGTGCATGCTTCCTGCTTTCCTCGCCGCTGCTAGTTCATCGTTTAAAAAGGAGTCATGTGAATGGATATTCACCAAAGAATTCATGTTGGATGGCTGTGTTTGAGTCTTAGTGCGACCTCAGGCGCTTTTGCCCAAAAGCAGATTGGCCTCGCCGGGGAATTCCCCCGATATGAGGCGATTGAAGCTGGCCAGACTAGTCAGAGCTTTCGCGTAAAGAATGGATTTACGGTAGATCTTCTAGCTGCTGAACCATTAATCTCCAGTCCGGTCGCTGTCGCCTATGACGAAAATGGCGTGGCCTACGTCGTGGAAATGCGGGATTATCCTTACACCGACAAATCCACGCATGAAGCCTGGAAAGAAAATACCACGGACCGTCCGATCGGGCGAATTCGTCAATTGATCGATCGCGATGGCGATGGCGTTTTTGACGAAAGCCACATCTTCGCTGACGGTCTTTCTTGGCCCACGGGTGTCGCGGTTTGGAAAGGCGGTATCTATGTCACCGCGACACCGGATGTTTGGTATTTGAAAGATGATGACGGCGATCACCGAGCAGAGGTGCGGGAAAAGGTATTCACCGGATTCCGTAAGTACAACGTTCAGGCGGTGATCAATACGCCGCTTTGGGGTTTGGATAATCGGATCACCTTCGCTGGTGGCACCAACGGTGGTCAGGTGCGCTCGCTGCTGCATCCCGAATTTGCGCCGTTGCGGGTTGCCCGCAACGATTTGCGCATCGATCCACGTCAAGGAACGATTGAGGCGATTGCTGGTGGAACGCGCTTTGGTCACACGATGGATGACTGGGGGAACCGGTTTCTTTGCAATATTCGCAATCCGGCGCAGCACGTTGTCTTCGATGGAACGGTGGGTGGACGCAACCCGCTGCTTCCCGTGCCCAATCCCGTTTATGATGCGCGTGTTCCTGGAGACACACTTCCGGTGAAGCGGATCAGTCCGCTGGAGCCCTGGCGAGACCTTCGTGCGCAACGCTGGACGACGGAAGGCCAGAAGATACCGCGGAGCGAGTTGATTGGTGGAGGGGTTTTTACTTCCGCAGCGGGAATCACGATTTATCGCGGTGCCGCTTATCCTGAAAACTACCGCGGTCAGGCTTTTGTAGCCGAGGTGGCGAACAATTTGGTCCAACGACAAAACGTCGTGAAGGATGGAGTGACCTTTAAAATCGATCCAGCGGATGATGACGTGGAATTTTTGGCGTCCACGGATATCTGGTTTCGTCCGGTCAATTTTGTGAATGCGCCGGATGGCACGCTTCATGTGGTGGACATGTATCGTGAAACCATCGAACACCCATGGTCGATTCCCGATGATATTCGGGAAAAGCTGGATCTGGAGAGCGGACGTGATCGAGGACGCTTGTACCGTCTTTCTCCACCTGGCTTCAAAGCACCNNTACCGCCGCTCCGAGATTGGGGAACGCGTCGATCGCCGAGCTCGTGGCGACTCTCGAGAATCCCAATGCCTGGTGGCGAGAAACCGCGCAACGCCTCCTGATTGAGCGCGAAGATCAGACGAGCGTGGCTCCGCTAAAGGCCCTGCTGCGTAACAGTGCCCAACCCCTCGCGCGGGTACACGCCTTGTGGACGCTCGAAGGTTTGGGCGCGTTGAATACGGAGGACCTTCAAGGTGCATTCAAAGATGAACATGCGGGAGTGCGTGAACATGCGGTGCAAATTTCGGTGCACCACTTTTCGTCATCGGCCTCTCTCATCGCGTCGGTTGCCGCCTTGGCGAAGGATCCTGAGATTCGGGTTCGTNNGGGAGCCGATGCCGCCGTGACGATCTTGCAACGCGACGCGGCGGATCAATGGGTACGTGCAGCCGCGTTAAGTGGTACGCCCGAACGTTGCGCGCAGATTGCCCAGGCGTGGCTAAAGAATTCCACTGCTGCCGCCAGTGCTTCGTCTCTTGAGGTGGTGAAGCTCTTCGCGTTCGTGGCTGGTGCTGAAAATAAGCGGATCACCCTCGACGCGCTTTATGTTGCGCTTTCGAAGTCAGCAGGACGTGCGCAGTTCGAGGATGTTTTTTGGGCGTCGTTGAGTGACGGTCTGCGTCAGGCCAGAACCATGCTGCGTGCTGCCTTTCCTGATACGAAGTCACCGGCAGGTCGTGCTGCAACGGAAGCCCTGGGAAAAGCGTCGAGGGTTGCCCGTGATTCTTCACGTCCGTCCGCGGAGCGGCTTCAAGCGATCCGTTTGCTCGGGCATGAAGCCTGGTCGGGCGCCTCACCCGTGCTGGCGGGTTTGCTGACGAGTGGGAGCGATCCCTTGATCCAAAGTGCTGCGGTGAAAACCCTGTCGACTTTTTCGGAGAAGTCGGTCGGAGAAACGCTGCTGGTTTCTTGGGATAGCTTTACTCCTACGGTTCGTGCGGAAGTGATCTCGGCATTGTTAACGCGAGCCGAGTGGATTGGGACGCTCCTGTCTTCTTTCGAACAGGGGAAGATGGGCATGGGTAGCCTGACGGCGATGCAACGCAGCCAGTTGCTGGGTCATGCCAATTCAGAGGTCAAGGCACGTGCAGAAAGGCTTCTGGGCGATGGAGTGTCGGGGAGCCGTGTTGAGGTGATGGCTGCTTTTCGTCCGTCGTTCCCTCTCAAAGGAGACGCGACACGCGGCGGCACACAGTATGAACAGCGCTGCGCTGCCTGCCACCGGTTCGCGGGCCGCGGTATTGATCTGGGGCCCAATCTCGAAACCATCCGCGGGTGGGACAAAGAGAAGATTCTGCTCAACCTGATTGATCCCAATCGCGAAGTAGCCGCCAATTACCTCGCTTACACGGTCGAGCTCAAGGACGGACGCTCTTTCACCGGGATGATCGTCGAGGAGACTCCGGGAGGCATCAAACTGAGACGCGTGGGCGAGTCGGAGGAAGTGATCCTACGTCAGAACATCTCCAAACTCACCGGCATGTCCCGCTCGCTCATGCCGGAAGGGCTGGAGGCAGGACTTTCTATGCAGGAGATGGCAGACCTGCTGTCCTTCCTTTCAGGTGCGCCTTGAGTTTTAAGACGATCTGTTCAGCCAGTAGTTCGGGTGCCGATCAGAGCACCGGGTGATTGAGCAGGGTAATCCATCCGGTTATTCACAAAGGTTAAAGGGCGACGACACATTCGTCGATGCAACGTGTCGTTGCGAGCACCTTCGCTCACACCGCGAGGTGCTCCGGTTGCAGGAGCAAGGTTGTATCTCCATCAAGCTGCACTGATCGGTAAGGTACTTAGCGATAGATCAAAGAGTTGGAAAACGAGGCGGAGCTAGCCACGGCCTCGCTTCTTTTCGTTATAAACGGAAATGGGACAGACGCTTGACATGACGTGTTCAAGTGAACACGGGTGATCGCATGTCTACCACGCTCACCGAGTCCCAGGAAAACATCCTCGCGTTCATGGTCAGGCACCAGGCTGACTATGGACGGCCTCCCTCGCTGAGGGAAATTCGCGACCAGTTTCAATTCGCGAGCGTCAAGCCAGCGATGAAGCATGTGCAAGCGCTGGCTCGCAAAGGCTTTGTGGGCCAGACGGATGATGGTCGCACGTGGGCGCCGAAAGTGAGCGAGTCACAGGGATACCTTTTTACGGTGCCGGTTTATGGGACAATCCCTGCTGGTTTGCCTGTCGACACGCCTGCGGCGTCAACGGGTGATCACGTGCGTTTCGATCCCACTCATTTTGGACTCAAGCACACGCGCGACCTCCTCGCACTTAAAGTGCGGGGCGATTCGATGGTCGACGCCCAGATTGCGGATGGCGATGTCGCCATTCTGCGTCGAAAACCGGCTAAGGCAGGCGACATCGTTGCCGCGTTGATTGATGGTGAAACCACGCTCAAACGCCTCGTGCAAGATCGGCGCGGCACTTATTTGCAGGCGGAGAACAAACGCTATCGTGATCTCGTGCCGACGGAGAGTCTGACCATTCAAGGGGTACTCGTGGGCTTGATTGGATGTGGAAAGCGTTAGCCCCTGCAATCTTCGCTAGAAATCTGCAGCCCATCGAAGAAGAAGGCGACTCATGGTAGCCGATGGAACCGTTGTTGCAGCCCATGCCGGAGAAAAGCTGGCTGCGCTTCGGCAATTGCTCGCCGAGCGTTATCCAGAGGCTGCCCGTACCAGTCATCGTTGTCTGACGACGGGAGTCCGCACGATGGATACCGTGGCGGGAGGAATTCCGTTGGGTGCAGTCACGGNNTTGGTTGCACGCTCCTGCTTGGCCAACTTTTACTAGCTACACGCGTAGCCCGTTGGCGCGTTGCGTTGGTGGATGCAGCCAATCAGTTCGATCCAGCATCGTATGCGGAGGATACCTTGGCGCATGTGGTTTGGGTGCGCTGTGAGAGCATGCAGACGGCGTTGCCGGTGACGGATATTCTCGTGCGCGATGCCAATCTTACCCTGGTGATTTTGGATATGCGTTTGAATCTGCGGCGTGAATGGAGTCGCACGCCGCCTACATTTTGGTACCGGCTTCAGCGTGCGGTTGAAATAGGGGATCTCGCCTTGGTGGTGTTGACTGCGGAGCCGTGTATTCCGAGTGCTCAACTTCGATTTTCGCTCACGCGGAGCTATGATTTAGCGGCGCTGCGGAATGAGCGCGACCACTTGTTGGCGCAGTGCGATCCCGATCTGCAACGGCAACGCCGGTGTCACGTGGCAGGATAAAGAGGCCGGTATGTTCGTCGTCTTGCACATCGCCGATTTTTCGCTGAACGCGGTCCTTCGCTTGGAGTCAGGTGCCTTGCAGCGACCGGCAGCACTCTTTTCCGGACAAAACAAAAAGTCCCTGGTGATTGCCCTCAACCCGTTAGCGCAGAGGTCGGGTGTTCTCTTGGGCATGACCGCGCCACAAGCGGTGGCCCGGTGCAGACAGTTGGTCATTCGTACGCCTCACACACCGGCAGAGCAGGAAGCGCAGGAGACTTTGAAAGTCGTGGCAATGACGCTTTCACCCTCAGTGGAGGAGACGGAAAAAGGAGTGTGCACCGTCGATTTGCGTGGAACGACCGTAGAGCGCACGCGGCCTGCGATCCTCGCTGCGGTCGAAAAACTTTCCGGACTTGGATTGCCCACTACGTCAGGCATCGCCGAAACGCCCTTACTCGCTTTGTACGCGGCCCGATCGGTTGCGGCTCCAGTTCCCGAGCAAGACCATGAATGGGCTCGAGCGGTGGTGGAGGTGAGAGACGGGGCGGCCTTTTTGGAGGATCTCCCTTTGTCGGTGGCTTCTCCTTCCGAGAAGATTGCTCATCTATTGAGTCAATGGGGACTGAAAACGCTGGGAGATCTCACCGCCATTTCTTGTGAGGAAGTTGTGCGTCGATTGGGTTCTGAAGGACTGGCGCTCTGGCAACGAGCAGCAGGCGGGCAGCTCCGGCCTTTGCATGTGGTGACGACGTCCCCGACCTTTTCGACCAAAACAGAATTCGAGCATGAGATCGAAACGCTCGAGCCCCTTTTGTTTATCCTCAAACGACTCCTCAGCCGGTTTTCCATTGAGTTGCAAGCGGCACAGTTAGTGGCAACGGACATTGCGCTGACGTTGACACTTGAAAATGAAGCCCAATGCGACCTCACCCTGCGCCTACCGGAAGCGACGGCGGATGAGGCGATTCTCTTTCGTGCCTTGCACACGCAGTTGGATGTGTTGCGAACGGAATCCTGTATTTGTGCGCTTTCGCTGACTCTGACGCCGCAACGAGCGCCCGTGCGACAACCGGGATTCTTTGAGACAGGCCTGCGCGACCCCCATGCCTTTGCGGAAACGTTGGCTCGCATAGCCGGAATCGTGGGCGGCGAACGAATCGGTACACCCGTCCGTTTGGAAACACACCGCCCCGACGCGATCCAGCTACAGCCCCCGCCCGCGGTGATTCCGCCACCAGTCCCGCCTGCGCTGCATCCGATCATAGGATTACCGCTGCGACGCTTTCGTCCCTCCAAACCGGTGAACGTGGAATTCACTCAGGATCTACCCAGCTTTGTTTGGGCGGATGGAATTCAAGGAGAGATCCTTCATGCAGAAGGGCCGTGGCATAGCAATGGCGACTGGTGGGAGCAGGAGCGATCTTGGAAGCGGACAGAGTGGGACGTCGAGTTGCTTAACGGTGGTATCTATCGCCTGATGGAAACCGAACGTGGGTATTTTCTTGATGGGATGTACGACTGAGGAAACCGAGCGGGAGAATCTCAGCTATGGCTGACTATGTCGAATTGCACGCCCGGAGCAGCTTCAGTTTTCTGCGAGGGGCTTCTGGTCCTGAGGATCTGATCAAGGCGGCAAAAGAGCAGCACCTTTCTGCCATGGCGTTGCTGGACCGTGATGGCGTTTATGGTGCACCCCGGTTTTATCAATGTGCGCGGCAGAATGAGTTTCGAGCTCGGGTAGGTGCAGAAATCACCTTGGAAGACGGCACAGTGCTGCCGCTGCTCGTGGAAAACAGAACGGGCTATCAGAATTTGTGCCGGCTGATCACTACGACCAAACTGACACCACGCTTGATGGCGCCCGGTGTGTTAGCAGGCGATCCACCGCCTGATCCTCAGGCGCGCAAACGACCCTGCTTTGCGACCTGGGCAGAGATTGCGGAACATGCGGAAGGACTCATTGCGCTGACGGGTGACGAAGAAGGCCCAATTCGCCACGCGTGGAGAACGCAGGGAGCGCAAGCGGTAGCAGGCGTCATGGAAAAGTTACGACAGGTGTTTGGCGATGATCGCCTCTATGTCGAAATCCAGCGACGCCGACTGCGAGGGGAAGAGCGGGAAAATGCCTTTCTGGTCGATCTCGCGCGTGCTACCGGCGTACCGCTGCTGGCTACGGGTGGTGTCAATTACGCCATGGGTGCTCATCGCGAGACGGCTGACGTCTTTACCTGTCTGCGCTGGCATACGACGCTCGATGAGGCCGGCCGGCGTTTGGAAATCAATGCCGAGCGTCAGGTCAAATCGGCGCAGACCATGCACGAGTTGTTTCGTGATCTGCCGGAGGCATTGACCGCAAGTGTGCGGCTGGAGAATCGACTCGAGTTCACGCTGCAAAAACTCGGCTACACGTTTCCAGAATTTCCTACACCAGGTGGTGTGCCGATGGATCAATACTTGCATGAGATTACGCTGGAAGCTGCGAGACAGCGATTGGTGGGGAAGTCTTCCCACGAAGCGTATGTGAAATGTCTTACCACCATCGACCGGGAGTTGGCGTTGATTTCAAAACTGGGATTCTCCGGATATTTTTTGATCGTCTGGGATATTTGCCGTTGGGCGCGCGAGCAGGGAATCCTGGTGCAAGGGCGGGGCAGTGCCGCGAACAGTGCGGTGTGCTACGTCCTCGGAATCACGGCGGTCAATCCGCTCAAACATCGCTTGTTGTTTGATCGCTTTCTCAGCGAAGGACGCGTGGGAGCGGATGGAAATCCTTCCTGGCCTGACATCGACCTGGATTTCCCGAGTGGAGATCGACGTGAGAAAGTGATTCAAGAGGTCTATCGACGGTATGGACGTCTGGGCGCGGCGATGACGGCGAATGTGATCTGTTATCGCGGGCGCAGTTCGGTGCGTGAGATCGGCAAAGTGCTTGGTTTTGGAGAGGACGCGTTAGACCGTTTCTCGGGATTGTACGCCAACGGAGATTTTCCGGAAACACTCGGATTGCAGAAGCAACTGAGCATGGCCGGCGTGAATTCCCGCCATCCACGGGCGTCTGCGCTCGCTCGCCTCTGTGAGCAAATTGAAGGCATGCCGCGTCACCTGGGCCAGCATTCCGGCGGCATGGTGATCTGTCAGGGAAGCTTGGGGCAAGTTGTGCCTTTAGAGAATGCGAGCATGCCTGATCGGACGGTGTGTCAGTGGGACAAGGAGGACTGCGAAAACCTAGGCATTGTAAAGATTGATTTCCTGGGACTCGGGATGATGGCGGTGATTCAAGACTCGTTAGAATTAGTAGCGAAGAAAGGCGGTCCGCGGGATTTGCATGAGATTCCTGAGGATGATGCTGAGACCTACGAGAAGATCCGAGCGGCGGATACGATCGGAGTTTTTCAAATCGAAAGCCGCGCGCAGATGGCGACGCTGCCGCGGTTCAAACCCAAGAATTTGTATGACCTGGCGATGCAGGTCGCAATTGTGCGTCCGGGACCGATCACGGGGAAGCTGGTGCATCCACTTATCCGGCGCCGTGATGAACTGGAGAAAGATGACTATATTGACCCCAGTGTAGAAGACGATGTGAGGGAGATTTTGCAGCGTACACGCGGGGTGATTCTCTTTCAGGAACAGATGCTCGAGCTCTCCATTACATTGGCGGGGTATACCGGTGGGGAAGCAGAAGGACTGCGTCGAGCCATGGGATTTACCAAANNAGGGCCGTAACGAAGTCGTTGTTCAAAAGGTGACGCAATCGGCGAAATCCTTCGCCGCTTACGGCTTTCCTGAATCCCATGCGATCGGTTTCGCGATGCTCGCCTACGCCAGTACATGGATGAAGGTGCACCATCCTGCGGCATTTTATGCCAGCTTGCTGAATAACCAGCCCATGGGTTTCTATTCACCGGCCACATTGCTTCAGGACGGCAAGCGGCATGATCTGGTGGTACTGCCAGTGAGCGTACTTGAGTCCGAGTGGAATTGTAGCGTCGTAGAAGATAAGACGATTCGGATCGGACTGCGTTTTGTGAAAGGACTCAAGGAAGCCAATGCGCAGGTCCTCCTGCAGGAACGTGCGAAACGGCCTTTTACCTCCATGGATGATTTTCTCCGGCGAACCAGCTTCTCCGCCGCGGAGCGCCGATCGTTAGCATCGGTGGGCGCCTTGAATACCTGGGCCTCACATCGACGGGCCGCACTGTGGGAGGTGGAGGCCGGCTGGTCGGAAGAAGAAAGTCTTTTCCATCAATTTGCCGTGGCCGAGCCAGGACAGTCTCCGTTGGTCCCGATGACGCTGTCCGAACGCCTGCAAACCGACTTTTCGGAATTGGGAGTTACCACCGGACCNNGACTTCCCGGAGTCTGCCGGGCGGCAGACCTCAAAGAGCAAAAAAACGGGACGTGGGTGACGATTGCTGGATCCGTTATCTGTCGCCAGCGTCCCGGCACTGCGAGTGGTTTTGTGTTCATCAGCCTGGAAGACGAAACCGGCATCGCCAACGCCGTGGTGGTGCCCGCGTTATTTGAGCGGCAGCGCATGCTCATCACCCAAGAGTCCGCCCTCAAAATTTCCGGCCGCCTCCAGATCGTCGGAAAGGTCATCCACCTCCGCGCCCAACGCATTCAGGCCTTGTCCGACCCAGATCTCCCCGAGCAAACGTCGCATGATTTCCACTGAGGGTGAATGGGAAAAGCGATCCGAAGCTGGACAGTCATGTCGTTTAATCTGAGTTACGTTGATCGCTTGCCGGATGCGCCTCGCATTTTGAGAAGGCTCTGACCCTGGTGGAGGGACCCGCTCCGTNNTTTGGAGTACCGCCTTTAGGCGGAGATCGACTTTTCGGACTGCTTAAAAGCAGGACTCCGAGCTCAATCCAAACGATCTCAAACCAGACCCGACAGAGAGCCCTCCACCGGAGTTGGTGAGAAAAGGGGTTTTGCTGGGTGATAAGGGTCAGTTTGGAGCCAAAGTGAGAGTGAGTGCGGAACCCTTGCGCTACACATGAATTGTTTTCAGGAGCCGGGCTTCCGAGGGCGTGCGGCAGGAGAGTTGCTGCGTCGCAGGGATGAAATTCTCCCTCGACTCGGTTGTTCCTGCGTCGGTTTCTCCTCTGGTTGATGGTCTTAAGCGTCGGTCCTGGCTTAAGGTGACGGGGGGGCGCTGGCGGCCTTGGCGGTGGGTGGAAAGATGGGTGTGCCAGCGGCACGTGCGCAGCATGAGACGGATCGTTCGGTGCGTTCCACGGAACCGATTCGGTTGAGTTCCAATGAGAGCAACTACGGCGTGAGCCAAATGGCGACGATGGGGATCATGCAATCGGCGGAAGCGATCATGCGTTATCCCCATCAGCTAATCACGGATCTGACAGCGGCGATCGCAGCCCACGAAAAGGTGGAGCCGGCTCAAATTGCCCTGGGCTTTGGATCGGCCGATGTGCTCGAAGTCCTCGCCAATCACCTCGGTCCGAAAAAAGGAGAAGTCATTGCTCCCAATCCCACGTTTTTCTTTTTCTCAGAGGCGATGAAGCGTCAGGGCGCGACGGTGGTGAACGTGCCGCTTACCTCCAAGCTGAGCGTCGATCTGGACGCAATGGCGAGCAAGGTCACGGCAGAGACNNCCGAACAATCCGACCGGGACGCTTCTACCGGGCGCTCAGCTTCGTCCCTTTGTCATCGAGATGGCGAAAAAGTGTCTCGTCGTGGTCGATGAGGCTTATCTTGACTACTCGGATGACTACGAGAGCAACACTCTGGTCGATCTGGTGCGCGCGGGC
>DKKJ01000222.1:16013-16213 GCA_002455175.1 Opitutaceae bacterium UBA6669
ATCACCCGCACCTTTTCGAAGATTCATGGAATGGCAGGTCAGCGAGTCGGCTATGGAATTATGCCTGCTGCGCTCGTAAAGGAGGTTTTTGGACGTTCCATGCTTAGCGGGGGATTCCGTATCAATTTATTGGGCGCGGTCGCAGCCAAGGCTAGTCTTGAGGACGCGGCCTTTCGGGTCGAAGTGCAGGCCAAGAATAA
>DKKJ01000006.1 GCA_002455175.1 Opitutaceae bacterium UBA6669
GAAGCCGCGCCCGGTGCCAGCGGAATCCGAGGAGGCGACACGATCACCATCCATCATGACAGCATTCTGGGACGGGGCCAGGCCGCGGATGGAAACGCCCACGACCTCAGAGCCGATGTAGACGCCGGTGATCCCCGGTAAACGCTGCAGAAAATCGCCCACGTTTCCATTGGCGATATTTCCGAACGCGTCGGTGGAAACGACGTTCTTCACGTTGGTGGCGCGACGTTGCAGCGTCACGGATCGAGCGCTGCCCTCGCGCTCTCCCTCGACCGTGACGGTCGCAAGTCGATAAACACTCGAGGTGAGTGTCACGTCCTGGGTGATACGAGCGCCCGGAGGAACGCTCACGGTAACGGTTTGAGCGTCCAACCCCGTGTAGGTGATTTCGAGGACCCAGGTCGAGGAAGGCACTGCTATTTGATACCGACCTTGCCGATCGCTTAAAACAAAGAGGCTGCTGCCACGCACCCCCACCCGTGCGCCTTCGAGAAAGGCAGTGGTCGCGGCATTGCTGATTTGTCCCGTTACCGTACCGGAAGCGCGGTCAGGGTTGGTGTCTGGATTCGCGGTTGCCGGCGCCGGGTTATGTTCATCGAACTCCCTGGCCACAGCGAAGGTCCCGCTTTTTTGATCGACCGTCGCTTTCAGCCCCGTGCCGTCGAGGAGTCGGTCGAGGCCATCGCGGATACTGAGTCTGCCACGGAGCGCGCGGGTGCGCAGGCCTCGGACCTCGTTTGTCGGATAGAACAGCTGTTGTCCCGCCTGACGGGCGAAGACTTTCAGGGTATCCTGCGCTTCCCCAGCGGGAACATCGAAAGCCTTTCTGTCGCCTGTCACCTGAGCTGCCAGCGAGGAAGCCAGAAGCACCACCACGGCCACGGCAAAGCGACTGAAGGCGATCCATCGGCCAGCAGGGTACGCAGGCAACCGGGGTGGGTTTAACATGGTAGGGTGAGGCAGTAACAAGACGTTCTGACCTGTCTGACCCCGTAAAAGAATCTTTCGGAAGGCGGGTTTAGCGGCGAAAGGCTCGACGCAAAACAATCTCTCCACTCGCCCTGCGCTCCACGTCGACGCGAAAACTCGACTCTAGCAGACGCAAAAACCCCTCCACGTTATCGGAACTGAGGGTCGCGCCGATGGGCAGGGCAGCCAGGATCGGATCGTCGATGGTGATTCTGACTCGATCGTCGCGATTAAACTCTGCCACCACCTGCGCGAGGGGGGTCTCGCTGAACTCCAGTTTGCGCGGTTGCCAGGCGCGGAACCGATCGAGTTCGGCTGGAGTCAGCGCGCCGATTTTTGGCGCACTGCTTTCATCATTTAGCGCCACCAGCGCCCGCTCTCCCGCAACCACGAGTGCTGGTTTAATCGATAGGTCGCTGGCGTATTTAACCAGACCACTCATCGGTCCGCGGGTGCCTTCAGCCGCCATCTGAGTTCGAGCTTTTGCGAGCGGGTCAACACTGACACGACCTTCAGTCACAAGAACCTCAACCGTCTCTGACTGCAGCTGAACAAAAAAAGCCGTGCCCACTGCCAGCACACTGACGCGGTTTGCCTCCACGATGAACGGCCAATGTGTGTTCTTGGATACCGTAAAATGCGCTTCACCGCGCAGAAGCTTTACCCGACGTTCGGTGGAGGTGAATCGGACCTCCACCTCGGCTCCATGGTTGAGATCGACGATCGAGCCATCGTCCAACACCCGTCTCAAAACCGAAATGGGTTCAGGGTGACCTTTGGCCGCGATCTGCACTGCCCCATCTTCGGGCCTAGGTCCCGTCGAACCAAAATAGAGCGCAAAAGCTAAGCCCGCGGCTGCTGCCAACGTACACGAGCCCCATAAAAGAGCACGCCTGGGAAAGGAAACGGGGGGACGAGGCTCAGTGAGCAGGTCGGGGTTAGGACGAGCGCCGTGTTCCGGACGCCACTGAACCAGATGCTTGAGGGCATTGTCAGTCTTTTGATGGAGTGCAAACCATTCCCCGTGACGGGGATCCTGCGCTAGCCACTGAAACAAATCATCCTGCTCCGCAGGGGAAAGCCCGCGACCGCGTTTTGCGATCCACGCCGCGGCGTCACGGCTGATCTCATCTTCCCGATCTGAGCTGGATGGGCGGAAGGACACGAACAAACAGGGTTTACAGGTGACGACGGACAAATTCGGTGCAGCGCCGGATCCCTATGGTTACCTGAGCTTCCACGGTGCGCACGGATATCCCAAGCTGAGCGGCAATATCCTTATGAGAAAGTGAATAGACGTTTCTCAGTGTCATCACCTGGCGACAGCGTTCCAGCAAAGAGAGGATCGCTTGGGTCATGATTTCAATTTCTTGGTTTCGGGAAACATTCTCAGCAACGTCTTCTGCTTCATCTAAGACGGATAATTCGTCGTATCCTCCTAAAAGATCTTCACGGGATATTCGACGCCGGCGGAAAAAATCGAGGGCGAGGTTCCGCGCGGTCGCAAAAAAGAATGCCTTGGGTTGCCGTACTTCACGTCGGGCGCGCATACCAATAATCCGGGCGTAGGCTTCCTGGACGATATCATCGAGTTCCGTGAGGTCGGGAAAGCGGCTTTTCAACCAAGCCCGGAGCATGGGTTCATGGGGCTGAACCTGCTGCGCGAGCCAGCGAGCTGTCTCTGGATCCTGGGGGGGCACTCTTCTTCTCAGAGACTTGTTTTCGGCCAACAGTAAAGGGTATAATCAAAATTCGTCCGTTTCTAGGCAATCGATTTGAAGGGAGATGCTTTAGGAGTGTGCGCTCTCACCTAAACGCCTCGGACACTCATGAACCGCACGAGTTGTGGATATTTGGCAGCGTTGAGGATGTCTGTCTTTTTTAAACTAGCTCGACGTGCGACGTCGATTCCCCAGCGCATGTAGTTTAAACCTCCAGCGCGGTGCGCATCGCTTCCGATAGCGATCTTGATTCCGGCTTTCGCTACTTCTCGCGCGTTATCGCAGGACAGGTCGATCCGAACTGGGTCGGCGTTGATCTCGAAAAGGCAGCGCCGTTCCTTCGCGTGGGTTATGAGTCGGCTGTTGCGATTGTGACGGTACGCGCATCTGACGGCCGGCTACTCGAGCTATTTCCTCGTTGTCTTACGTGGGACGGTCGATCCGTTGATTATCAGGTTATCGAGTGCCAAGAGTGGATTGATCTAGGGCACCAAGAGAAGGTAAGGAATAAGCAGGCGCGCTTTGATCGCGTCCACATCGTTACTCGCCGCGGCATCACGACTCTGGACGGGTTAGGACATGCAGTTTTCCCGCTGATGAAGTCCATCGACTTGATCTTGAAGGCGAAGGAGAGGAATAGTTTCAGGTTTGAAGTGC
>DKKJ01000098.1:0-3364 GCA_002455175.1 Opitutaceae bacterium UBA6669
CAGCCCGAAGTGGTCAAGGCCTTCGTACTCGCATCCACACGCGGATGGGACGACTTCATGCACGGCGATCCGACCCCTGCGTTCGAACTTATCTCGCAACGCAATGATAAGATGCCTCGCGATTTTCTGCAGTACAGCCACCAGTCCTTAGCAGAAAACCGTCTTGTCGCCGGGCATACCGATCGAGGTGAAAAAGTCGGTCAGCTTACCCGCAAGCGCCTGCAGGAGCAAATCAACACGTTGGTGGAGCTCAAGCTGCTTCCATCGCCCCTTCCGTTGGAGCAGTTTGTCGCCTTCGAAATGCTGCCTGCGGAGCTCAAGGACTGAGGATCGCGTCTACGATCCGTCACAATCGAAGGTCATCGAGCTCTCTTGATCGGGCTGTCAGCGTGCCTCCGATTGCGGGAGGTAGCCGGTTTATGCAGGCTATGGGTTGAACGAAGAACGCGGATCAAGATGTGCGATCGGTGCATCAAAGCGCCGGCACGGTATCCCAACTTGTTGGCGACGTCGGTGATACTGCTGCATGTCACACCATGAATAGTTTTCCTAGTCGGGACTAGCTGATACCGTGGCATGACCAGTGCTAATTTGAGGCACCACTCCTAGCATGAACCGAACCTTCCTACGTTCAAGAAACCTGCTGACGACGTCGACGCTCGCAGCCACCCTGTGGTCTACGGCCGCGGGTCAAAGCGTTCCNNAACAATTCGGAGCCCGTGACCGAACTCGAGCGCTTCATTGCCAGCGAATCCGCGCTCTCCGATTCGGGAGATGTGCTGCCAACATCGCGACCGGTCTTCTCGGTGTTTGGCAATCAATCGATTCTCGATGTTCCTCGTTCCGTCACCGTATTGACACCCGAGCTGATGAGTCAGATCGGCATTCAAGATTTTTCCGATCTGGCTAAAATCGGTGCCGGTACGCAGCAGACTAACTACTACGGCGTCCCCGGCTCTCCGAGTCTGAGAGGAGCCAAAGGTGGCGTATACTTTAACGGGATTCAACGCGCCTGGCAGCGGAACGAAATGCCGCTCTCCTTCGGTTCTGTGGAAGCGATGGACGTCGTCAAAGGTCCCGCGCCTTCCCACTTTGGCGCCAGTCAAATTGGTGGCTACACCAACCTGATTCCGAAGTCGCCCTACTTCGACAAAAAGCGGGGCTCGGTCAGCGTTGAGGTCGGAGACTATAACCACTACCGTGTTCAAGCAGACGTCGGTGGACCCACCTTGCTTTTCGGCAAACCTGCCGCATACCGCATCTCTCTGACCGGCCAGCAGGCCGATTCTTACTACGACCGGATTGGAAATGACTTCATCTCTCTTTATGGAGCAATCAAGTCTCGCGTTGCCAAGGACGTGACCGTTTTCACCGGTGGTGAATACTTCAATTTCAAGTCCAACGAAAATGCCGGTTGGAATCGCCCCACTCAAAATCTGATCGACAACGGTCAGTATGTCATCGGCGAGCCTCTGAGTATCGTGAGCTCGGCTTGGAACGGCGTCGCCAATCGTGGCGCGATCTACACGAGCACAGCGCTGGTGGTTCCAGCCTCGATTGTGGACGCAGGAGTTTCCAGCAATTTCATCACCGCGTCCCAAAGGAGCGCGATGCTGAATCTCGCCGATCCCACGCAACGGGCAACCGCCTACTCGGGCTTTTCTGCGGCCACGCTGGCGAGTATGGCACAGTCTACGAGTGGATACCTGTACACACCGGCCTACTTCACGGCAGGAGGGAAAGTTTTCACCACAAAGATTGATGGCAGCACCGTCCTCTCCGACTCCTCTGACTACGCAGACTCGGAAAACCTGCTCTACTTCTTTGATCTGGAGAGCAACCGAAACGCCAACATGGCACTCAAAGGAAGCTTCCTCCTAGATTACATCAGCACGGACAAACTGTCCACATACGGCTACGCTATCAGCACGGATCAGCTCGTACTCGAAGCCAAGGGCACGGCAACACAGGCGTTCGATGTTCTTGCGGGGATGAACCTCACCTACGGGCTTTCGGCACGCTATACGGATGCGTACATGTTGCAGGATTTCTTCGACGAACCTTTCAGTCGCCGCGACATCTCGTCAGGGGTAATTTCCGCTAACTCCATTATTCTCACGGGACCCCAGCGTGGACCCGACGGGAAAAATTTCTGGTCGCCCACCGCACAAGGCGGAGCCAATGCCGACTCGAAACTGTGGCAATTCAGCGCGTTTGGTTACGCCACCAACAAAATCACCTCCGCGCTCACTACCTATACCTCGTTGCTCTTAGCACACGCTCCCTACGAAACGTCGTATCCATCCGAGGTCGATCTGGTCCCTGCGACCGACGCACGTCGTCAAAAGGTATCCGACAAAAAGAACTATTATAGCGTGAGCTTCAGCCCCGTGCTCACCGTGGCGCCGGGCGTGAATCTTTTCGCGACCGCCCAACGTGGCACCGCCCTTGACCCCTTGCAGGGCGGCGCGATTGTCGGCAAAGGAAACTTCTCCAAGAACGAACTCTATGAAGGAGGCGTTAAAACCGCGCTTATTCGAGATACTCTGTTCGCAAGCCTTTCTGCCTACAAGTGGGAGCAAACCGCATTCGATGAACGCAGCAATAACGCTGAGCCCCTGGAAGGACGCGGCGTTGAAGTCGAGTTCTCCTACGCACCCAGCAAAAGCTTCTCGCTCATCGGCTCCTACAACAACCAGATCGTCGAACGTAAGTCTCCTCTCGGCTTCCGTACCGTTCCCCTTACCGAACAGCAATGGGCGCTCAATGCAGGAATTCTCCCGAACAACTTTTCTGGGATTCCGCCACAAACCGGCTACGGTCCTTACGCGACTCCTGCCCAGAACCCGGATATGGAGTATCCCGGCACTCCGCAGCAGCAGATCAAACTCTTCGCGATCTATAGCTTCGACAATGGGTTCGGCATCTCAGGCGGTCCTGTCTGGAGCGACAGCTACTGGCACAACTTTGATCACAGCCTGAAGATTGATTCGTCTGTCGTGGTCAATGCATCGCTGTTTTATCGGAAGCCCACCTGGGAAATCACCCTCGCGATGGAGAATATCACGGATGAAGACTACTTCCTAGGTGCCGATCCCGTGTTTGCTGCGAATACACTCATCACCAAAGCGCCGGGCTTTAACGGTAAATTGAGCTACACCTACAAGTTCTAATCCGTCAAAAATCACTTCCTCACCCAAGAGNNTCTTTTTTTGGTTTTAAACCAGCCTCGCCTCCAGATCTGCAGGGGAACTTTCTGCCAAGCAGAAGACACGGTTCGTTTCTTTTCTGGCTATTGATCCCCGCATCAATGGCACGCAGTCAGTACGTACGCCGACCTACCGACTAGCGGGTGGCCGGCGCA
>DKKJ01000098.1:3402-5877 GCA_002455175.1 Opitutaceae bacterium UBA6669
GTGACTGACTGCTTCGCCACATCAATTTCGGCCACCTGAGCACTCGCATCACAGGAAACATAAGCCCGCGCACCGTCAGGTCGCATGAGGACATTCTGCGGGGACTTCGGTACGTCGACCGTTGCCACGAGCACTTTCTTTTTCCAATCGATGAAGCCTACCTTTTGAATCGAAGGAAGTGCGACCAGGAGCCACTTCCCATCGGGTGTGAACGCCGTGCCGTACCCAATNNAATTCCAGGAAGTGCAATCGAACTCGCCACCGTGTTGGTCTTTGCATCAATCACCGCCAGCCGAAGCGCGGTCTGATCCGCAGTGATCACCCAACGATCATCAGGAGAAACCGAGACCCGCTGCANNGAGAACAGAGATTGTACCCGAGCCAACATTAGCCGTGTATCCCCGTTTCCCGTCGTAGGAAAGCGCGAGCATATGTGCCTCAGGTTTGCCCGTGGGAATCGCACCGATCACTTTCAACGTCTTGGGATCGATGATGGACACAGAATCCTCAATTTCCGTCGTTACGTACAATTCACCTGTCTTGGGATGAATCATCGGGCAATGGGGACGTATCCCCCTCCCAAAATCAATGGTGGCGACGATTGCCCGTTTCTCCAAATCAATCACTCGAATAATTTGTCCGTCCGTACCTGGCTTGCCTACTCCAGCGTTACCGAAGATAGGCACATAGGCGAGCCGTCCATCCGGTGACGCAATGACCTCGTGCCCGGTCACTCCATCTTCGGGAATTGCGGCAAGCTCGCGCCCCTCCCGAGGATCGACGATGGAGAGCGCACGGCTGCCCTTATTGGCAACCAGAAGATACCCTTGAGCACTCCCTGCCTGCGGAGCCGCGCAAAGCCAGGTGGAGCAAAGCAAAATACCGCCAAGCAGCAGCCGGCAGGAGAAGGAGCGAACAAAATTCCGGGGTAGGTGCATCGCTCCAGCCTCGCTTTGGAATTGGACAAAAGTCAAATGCCGTGACTCGCCCCGGCTTTCTTGGTCTATTCTCTGTCCTCCATGCTCCGCTTTCTTCTCTCCCATTCACCCCGCACGCCGTGGGGATGGTTCGTCGGTAGCGGCAGTCTCATCCTTTTCGGCCTGTCTCTATGGACATTTGCCGAGCTGGCTGATNNCTCCGCGCGTTTCGGCATGCAGATGATCTTTCCCGGCCGATTGGGCCGAGTTGGCTTCCTGACTCCGCGCGAGACATTACCGCCCTCGGCGGCGCAACCGTGCTTTCCCTCCTCGTACTCTTCGTGGTTGTCTTCGAATTACTGTCCGGACGACGTCGAACTGCGGTCCTGGTCGTCGTCGCCACTCTGGGGGGACTGGGCTTGAGTATGTTCTTGAAGGAACTTTTTGGCCGCGAGCGTCCCACTGCGGTCCCCCATCTGATGGTAGAGTCATCCGCAAGTTTTCCGAGCGGCCACTCCATGCTCTCCTCCGTGGTCTATCTCACCCTTGGCGCGCTCCTCGCTCGCACCACGCCTAGCCTGAAGATCAAGACCGTGATCATCACCACAGCTTTCTTCATTACGTTTCTGATCGGCCTCAGTCGAGTGTTCCTGGGCGTTCACTACCCTACGGACGTCGCCGCCGGGTGGACCGCCGGCACGGCATGGGCGCTCCTTTGCTGGGTATGCGCTAGCCTCATTGATCGTTGGATCGGCTCACCCGAGAAGCCGCCCAGCGAAAAGGTCATTTAGAGTGACTGGAAAGCCACTTCTTCGCGCCTCGACCGGAGGCCTCTTTTAAAGGACGCCCCAGTTTCCGCAGAGTGAGCGCTGGCGGGTAATCGGACGGCGGCAATCCCGCCTGCTCCGCACTCTCGCCCGCCACCACCCCGCTCGGTCCATCCACCGCCATGAGGTTGCTGGCTGTCAACGGGAAGACCGGCGGCAGCTGAATCGACTCCTCTGCTGCTGAAGTCCGGATACCATAATAGTCGCGAAGACGTGTATACTCATCCGGCGTAAAATTATCCGGCGCGACAAACTTCGGGGCCTCATCAATCGCGCGTCGAAGAAGAGAGAGCCGCACCTCCTTGCGGGGATGATTTACCTCGTAGTTGTCCGCAGGGACGACATGGTCGGTACCCGTGTCGGCATGGACTCCGAACAGCGCAACTCTCGTCTGTAGGTCATCTGTCCAAAGTGCGCTGACTACCCCAACGCGATCACCCGCTGCGTCGGCTACCGTGTAACCATAAAGAAGTGACAGCATTTCAGCCGCACCTCGTTGGGAAGAGTCTTCATTGACCATGAGTAGCTAGACATGCGCCTAAACGGAGTGTCACCAAATATTAATTACGTAAGGTGCTCATCTCGAAATCATCAACGCGCACTCGCGAAAACCACCCCGGTTTTGGACTCATCAGATCGTGATAATCCCCCAGGGAAAGACCGGGAAACCACAGGGCTTCAACCGGCAGCGTTTCTCGCACCGTCCGATGCGTTTTACAGCGAGCAGGATG
>DKKJ01000415.1 GCA_002455175.1 Opitutaceae bacterium UBA6669
AACCTTCAGAGCAGGTCCTAATACGCGGGCGAAAAAGTTCACGGCAAGCAGAAATCTTCATGATTTCACCGCTCCGCTCACTGCCCTCGGCGCCTCCCACCCTATCCGTTACCTCGCATAAAAGAAAAGTGCGAGAACCGCCTCTGCCTTAACGCAAAAAAGTCCGCTCATTGTGCTTGCGCCTCGTTTCACCATGCGAAACGAGTATTTCACTCAATGAAACTATGGCCCTCTTGGACATAGATGTGCCGCGTGTATCGCTCGGACACGACGTCCTTTTCTGTGCCAGCCTACGTCAGGGTCGCCACACCCTGTGACGCAGGCTGCGCCTCTTTTCACTTTTCCCATGAGCTTTGTTGAAACACTCACCCCGCGAGATCAGCAACTCGCCGTCGCCGCTACCAAAGGCTTTGTGCCCGCGGAGGTTTATGACATCCACGCCCACCCCTACCACTCAGCCCACTTTCCCGCGGGTGAATGGGCCTTCCTGAATGGTAAAACGGTCTTGGGCTGCCATGAACATCGCGCTTACCTGCAACGCATCATGCCCGCCCAGACTATCCACGGGCTGTACTTCGGCATGCCTCGAAAATCCGCGGATCGGGCGGCCATGAATGACTGGGTCGCAGAGGAGGTCAAAACTCGGGGGACCGCTCTAAGTCGCAGCCTCCGTGTCGTCTCTCCGGCTGACGACCCTGAAGACGTCGCCGCATCTCTTCGAAGCGGAAAGTTCTGCGGTCTGAAGGTGTACCATTGCTACGCCGCACGACCTGATACGATGAATGCGTCCGTGGAAGAGTATGTGCCCGAGTGGATGTGGGAGATCACTCATGAAACCCGTGGGGTGATCATGCTGCACATCGTTCGAGATGGCGCGATGGAAGACGTGCGCAATCAAGCCTCGCTGCAACGGCTTTGTCGCGCCTATCCCAAGACTCGATTGATCCTCGCCCACGTCGGGCGAAGCTTTTCCTACCGCAACGCCAGACACGGCCTGCATGCCCTGGAGAGCCTCGATAACGTCGTGGTGGATACGTCGGCTATTTGCGAAGCCGATGCCTTTCGTGCCGCTCTGGCAACGTTAGGCCCGCGACGCATCTTGTGGGGTTCCGATTTTGCGGTCAGCGAACTGCGCGGACGTTGTGTCACCACAGGAGAACTTTTCTTCTGGCTGCATCCCGATCTGATTCGACCAGAACACAGTTCGCCGACCCAATCCGAAATGACACTCGTGGGAGTGGAGTCACTGCTAAGTCTTCGCGAGGCATGCGAGGACTCAGGACTCACCTCCTCAGACGTGGAGGACATTTTTCGGAATAATGCTCTGAGGACGCTCTCGCCTCACCTACCACCCAACACCGTCACCTCCTTCGATCAAAGTCAGTCGGGCCCAGAATTGTGGCAGCGCGCCCGCGCTTCCATCTCGGGTGGCACAGGACTCCTTTCCAAGCGTGCCGAAATGTTCGACGCGCAACGATGGCCAGCGTACTTTTCGCGATGTTCCGGCTGTGATGTCTGGGACCTCGAAGATCGTCGCTACGTCGATTGGGTAGGTGGCGTGGGTGCGGTGGTCTTGGGATATGCAGATCCTGATGTGACCACGGCAGTGCAGCGACGTCTCATGCTGGGATCCTACTGCAGCTTAGTAAACCCACAAGAAGTCGAGTTGGCTGAGACCCTCCTCGCCCTCCATCCCTGGGCGGGAAAAGTGCGCTTTGCCAGAGGCGGAGGGGACGCCATGACGATGAGTGTACGTATTGCCCGCGCCGCTACTGGAAAAAGCGGTGTCGTTTTCTGTGGATACCATGGCTGGCAAGACTGGTATCTCGCCGCCAATCTGGGCGATGTTGAAGCTTTGAACGGCCACCTCTTGCCTGGTTTGGAACCTAAAGGAGTTCCCCGCGAGTTGAAAGGCACAGCCTATCCATTTCGTTACAACGACTTGGCCTCCCTGGAAGCTGCGCTTGCCAAGGTGGGAAATAACCTCGCCGCTGTCGTCATGGAGCCCATGCGTTCCCAACTTCCTCAGGACGATTTCATCACAAAGGTTGCCGCCCGCTGCCGCGCCGCTGGCGGGATTTTCATCGCTGATGAAGTTACCAGTGGACTCCGCTATGGATTCCCAGGAGCGCTGAGTCGACTTGGTGTTGAACCCGATATCGCCGTCTATGCGAAGGCGATTAGCAACGGGCTCCCTTTTGGGACAGTGGTGGGTCGCGAGGCCATCATGGATTCCGCCCAAGGCAGCTTCATCTCGTCGAGCTACTGGACGGACGGCGTGGGCTCGGCNNCAGCGTTAGCGGTGCTGCGAAAAATGCAGCGGACCCGCGTGTTCGAACGCGTCTGGGAACTCGGCGAGAAACTTCAAAATGGTCTGCGTGCACTTAGCCTTCGTCATCCCAGTTGTCGCTTGAATGTAGGAGGTATGCCCTCCACCCCTACGCTTTCGTTTGATCTAGGCAGCCTCAGCCGCCCGGCGCAGACCGTGTATATCCGCAGTCTGCTCAAGAAAGGATTCCTCGCTTCCACCTATCATTACGTGATGTTCGCCCATACCGAGGAGAGATGCTCATCGTTTCTCACTGGCGTTGACGAAACTTTGGGTGAGATTGCTCGCCTCCTGGAGCAAGGGGAACTGGAACAACGGGCGGGGTCCGTCCTGCGAGCCACTGAATTTGCTCGTCTTGCCTGATTGGTGTCCAAGGGTCCTTAGAATCGAAAAATCAGCGGCTGCGGCTATCGACCGACATCCGCTTGCCTCGAAACCAATAGTCGGCTGCGATTTTAGGTTAGCCGTTTTTGTTTCCTGTCTTCCGTCATGCTCTTCCCTGACAAAAAAAGCGATCCCGAGCTCTACCCGTACCGGCGTGGGCTTCACTTCGCTTTTTTCAATGCGCTTAATTGGCAGGTGGCGATCGGTACTCCGACGGTGCTGTTCATGCAACAGCTGGGAGCCAGTTCGTTCGAGGTGGGCCTGGTCTTCTCTTGGACGTTTCTACTCACGCCCATTCAGGTTTTGGCAACGGCATTCCTGCCTCATCTAGGTTTCAAACGATTGACGATGGCCGGGTGGAGTGCACGCGGGTGGTGCCTGCTCGTCCCGATCATTCTCGCGATTCTTGCCCCCACGCAACCCGTCCCGTGGATGATCTACGCGATGGCGATTAGCACGTTCATTTACAGCCTGACGCGGGCGGTCGGCACGGCAGCACTCACCACCTGGCTGTATCAGCTCATCCCAGAAACCATTCGAGGTCGATATTGGGCCACGGATCAAATGACGTCGGGAATCGCCATCGTTGGATCGCTCTTTCTGTACGCCACCCTATTCTTTCTCTTACCCGCGTACCACGCCTTCATCGTTCTCTATTCGATCGCTGTCTTCGGCGCATTCATGNNCCTGTGGCTCTCAGTGCCGTTGTTTGCCGCCATCACTCCGATCGCGCCCTTCGTCGCGTTCTACCTGAAAGTTTCCGCGGGACTAACTGCGGCCCACATCATGATTCTTACCATGATGACCTACTTCGGCCTGATTGCTGCGAATGCCTATATGCGTTCTCAAATGGATCGAATCGGCGCCAAACCCTTTTTCCGGATCTCCTACATCAGTCACGGTTTGATCGCTCTAGGTTGGATCACGCTCCTCTACGCGAAGCAAAGCTGGATGCCTGCCCTAGTCGCGCTCTATTTTCTGCAAGGTGTAGCCTCAGGGTGCTGGACGTCAGCCAACCTTAATTACTTGGCCAAAATTTTGCCTGAAAAAGACCGGGCACTCCCTGTTTCCATTCACGGCGCAGTCATCACCTTCATCGGCGGCTGTTCGCCCGTCATTTGGGGCTTGTTTCTGAAAGGCGACGGCCAACTCCCGTCGGTCAACATCCTGGTGTTCAAACTGTTTTTCGTCGCCTTGATCCTTGTCTGTGTGGCGTTGCTGGTCCTTTTGAAATTGTTGCCCGAGGCTGCCGGTACCCATGGGCCGATGCCCCAGGGCGTATGGATGCTTCGTCCGTTCCGAGCAATGGCCAACCTGATTAATCTGACCGAGCCTCCGTCTTCTCNNAGACGAAAACGAAAAAGAGCGTTTGTGATCTGGCGAAACCAGCACAGCGAGGAATGAGCCCTCACCCGCACATCTCTGCGGAAGGTGACATCCCTTAGGTTAGGCGTACCGACCTCGGGCAAAATGCGCCGCTAAGAGGTCGTGCGGGTTCTCGGGAATTTTTCGAATAACTGTCTCGTGTCAGTGCGGTTACAATCAGCAATACCTGTTCGTGCTGGACGTTGAAGCCTCTGTATACCTTCATATACGCCAGACAGTGAGCCCGTCGTTCTGTTTACCCCTGAATACCCCGTTCAGCCATAAGCCGGAACCCCTTCCATAACCCAATCGGATGTGACTTCACTCATGAAGCCTCCATCCCTGGAGAATGAACCCTGATGGCTCTATTTTCCTCATACTGAAGTTTTTTTGCGATCGTGAGCACCTACTGGCCGGGCGTCTTAAGGCGATAAAATCCATGGGCTTCGTCCATCGTAACCTATTCGGCCGCAGACGCTATCGACCCGCCTACAAACGCCGATCTTTCTTGTCGGAAGCTGCGCACGGTTTCTGCTGTATAACTTTGCATACAGATTTTCCCCACCAACCTAACCTATGATCACATCGAGAATGCCAGGACTCTGCAGGCCCAAATTGGTCGCGGTCTGTGCCGCAATTGCTGCGGCTTCCTCCGCTACCTTTGCCCAAACCGCGCCACCGGCACCTGCCCAGACTGAAGAAGAACAGCCCATCCTTCTGTCAAAATTCATCACGACATCGACGCAGGGAAAGGGGTACACCTCCAGCAACGCAGCCACGGGTTTCAAAACCAATGAAAGCCTGATGCGTATCCCCCAAGCGGTGACATTGGTCACACGCGACTTGATTGACGACATGGGCGCAATCGAGTCCTCCAACATTCTCCAATTCGCTGGGGTCTCCAACTTCTTCGTTGGTGAGTCCTTCGCCATGCGTGGCACCCGCATTGGTTATCCGCTGTTGGACGAAATGCCGGACGGCGCGCCGTACCTCGACAATATCAATCTTGATTCCTACACCGTGATGCGCGGCCCAGCCGCGACGCTGTACCTGAACGCGTCACTCGGCGGTACGGTCTTGACCACCTCTAAGTTCCCGACGGGCCAATCGAAGTATTCAGTTACAGTTAAAGCAGACCAGCACGGGCTAATGCGGGCCGAGGGCGATTTCACCAGCAATCTCTATACGCTAGGAGACGCCACGCTCAGCTACCGAGTGGCGATCGGCACCCAAAAAGGCGGCGATTACTTCAAGAACGTGAAGGACGATCGCGATATGTTCCATCCCACCCTTCAGTTAAAGTGGAAGAACACCATCATCCGACTGGGATATGACTACCAACACCTCGAACATATCCCCAACGCTAACAGCTTCGTCACCCCTTCAGGAGAACTCTATACCGGCGCTGGTCGCGATGAGGCTTATTTTGTCAAAGGCACGATGGAGACCTTCTATCGTCGTGGCGTCCGCTTGATCGGGATTCAAAAAATCAACGATAATTGGGAAGCCAAAATTTCCGCCACGCGCTGGTGGTTCTCGCGTCTAGGCGTCGTCGTGTTTCCGTCAGGCGGCGTGAACTTTGTGAATCAAACCATGACGTTCAACGCGCGTAAGAATGACCAGAAGCTCGACTTTTCCATCGCCCAGTTCGACATGAATGGAAAATACACCCTGGCTGGATTCGACACGCAAACGGCCTTCGGTGTCAGTTACAGTGACGAAGTAGGCAAGAGCCGCATCATCGGCTTCCCCGCCAGTGTCTTCCCATCTGTTACGGTCTCGATGAGCAACCCTCGGCTCGACCTCATCACCCCACCGTCGCTCAGTCAGTTCTTCGCAGCGAACCCCGGCTCTCAAGGCACTACCTACCGTGGTAACGCTTACGTTCAGCAGACATTGGATGTGATCAAAGACCGCTTGACCTTGGTTGCCGGCATCACCCGAAGCAAAATCAAGATCAACAACATCACGAACACTGCCACACGTGCCATGGGAATCCCCGTCGATGGCATCGACAACCTCCACCGTCTCGGAGTGGTTTTCAATGTTACCAAGGATCTGGCTCTCTATGCGATGGAGTCGACGACCTTCTCGCCGACGAACAATCGTGACATCAATCTCAACGTGCTCCCGCCCGCAGAAGGCACCGGTCGTGAAGTGGGTTTCAAAACATCCTATCTCGACGGACGGCTCTCTTCGACCTTCTCGGTCTTCAAACTTGAGTTGACCAATCAGGCATTCTTCGCAGGCATCCGTCCCGACGGGATCAGCTATTTGGCCCCGATCGGTTCGACCACGCAAAAGGGCTTCGACTTCGACCTGGCTTTCGAGCCTGTTCGTGGTCTCCAATTGGTGGGTACGTATTACAAAGGCACCGTCCGGGATCAGGCCAACGCGCGCGTTCCCAACTCCTACACGAATCAAGTTAGTCTGTGGGCGCGTTACTCTTTCCAAAACGCGCCCCTACAGGGCTTGAATATCGGTGCAGGTTACTCGCGCATCGCTGGACGCACACTTTCAACCGGTGCGGCTTATGTGACGGCAACCCCAATCGCGTTCGTCGAACCCGAAGCGGGAAATCTCGTCAACCTCTTTGCCTCGTACGAGTGGCGCAAGAAATGGCTCTTCCGCGCCANNACGAAGCCTACGCGGCAGGCGCTCAAAACGCCTATTTCGTCGACCCCAGCCCTCCCCTGACGGTCTCGGCTTCCGCCACCTATCGATTCTAATTTGTTGTTGTTCGCAAGGCAGGCAGCACGTGGCGTGTTGCCTGCCTTTTTTGTTTCCCGTTTTCCTCACGCTTTCCCTCCCCTTTCCCATTCATGCTTTGACAAACCCCTGATAAACGCAGCGCCTGTCGTCGATCTCCGACCTCTTTCCATTCATGACCCGCTCCAAAAACGCTCCCGCTCCCACCGACCGCCCCTTGCACCTCTTCGCGACACTCTGGTCGCTTCGGCAATATCCGAGTAAGGCTCGGGAACTGTCTTGGGAAAAAAAGTTCGCAAGGGTCCGCGCCGCGGGTTTTCAGGGGGTGATGTCACCTCCACTTCCTAGCTTGGAAGAGCGTGGCGATCTTCGCTACCTCGCCATCACCAGCTTGGCTGAAACTCAAAAAGTCGCTCCTGCCCTGAAGGCGATCCAAGCGCTCAAGGCCTTTGCTTTTGACGTCCAACTGGGGGACTACGACTCCAAACTTGAGGACATGGTCAAACTGGCGATCTACATTCGCGACATGGCCAAAGAAATCGGCCTCCCTTTCGCGATCGAAACGCACCGTAACACGTTCACAGAAACGCCCGAGGTCACCGTTGCCCTGTGTCGCGCTTATTTCGAAAAAACGGGTGAGACGCTCCCACTCTGCCTTGATCACTCCCATTTCGCTGTGGTTCGACACCTTGCCCGCGACACGTTCTGGGAAAACCTGCGTGAACCCGTAGAACTTCTTGCCGCAGCCACGCAGTTTCATCTCCGTCCTTTCAATGGGCACCATTGCCAAATTCCTGTGCTCAATAACGCTGGGCGCCGCACGCCCGAGTACCGCGACTGGCTCGTCTACGCCGATTCACTTTTCCGCTACCTCAAGCGTCAGCCCACTCAGACACCCGTTCTAGCCGTCCCGGAGTTGGGTAACGCCGCACCGGCATATGGACTAAGCTGTTTTAGTGATACCTGGAAAGACGTCCTAACGGAGCAGAGCGATCTGCGTAAGCTCTGGTCGCGAGCCGGGCGCACACCCTAGTCACTTATTTTATGATACAACCTCTCCTGTCACAGGCAGTCGCTGGTTTTCTCCTCACGTCGGTCATCTCGTCAACGCTGGCTGCAGCGGATTCGGCCAAGCCGATTGATCCTTACAATGTCCCGGTAGCCGTTAAGGCCAACAACCATCCTGAGACGCTGCAGCAGAACCGCCGTGTCAGTCTGAAATTTGGACCCGAGCAACTGATCATCCCAGGGGGACTTCAGCCCTCTATGCTAGTTACCAAGACCGGCGCTCGTGTGGTCCAGTCGCAGATGCCCGAAAGACCCTTCCCGTCGAATCGCCAAGCGTCAAATTGGGCGATGGGCACTTACATCTCCCGAGATGAGGGAAAAAACTGGAAACGCCTACCGCTGACTCCGGGAGAAAACGGTCTCAACATGGAAGGCGGTGCGATCCAACTCCGCGATGGCTTGATCCTCGCATTGGACACATTCGTCACGCCAGGGCCCACACCCGAGATTGGACTGGGGCAAATCTACCTCTCGAGAGATGATTGGAAGACGCTCGAAGGCCCGATCGAAGCGGTGTTCCATCTCCCTGGCGTCGTGTATTCAGGATCCTCCGACGATGCAGGCCGCCCTTACCAAGCTGCTCGAGCTCATCGACGGATCATCGAATTACCCAATGGCGATCTCCTCACCACCCTTTACGGCTGGTTTAAAGGTGATGAAGCCCGTTCCGGCTATATGCCGACGATGAAAAAGACGCGGGTCTTCCTCGTGCGCTCGCCGGATCGGGGTCGCACCTGGAATCTCGTTTCGACAGTGGCCGTAGGACCCGACATCGGAACTGAGGGCTATGGGGAAGCGGTGCTCGAACGTATCCGTAAAGGCCCTCTGGCGGGGCGCTTACTTTGCCAGATGCGCACAGGACGTGAATTACGGGAAACCTACTCTGATGACGAAGGCAAAACCTGGGTACCGGCGTACCCTCGTGTGTTCGCCGACTTAGACGTGTATCGTACAGAAAAGTGGGTGGAGATGTTCCGAGGTGCGCTCGATAAGCAAGGACGTCCCATCGACAATAATCCCGTCGAGTTGATTGGCGCCGTCGTGGATCCCGATCTTCTTGTCCTACGTAGCGGTATAATCGTGGCCACCTTCGGAGTACGCGTGCCACCTCGCGCCTGCTGGCCACGCGCTGAGCACCCTTGGAACGGGAACTATCTGGCGATCAGTTTGGACGACGGAAAAACCTGGGACCACGTGGTTCGCCTTAACTCTGGCGTCCGCACGACGCACTATACGGCCATCGAAGAAACCCCCACCGACAATCAGATCTACCTCGCCTACGATCTGGGCGATTGGCGCAGTGGACAGGGTCGCTCCACTTATGGACGAACCGTGGACATCTCCCTGAAAGCCGTTCACTAACAAAATCACGGCGCGCCCGATAGAGGAAACTTGTGGCGCGCTTTTTATTTCGCTACTTTGGCTTAAAAATGAGGCCAAGTGAACTCCCTTGAGACGCCCATGAGCGCAAGCAAAAGTCCGGATGCTCCCAGATCTCATGGTGAGATCGGAAGTGGTCATCTCTCTTCTCCTATGAGTTCAACATCGGATCTCGATAAGCTGCGCGAGCAGTATGAAGCAGACGGTTTCGTCATCATCCGGAACCTTTTCACGCCGGACCAGTTCAAAGAACTTCAAGCTAACCTTGATCGCTATGTGCGTGAGGTCGTGCCAACACTCCCAAAAGACCAGGCATTTTTTGACGACTATTCCAAACCGGACACGCTCCGGAAAATGCAGTCATTAAATCGTCACGATCCTTGGTTTGCCAAGTTCATGGCCGAGGGACCGCACATCGCGATTCAATCCCACCTTATGCGCGACCGCGCCGTTCCACAGGGGCTTGAATGGTTCGACAAACTGCCGTACGATACCAACGCCACACCGGCGCACCAAGACGGGTATTATTGGAACCGCACGCCCGACATCGCCGGCGGTATCTGGATCGCGATGGATCCCGTCGATCGTCAGAATGGATGCATGTGGTATGCCCGTGGATCCCATAAGCTGGGAATTAAACCTCACGGCGCCAGTGGCGTCTTGGGTTTCAGCCAGGGACCCGTCGACTTTGATCCCAAGACCGTCGACGCTGTTCCGATTGAGCTGCAACCGGGTGAGGCCGTTGCGCATTCGAGTGCAACTATTCATTGGACAGAAACCAATCGCGTAAATCGACACCGTAGAGCAGTCGCGACGTTTTGTTTCGGAGCCTCAACGCGACGCGACGAACAAAAGCACCAAGCTTACATGGACAGCTTGAAGGCACAGCTAGAGAAACGCGGGATTGCATCGACCACAAAAGCCTAGACCGCTGGTCAGGCCGCCGAAGAAAGCTCATGTTCAAAAAGTCCGCGCCGCTTCTTCGACAGGAAAAGCAGCCCCGGCAAAGGCCTCTTTCTTCGGCGGTATCGCCGCTTGTTTTGCAGAGTAAGTCTCATCAGTTAGCCGAACACCTACGCCATGCTCTCGCCCGGGGTGAGTTGGACGATCCCCTTCCCCCCAGCAGAATCTGGAGCCATCAGTTGGGTGTCAGTCGTCGGACCCTTGATGCCACACTTCACACGCTTCAACACCAGGGTCTCATCCGCATCACGCCAAGAGGTGCAACTGTCGTGCGGCGCTCGGACCAGCAGAGCCGCACGACACGTGAGATTCCTCAGGCTGTGCGCGCCCTTACCTTCGCTGGGTACGAACGACATGCATTCGTAGAAACGTTTAGTCTCATGCAAGAGCGCCTGCGTCCTCGAGGGATCGCGGTGCGTTGGGAAATCTGCCGTCCCTCCCGCCTCCGAGAACTCGCGGAGCGCAGTCCGCAGGCACAGGAGCTTTTTCTACTGGCGTCAGTTCCATCGACTTATCAACGCCTCTTCGCGGAACGGAAACACGCCACCATCGTACTGGGTGAAGTCGCTCATGGCATTCCCTTACCTTATGTGAATGTCGATCAGACCAGCGCGGTGCGTCATGCTGTATTTCATCTTTTGCAACGCGGAATTTCCCAGCTGCACTTTGTTCACGCTCAGGTCGACTCCGTGGGGATCGCCACCGCAGTCGATACCTTTCGTACGGCCTGCCAGTCATGGAGGAAGTCGCCGGTTACGTTGTTCATTCACCCGACAAAGCTCGATCGAAACTCACTTCTCGTCTCCTGTCGACGACTCGCACGAGCCTGGAAAGGTCAGCAAGGTGTCATCGTCCTCGCACCAGTTCCTATGACAATGGTAACGACGGCACTGCTTCACCATGGGGTGACGTTGCCCCATCAATCAGAACTCGTGGCGTTGTTCCATCGCCTGGAAACGGTCTCCCTCTACACGCCATTTATTCACTACCGCTCTCCCACGCTACGGGTGATTCATCATCTGACCGCGGCGTCAGTGGGATACTTTCAAAGTGGTGAGGTCCCCGCACTGCGAAAAAATCTTTCAGCGGACATGAAACGCGTCGCTTAGACCGCCGACCTCGACAGCCAAAGCCTACCTAACCGGCAGACCAATCGGTCGCCAAACTGCATACAAAGAAATACAGTTATGGAAACTAACCTTCTACTGACGTCCCACACTACGAACTGTAAGCCAGCTCTTCCGGTGATAACTCCCGCGCGATCACTCCACTTTCCACGCGGGTCATCAGCAACAGGCTGTGGTCGATCATTTCCTGGAGATGAAACTCCATCTCCCGCTTGGCTGCGGCCGGATCAGACGCAGCAATCGCCGTGTAAATGTCCTGGTGCTTCTCGAGGACGCTCTGACGGCGGGCATCGGCCTCAACCTTGGGAACAGGCTGTTTGTCCATCGACGTGCCCGAGACGACGCGGTTGATAAGATGGAGACGCAAAATCTCTTTCTTCATCAGGTCGTTCTTCGCCGCCGTCATCACGGCAATGTGAAAGCGCACATCCTCATGGATCAACTCTGCCAAAAGGGGCTGTTCGCTGGCATCGCGCGCGATCTGCTCCGTCAAGCGCTTCATCGCCGTCAGGGCGAACTGAATTTCTCGGAGATCGCTTTCGGTGTGGTTTCTCGCAGCCAGTCCGGCCGCATGGCTTTCCAAGGCAAGTCGGAGATCACACATCTCGCTGAACTCCTTCAACTCCATCTTCTTAACGTTAGCGCCTAAATGAGCACGAATACTGACCAACCCATCTGTCTCCAACTTCCGAAGAGCGTCCCTGACTGGCGTTCGACTGACCTTAATATCCCGCGCAAGCACTTCGGTCAGCAAGGGATGTCCGGGCGGAAACTCGCCGCTCAAGATCCTTTTCCGAATGTAATCGTAGGCGATATCTGTGTTGACACTTTTCATGAGCAGGACGTTAATACGAATGTATACACCAAAGACAATAGCAAATTAAGGTCGATTCAGACCCACGCCTCCATCTTGAACCAGGCACGTCCCGTCTTCGTTTGAATCAATCGACCTCATTCTCTCATGCACGCTGTTTTGATTATTGGATGCGGCAGTATAGGCGAGCGCCATTTGCGCTGTTTTCAATCGACCGGCCGCGCCCGGTTGACCGCCTGCGATACCTCCCCGGTTCTTTTGGAGAACATGGCCAAAACCTATGGGGTGGAAACGCGTTCTGATTGGAAAAAAGCCCTCACGTCGGAAACGTTTGATGCCGTTGTCATCTGCACACCGGCACAGTTCCACATTCCCATGGCAATTGAGGCACTTGCCTCTGGAAGCCATGTTTTGATCGAAAAGCCTCTCTCTGTCTCCCTTGAGGATGTCGACAGCCTGCTAGCCACGCGCGATCGGATGCAGAAGAAGGCCGCCGTTGCCTATATTTTGCACTCCTATCCCATTATGAATCAGGTGCGGGATTTTCTGCGGCAAGGTGAACTTGGCCCCGTTCTGCAAGTCACGACCATGGCTGGACAACACTTCCCCACCTGTCGGCCCGCCCATGCCGTTCACTACGCGAAGACCTACTATCGCGATCGAAAGATGGGCGGTGGCGCGATCCAAGACGCGCTTACTCACACCGCTAATTGGATTGAGAGTGTGGTCGGGCCTACCGACAGCGTTCTCTGCGACTGCGACCATCAGGCCCTTCCCGAAGTATCGGTTGAGGATACCGTCCACATCAGCACACGGAATGGTCAAACGATGGTATCTTACTCCTTAAACCAATTCCAGGCGCCCAACGAATCCGTCATCCAATTCAACACAGCCCAAGGGAGCCTTCGCGTGGAATCTCACCTCAAGCGTTGGGGCACCTATCGGCTAGGCGATTCTTCGTGGCAATGGCGCGAAGTCGCTCCTCTCGAACGAGACACGCCCTTTGTGATTCAGGCCAATGCGTTCTTGGATATGATTGAAGGCAAATCCAATTCCCTTTGCAGCGTCGAGGCCGCCGCTCGGACGCTTCGTTTCAACCTAGCGTCTCTTGCGTCCGCCGAACTCGGCGCGCGAGTCCACTGTGATTCCCTTACCGCTTAGTTCGCCTCAGCCCTTTTAGCCGTATGAAACCGTCNNCCCCCGCCTCCAACGGAAACGACCTTTCCCAGGCCTTTCTTTCTTCCCGCGTCGTCCCTACTTCCCCAGCCGATGCCATCGATATCGATGCCAATCGACGCCTGCTTAACCGCTACCGCTTCGTCCAGCACGAGACTATGCGGATTCTTGCTGGCTGGCTTCCACGCATTGCGCGGTTCGAGCTCAAATGTGAGACGTCACGTACACTGTGGGAAAACTCTCTCCACGTGAACGCATTCTACCTGCGCCTTCGTGAGATCCAATCACCCGCTTTCCAAAAACCGTCGGATAGTACGCTAGTGACGGTGATGAGCGAGATGCTCCATGCTCCCGACGAGTTTGGCTTGTGCCTCGCCCTCTACCGCGTGGTGGTCCCCAGCTTGATCGAAGCGTAAGCCACGCACGAAACGGCCACCTTCCCCAACAGCGATCTCCCGAGCGTTCACGCAATCAAGCACGCGTTGATTGACCTTCGAGGGCAGATTGAACGGGTGGAGCCTCTCCTAGCGGAAGCTGAGGCTTCCGGGCAAGTCACTGCAGCCGCACGTGAGTGGCAGGGTTATATCACTCAACTCCTCGCGCACGCAGGTGGGGTGAGTGGACTCCAAGAACGGCCGGTAACACCTCCAGTTGCTCCCGCTTCTCGGGCACCGTTTGTGGCACCTCGCGAAGCTCGACGCGATGAACGCTTCTCGGAACTTGCGGCCGATCCAGCCCAGATGCCCGGGGAGGAAGACTACGTGGGCCACACAGTGGAAGAGTTCGAACGCTATTCCACGGAAATGTTGGCGGCGGAAACGGTTGCGCTCGTCNNTCATGTTTGAAACCCACGGGATGCCTTGGGAATTTCAATACGACACGGCCCGTCATCTCTACGACGAAGTCCGCCATTGCTTGATGGGATACGAATGGATGCGTGTCCACAAAATGGATCCCTTTAAGTCGCCCCAGTACCTGCACATCTACAAATGGCGCAGCCAGTTTCCTCCGGTCATGCAGTACTGCCTGCTGACGATGGGGAATGAAGTCCACGCTTTCCCCTACCGCCACCGGCGCGTCGAAGCGCATCAACAATCAGGCGATCAACTGAGCGAACAGTTCGTGCGCTACGACATTGCCGACGAGACCCAACATGTTCGCTTTGGAAAACGCTGGCTCCCTGAACTGATTAAACAANNCACCGAGGATGTTCTCAAGGTGTGGTATGATGAGTACCGGACCGGAAAACTGACGCTTAACGTCGAGTAGCCCACCTGGACGACTGCATGAGCCTGGTCAAAGATCCCAACAATATCCGCCTAGCAATGCTGGGGAGCACCCCCGGCAATGGACACCCCTACTCTTGGAGTGCCATCTTCAACGGATACAACCGTGAAGCCATGACTAAGGAGTGCCCCTATCCAGGCATTCCTCAGTACTTGAATAAACAGCCTCCCGAAACTGTCGGCATTCCCGGGGTAAAGGTCACCCATATCTGCTGTATCGGTGAAGGAGGATTCACTGCTGAGCATGTTGCGAAATGTTCTCTGATTCCTCACGTCGTGAGCTCACCCACGGACGTAATTGGTCAGGTGGACGCGGTCGTGGTAGCGACGGATATCGGCAGTGAGCATGTGGAACGCGCGCGTCCCTTCATCGAAGCCGGACTCCCAGTTTTTATCGACAAGCCGCTCACCGACAACGCGCCAGACTTGCGCACATTCAAGACGTGGGTCGCCGAAGGGAAACCCATCATGTCGTCGAGCAGCATGCGGTACACCAAAGAGTTCGCCCCGTATCGAATTTCGACGCGGGACCTCGGCGACTTGCGCTTCGTTTCAATTACCACGCCCAAGGCTTGGGAGACTTACGGCATTCATGCCTTGGAAGCGGTTTATCCGATTCTTGGCCCAGGGTTCATCTCTGCACGCAACACCGGTACGCGAGAACGCAATATCGTCCATTTGAAGCACCGCTGTGGCGCGGACGTGATCGTCGTAGCCTCTGCCGATATGTACGGCAGTTTCGGCTGCCTGCAGCTCTGTGGCACTGCAGGTAGAGCCCAGCTCGCGTCCTCAGATTCCTACTACGCGTTTAAAACGCAGTTGGAGGCCTTTGTTCAATATCTCCGCACAGGAATTTATCCCTTTCCCTTCGAGGAAACCGTCGAACTCATGCAGTTGGTCATCGCCGGAATTCGGAGTCGCGACGAAGGCGGGCGTGAGGTCCTGCTCTCCGAGATCTGATGTACACCGCCCATCGTTCCCGAGGGCACCCTTGTTTTCCGCTATGAAATTACGTCCGAGCCGAGTGCTCAAACTCCTTCGCGAGAACCACCTTCCCACGGTGCTTAAGATCAATCTCTCTGATCCCAGGGTGATTGAGATCGCTGGTCTTTGCGGCGTCGATGCCGTCTGGCTGTGCACTGAGCACGTCCCTAATGACTGGCTCGCGCTCGAGGGACAAATCCGTGCTGCCCGCGTCCATGGCATCGACACGCTCGTTCGCGTCGGTCGTGGCAGCTACAGCGACTACATTCGCCCCCTGGAAGCTGACGCCACCGGGATCATCGTTCCGCATGTTGCCAGCGAAGACGAAGCGCGCCAGATCGTCGAATGGGTGCGTTTTCACCCGCTCGGCAAACGCGCTCTCGATGGAGGGAATATCGACGGGCAGTTCTGTCTCATTCCGATGGACGAATACTTGCAGCATTCCAANNATCTTCCAGATCGAGTCGCCAGAAGCGCTCGAAAATGTGGAGAAGATCGCCGCGGTCCCTGGATTTGACGGAATTCTTTTTGGTCCCGGCGACTTTAGTCACCGGATTGGCAAAGCCGGCCAGCTGGATCATCCCGAAGTGGTTGCCGCTCGCAAACGGGTAGCCGCCGCGTGCAAAAAGAATGGCAAATTTGCGATGACCGCCGGACTGATCGCCCCTTTGGCAGAACTTGTAGACGAGGGCTACCGCGTGATCGGCATTGGCGCGGATGTCATTGCTATCAGCTCCTACGTAAAGCAACGCCTGGAGGTCGTAAACGGTCACATCAAGGCCCTGCCTGATAACGTAAGGCCCCCGGTACGCACGCCCTACAACTGAGCCAGCCGTTTGCTCTGCCCTCACGTCGGTTGACGTGAGGGCAGGTTGCTCCCGCGCCCGCCCAGCTGTGGTTGATAAGGTCGAGGCTGATCAGACGCTTCGGAAAGAAAGAGATTCCCCCTTCCGCAGGCACCGGCTAGGAAGATGCTGATTCCATGAAAAAAGAAGCCATCCTCTCCAAAATCCGGACTGAAAAGGTCGTAGCGTTGATTCGCGCTGAATCTCCTGACGGCCTCCTCGACTGCGCCAAAGCCCTGGCAGAGGGCGGTCTGACCAGCATCGAGCTGACCATGACCACTCCAGGGGCCATCCGGATGCTGGAGAAGGCCAGTGCTGAGCTTCCCGACTTTCTGTTTGGCTTGGGAACGGTACTTGACTCGGAAACCGCCCGTGCGGGCATTCTCGCCGGTGCTAAGTTCATCGTTACCCCCGCCCTCCGCACAGACGTGATCACGCTCTGCCGACGCTACAGTGTTCCGATTTTCTGCGGCGCCTTCACCCCCACGGAAATCGTCAATGCCTGGGAAGCCGGTGCAGACGCGNNGTTTCCCGCCGAATTTTTCGGGCCCGCCTACATCAAGTCCGTCAAAGCTCCGCTCCCGCAAATCGAGTTGGTCCCAACCGGCGGAGTGAACGCTGAAAACGTGGGTGAGTTCCTCAAAGCGGGTGCTTTTGCCACCGCCGCCGGCAGCTCGCTCGTGGACGCCAAATCGCTCAAAGAAAAGAATTGGGCCGCAATTACCGCCAGGGCCAAAGCCTTTGTGGCTGCAGTTGCCGCGACGAAGTAATCGGCACGCCCCTCGGCGCGCAGTCTACGGTCTGCGCGCCTGACCGCCACCAATCGTCGGTTATCCCGCTTTGGCTGCCGCTCGCTTGAGCCGATCGTTGATTGCGTCTGCAAGCAGCGAGGGGGGTGCACTCTNNCGCTACGATTCGTGCATAGCCGGCGGCATCCAGCCGACGCAGTAGTCCGAAAAGCCGCCGGGCGGCCTGCTCGGGTTTCCCTTTTTCGCATAGCCAAAAAACATCGCGACGGGAGACCCCCTCTGGAATCTCTACCGGACGGCTATAGAACAGCCATCCCGCTTGTTCTGAGGCTGAGCGCACCTGGCGAGAGGTAATTCGTCCTACGAGGTGCAGCGGAGTCGCTGGACTGTAGTGGCGGGTAAGCATACCGGGAGCAACTTGCGCTTCGCCCGGTTGGGCCTTTTTAGAGCGAGGCCAACTCAGTGATTTTGCCACCGGCTTCCCGCCCCCTTCTCGAACGGTACGAGAAATCGCTTCTGCAGTGATCACCCCCGGACGAAGAATTCGCAACCGATTCGGATCGCGCGCATCGAGAATCGTGGATTCTACCCCGATACGTGAACTCCCGCCATCCAGGATGTACGGGATCCGGTCGCCCAACCCTGCTTGCACATGCTGAGCCGTAGTCGGACTGATGTATCCAAAAAGGTTAGCACTGGGTGCCGCCAGAGGTAAGCCACAGACTTTGAGCAAGGCTCGAAACACGGGATGTCGGGGGACACGCACGGCTACCGAATCGAGCCCCGCGGTCACAATGCCTGGCACGTGCGGCCGCTTGGGTAACACGATCGTGAGGGGTCCCGGCCAAANNCCTGGTCGCTGAACATGGCCAGCTTTTCTGCGTCCTGCAATGAGCGCACATGAACAATCAGCGGATCGCTCGTAGGACGACCCTTTACCAGGAAGATCTTCTCACATGCCCCTTCGTCCAAGGCATGAGCCGCCAATCCATAGACAGTTTCGGTGGGAACACCGACCACCCCACCATCGCGAAGCGTTCTGGCGAGGAGACGATAGGCGCGATCTNNGGCAGCTCGATTACGCGATGCCCGTTCTGACGTCGTTCGAAATACGATTCCTTGTCCGAGTCACCCCCATCGTTGCCCTCCGGGCTTTCTTCACCGTCCAGTTCATCGTCCTCATCCCCAAAATCGATTTCTGCTTCCGGCGCAAGGCTGCGAGCCACGGTCCAGTCTGCATCTTCATCGAAAACGTGGCTCATACGACGTGCCTGCGGTTCAAGCACCNNACGAACTCGAAAAGCGCGGGAATGAACTTATCCCGATACCGGTTCTGAAAGTCGCTCATCCATTTATTCTCCACTCCCTCGCGCCGTGAGAGAAGGACCACATCGCTAAAGTGGATACACGCATCGAACCAAGGAAGAAGTTCGTGATGTTGGCTAGCGAGCGTGCAATCCACCACCGTAATGACCCGCGCAAACTCTGCATCCAGCGCAGCAATCCAGCGGGTCAACGCTTCTATCTGATCAACCGGACTGAGGCTTCCATCGGTGACAAAAAATACATGCGAGTAGCGGACATCTGCGTCCGACGCCTCGGAAGAATCTTCCAAGATCGAAGGGATCTCTGCTTCAATGGAGTCTTCAACCCACTTCCAGCGACGAATCTCCCCGAGGCGGGCGTCCGCCGAGCTTGGTTGTTCCGCATCGCTGAGAAAGGTCAATGAGCGTTCCTCCGCGCCCAGACCGTCTGCTATCAGATCTGCCAAAACGTCGCGACGCCCAGAACCGGGGGTCCCTAGGACGATATAAACAAGAGGTCTCGCGAACGTAGTCATCAGGTAGGAACGGATATAAGGTCGTTAGGGAGTTAAAGATCAGAACGCGAAAGACTCGTTCTGAGCGAGGTGGCGCATCCAGTGATCCAGCAGAACCAGCGCGGTCATCGCTTCCACAATAGGAACCGCGCGAGGAACCACACAGGGGTCATGGCGACCTTTGCCCATCAGTTCAGTAGGCTGCCCTTGAACATCGACCGTGGACTGCTTTTGCAAGATCGTCGCGGTGGGCTTGAAAGCGACACTAAAAACAATCTCCTCGCCATTGCTAATGCCCCCTTGCGTTCCGCCACTATGGTTCGTGACGGTCCGTATTTTCCCCGCACGATTTTCAAATACGTCGTTATGCTCGGAACCACGCAGGCGCGTACCTGAAAAACCACTACCGACTTCGAACCCCTTGGTTGCCGGAAGAGACAACATGGCCTTCGCCAAATCTGCTTCGAGACGATCAAATACCGGCTCACCCAAACCCACGGGCACCCCGCGCACGCGGCACTCGATGACTCCGCCCACAGAATCGCCTTCGCTACGCACCGCCTTTATCCGTTCGATCATTGCCTCCGCGGTCGGGCGATGGGGACACCGCACTGCGGTTTGCTCCACATCAGCCAGTGTAGGAAAGGTCAGTGCCGCCTCTGCAGGCATAAAAATATCGTGAATTTGGGTGATGAACGCACGAATCATCACTTCGGCTCGGGCACCTTTCACCGTTGCTTCGCTCAAGATCTTTTTGGCGATCGCTCCCGCAGCCACGCGTCCCACCGTTTCCCGCGCAGAACTCCGTCCACCGCCGTTGGGGTCGCGAATCCCAAACTTATTCTGATACGTAAAGTCAGCGTGCGAGGGACGAAATTTATCGGCCATTTCAGAGTAGGCGCTCGACCGCTGGTCCGTATTGCGCACCCACAACGCCAATGGTGTGCCCGTTGTCCGACCTTGATAGACTCCCGAAAGGATTTCGACCTGGTCAGATTCCTTTCGCGGAGTGACAATGTCACTTTGGCCGGGGCGGCGACGATCCAGTTCAACCTGAATCTCTTCTGCCGTGATCGGCAAGCGAGGCGGGCACCCGTCAATAACGACGCCGATGCCAGGACCGTGGCTCTCGCCCCAGGTGGATCCANNAAGTGGATACTTGGAAAGATGCGATCAAGGGAGAACTCGCCGCAACTTTTGACCTCAAAGCATATCTCAGAATTGTGCCCTTGCTAATGCTGCTGACAAGCGACTGGCTTTGGCTCAACTCCTTTACTTTACTTTCCTGCCCGCTATCCGATGGCTGAACACACTCTCTGATTGCATGAAGTTGCGTCTTTCGTTTCTCGCCGGCCTGGCCACTGCGTCCGTAGCGTATCCTCAAGCCACTCCCTCGCCAGCGTCCGCGACGCAACCGGCGTCGCTGGCCGCCGGCATTCCCGACGGCGACCAGATGATCGAGTCGATGAAGCTTCCGGACGTGAGCCTAAAAGCGGTCCTGCAACTCCTCGAGCAGTGGACAGGACGGACGATCATTCGCCCGGCCGCTCTCCCGACGGCGACCCTTTATTTCGTCACTTCGCGACCCATGCCCAAGTCCGAAGTGATCACCATGCTGGAGTCGCTTCTCAGCACGAATCAGATCGGCCTCACTCCCCTGGGGAACAACATGCTTAAGGTGGTGCCCCTGCCGAATGTGCGGACAGAATCGCCGCGCATGCTGGAAGGACGCGCCTCAGATCTGCCTCCCAGCGGCGTAATCATGGCCAAGCTTTTCCAACTGGAGTTCCTGCGGGCCACTGAGTTTGGCCCTCAACTCACCCAGTTTCTCAATCCGCAACTAGGCGGCCCGATCATTTTTGATAAGTCCAACTCGGTCTTCATCACCGATTCCGTCNNGCCCTGCTGGGCCAGATGGACAAACCGATCACGGCCAACCTCAAACCCAAGTTTTACTCGCTGAGCTATTCAAAGGCTTCGGTTTTGGTGAATCAACTTCGCACTATCCTGCAAGGTACGGTTCAGAACCAGCTTGGTACCGCCACGAGTTACTCCGCGGACGACCGCACGAATCAGATCGTGTTGATTGCCGACCCGCGTCAGCACGCCTTTTTCGACGATCTGATCAAATCGCTCGATATCAAGGCCGACCCTACCACCAAGAATGAGGTTCTCCATCTCAAGCACGCGAATGCCAAGGAGGTGGCGACGCTGTTGACGAATTTGGTGACCGGTCAAACCCAAGCCGCGTCCAAGAGCGGCCAGCAATCCGTGCGAGCTAGTCAACTGCCCGGCACAACCGGACCTCAGCCTGCTCCGGCTGCCCCGGCTCCGGTTCAGACAACCAACACTCTTACCCTCGCCGGTGCACTCGCCGAGCCTAGTAACGAGTTCAGCAGCCTGCTGACTATTTTGCCCGATGAGCGTTCCAATGCCGTGATTATCTCCGGTACGGTGGGAGACATCCAGCTGATCACCGAGTTGGTCAACAAGCTCGACATCCTTCTCGCTCAGGTTCGCATCGAGGTGGTGGTCGCTGAGGTGTCGGCGGAAAACGACAACACCACTGGCATTAGCGCCTTAGGACTGAAGATCGAAGGCAATAAACTAGTCGGATTCGCCGGCGCGACGCCTGGAATGGCTGTCGGTGGTGCCTCCACTGATTCCTCGGGCATCTCCGGTTTTGCCACCGTGACGAGACCGGAGGGCGGTGGTTATGACCTCGCGGGAATTATCTCCCTCACCGCACATAGCGTAAAGTCTAACGTGACGATTCTCGCCAACACCACGCTCGCCACAACGCACAATAAAGAAGCGGAGATTTTTGTCGGTGAGTCACGCCCAACCTTCGGACAAATCCAAACTCTGGATACGATCGGTACCGGTACGGGTACCAATCCCTCGGCACTTCGCTCGAGCATTCAGCAGCAAGAAGCCGGTATCAGCATGAAAATTACTCCGCTGATCGGCGCCGATGGCACGGTTCAGTTGGAAATCTCTCAAACCTTCAACGCTTTCGGCGCTAATGTCGAGTTGGGTGATGGCCTGCGCCAGCCCACGGTCAACAAGCGTGAAGCCAAATCATTTCTGAATGTCGGGGATAAAGAAATCGTGGCTCTTGGCGCCTACCAAAGCAGTACCATAAATAAATCTCGGAGCCGCCTCGGACCCATTCCGATTATTGGCGATCTTTTGGGCCCCCGCTCCACGAACAACAAGCGAACCGAGTTGATGGTCTTCATTCGGCCACACGTGATTCGCAGCATTGAAGACACGACGAGCGATGCTTTGATTAAGATGCAGGCCACATCAAACCCAGAGGCAGTTCGCAAATCCCTCGACTACCAAACAGCGGTCCCACCCACCAATCTGAGTCCGGAGCCTGAAAAAGCAGAGGAGAAGGCTGCCAAGCCCGCGTCCGGGCCTTCTCTCCGACGCCCCAAATAAAACCGAGCCTTCCTGCTTCGCTCTCTAGGCATCGCCACCATGCCCACGCTCTCGGCCACCAAAGACACCCTTCCTGCTTCCCTCGCTGAAAAAGTCACGCCTGAACAAAAACAGGCGCTACAGGAGGCACCTCGCAGTCAGCGTCTGACGTTGTTGGCCGCCGCTCTAGGTATCGGGGAATCAGAAGCGCTCGCGGCCATGGCGGTCGCCAGCGGTCTGACGGTCGCTACTAATTTGGAAACCGATCCAGGTGCGCGCGGAATCCTCCCGGCACGCCTCGTTCACGACTATCAGGTGATCCCCATTCTTTTCGTTTCGGGCGGCACCCCTACCCAAGATGAAGTAGGTCCCGATACGCCACTGCATCTGGCCTCAGCATGGCCGCCGGATGACACGATGATCGATTGGTTACGGACGTTCACCGTGCGTCCGTTGATCTGGCATCTAGCCGTTCCTGAACGGGTGCAACAGCTGATTATCGAAAACTTCGGCGTGGGCTCGGGATCGCTCGACGATGGTGATGAAGGCTATTTAGCACCCGAAACTCTGACTCAAGCACAGGCAGAAGCGGAGGTTGATGAGGATGCAGCAGTGGTGAGGTTCGTGACAGATGTAATCACCCAGGCCGTCGCCGACAGCGCGACCGACATTCACTTTGAGCCACAGGAAGGCCAGCTCCGCATTCGCTACCGGGTAGACGGTCTTCTCGTGCCCGTGCCGGTTCCGGAAAACCTGCTTCGTTTCCAGGACGCGATCATCTCGCGGTTGAAGATTATGGCGCGGTTGAATATCTCCGAAAAGCGGTTGCCGCAGGACGGGCGTATCAACTTCAAAGCCGCCGGCTCCACGCTCGACATTCGTGTCTCGACCATTCCGACAATTTACGCGGAATCCATTTCACTCCGTCTTCTCAACCAGAAGAAGGAAGCCTACACGATGGAACGTCTCGGAATGTCCGCCGACGAGCAGCACCAGATTTCACATGTCCTCGACTACCCTCACGGCATCATTCTGGTAACTGGCCCGACCGGTTCAGGGAAATCCACCTCGCTGAACGCATTCCTTCGGAAAATCAATTCCACCGACCTGCGCATTGTCACCATCGAGGATCCCATCGAATACGAAGTTCCCGGCGTGAATCAGATGCAGGTTCGGCCAGAAATCGGTCTCACCTTCGCCGGAGCGCTCCGTCATGTTCTTCGCCAGGACCCAGATGTTATCATGGTGGGGGAAATTCGTGATCGCGAAACCGCTGATATCGCCATTCGCGCCTCACTCACGGGTCACTTGGTATTCTCGACGCTCCACACGAACGATGCGCCGGGAGCCATCACCCGTCTCGTCGACATGGGAATTGAACCGTTCCTGGTGGCTTCGGCCATCGAGCTCGTCATTGCCCAACGCTTGGTTCGCCGCCTCTGCGGAGATTGCTCCAAACCGGTGCCAGTAGCTAAAACAAAACTACGCGACAGCCTGGCGATTTTGGGTCTAGATCCAGCAGAGGCCGACCTGATCCATTCCCTTAAAGCTCCGGTCGGTTGCGACCGTTGTCGAGGCACCGGCTACCGGGGTCGTATCGGGATTTTTGAAATCCTTAAGCCTAGCGATGAATTGCATGATCTGGTGCTCAAACGCGAAAGCACCCGCGCCCTCACCCAATGTGCTCGCCGCCAAGGGATGAGAACACTGGAGCAGAGTGGCTGGGAAAAGGTTCGCGATGGGTACACGACGCTCGATGAGGTGCTACGCGTCGTCACAGTCACGGAGAAGGCGGGCTAAGCGCGTCGCCCATGGCCCGCTTCACTTACACGGCTCGCGATCGTTCGGGAGCCTCCACGTCCTCCACAATTGAGGCCGCCTCGCGTAAGGAAGCACTACGCTTACTCGCCGCACGCGGTCTCTCGCCCGTGCGCGTCGACGAAGATAGCTCGAGCACCACCCGTAAGTCTGCCTCAGCTAAACCTCGCGTCCGCTCGGCCGAAGCGGAACGGCAGGCACGAGAACTTCCCAACGCTGCCCGTCGGCGCCCCTCGGCTAAAGATCCCAGTCGGCGGGAACGCCTTCCCTTTCTTGTCGCTCTTGAAGATCTGACTTCCTCTGGACTCTCCGCCGGGGAAGCGATTCGCCTGCTTTCGATTCGCGTGAAGGAGCCACAACTCCGCAACCTCGCAGGAGGACTCTGGGAGCGTATCGGTGAAGGAGCGTCTCTCTCCACCGCAATGCTCTCGTTTCCCGCGGTTTTCGACTCTTCTATCATCAATCTGATCCAAGCCGGGGAAGCGACGGGCTCGTTGAACGACGTGCTCAAGCGCCTCATCGCTCACCTCACTGAGCAACGTGAGCTACGTCGCCAACTTCTCTCTGCTCTCGCCTACCCGATCTTCATGATGGTGGTCGCCGTGGGCGTGATCCTGTTCTTCCTGTTTTTCCTTCTGCCGAAACTGCAGACGCTGCTCACCTCTCTGGGCGGCGAACTGCCGCCATCCACCGCGCTGCTGGTCAATACGTCCAACTTCCTTCTTCACTACGGGCTCTTTGTTATCGGAGCGCTGGTCTTTATCGTGATCGCCCTTTGGCGGTGGTACAAATCTGAGGCGGGTCGGGTTGCGAGCGACCGCGCTCTCCTGACCCTCCCACTGATCGGCCCGTTCGCCATTTCACAAACCGTCCTGTCGATATCTCAGACTTTGAGTGTTCTTTTGGAAAACGGAATCACCACAGCCGAAGCCCTCCGAATGACGTCGCGGCAGATCAAAAACCGAGTGCACTTCCATGCGTTTGAAGACGCAATCAGCCGAGTGCTGGAAGGTGAATCCCTCTCCATAGCGCTTTCTCGTACGCAGTGCTTCCCGGATCTTGTTCTCGACCAACTGGCCGTGGGAGAAAATACCGGCAACATCGTGCCAGCGCTGAAGAAGATCGCCGCCGCCTACCAGGTTCGCATTTCTCAGCAGCTGAATATCTTTACTCGAATTATCGCCAGCGGCGTTTTGATGAGCGTTTTTATTTTCGTAGGATTCATCGCCTATGCGATCGTTAGCGCCGTTTTTCAGCTGAGCTCATCGTTCAAGATGTAAAGCCGGCCTCAGCGAAAGCGAGCGCCAGCCATGTCCAGACGGCGTGCAATTGAGGACGAAAAAAAGCCCCGAGCAGGATGCACTCCCTTGCTCGAGGCTAAGATAAAGGACTTCGGCTGAGGGGTTACGGGAGGCGATAAGCTTCGAGCAACACCACTCCGCTCGATCCATCT